>JAPUDV010000116.1:0-10650 GCA_027492875.1 Candidatus Competibacteraceae bacterium | reverse complement strand
GTCAGCGCCGCCGCCCGCGTCAATCTGGCCGCGCTGCGGGAACGCGATCCTGGCAATCCGGCTTGGCGCAAGTACGCCCGGGCGGGCGATCTTCTGCACGGACGGCATTTCCCCAGTCCCGAAGAAGGGCATGCCGCGCTACTGGCGTTGCTGGATGAATGGACCGAACGCTTGGCGCTATCCCGATTAAATGCCTACGGGATTCAGGAAAGCGATTTCGCGCATGTCGTCGCCCATTCGCGCGGCGGCAGCATGAAAACCAATCCGCTGGTATTGAGCGACGCCGAAATCGCCGAAGTACTCGCGCGACGGCTGTAATCCGGCAGCGGGATCGCCGGCTTTCTGGTCGTGATCACACCGCGTCTCCCGCATCCGCATCCGCCTTCGCGCAGTCGTTCCGACGGTGCTAACATGGCCTGGAGCGCGGATGCCCTGGGAAAATCCATCATGAAAAAACCTTCCACTCACGACGACTCCCCCTTATCCAAACCGCTTGGCGCGCGCCCCGCAAGCAGCGTGATCGTCGACCGGGAAACGGTCGAACTGAAGCGGCTGGAAAAAAGGATCGGACGGGTGCACTTGCGGCAACGTCTCGGCATCGAGGCCGATCATGCCACCCAGGTCTTCGGGCGCGGCCGAACCTTTTTCCACATCGAAAACTGGTACTCGGTCCACAGCCTCATCCGTCTTGGCCTGCGTTGCCTGGGGCTGTACCATCGGGGCGTGCGCAACGCCACCGTCATCCAGATTCGTCACAATGAAGTCGTCGTTCCCAAGCTACCGGAAATCCTGCACGATTTCACCCTGCTCCACCTCAGCGACCTGCACCTGGACATGGACGGCGCTTACCCGGCCGCGCTGATCGAGCGCCTGAAACAGGTGCGCTACGATGTCTGCGTGATGACCGGCGACTTCCGCGCCAAAACCCACGGCTCCCACGATGCCGCCATCGACGCGCTGGCCCAGGTGCGGCCGCATTTGCGCGGCCCGGTCTACGCTATCCTGGGCAACCACGATTCCATCCGCATGGTGCCCGGCATCGAGGCGCTGGGGATCCGCGTGCTGCTCAACGAGTCGGTGATTCTGGAGCGCGGCGGCGCCTTCATCCATCTGGCCGGCATCGACGACCCGCACTTCTTTCAGGTGGACAACTTCGACAAAGCCGCCCAAAACATCCCTCCGGACGCCCTCGCCATCCTGCTGTCGCATTCGCCGGAACCCTACCGGCTGGCCGCTCACGCCGGTTTCGACCTGATGCTGAGCGGCCACACCCACGGCGGTCAGATCTGCCTGCCGGGCGGCGTCGCGCTGATGACCAACGCCGACTGCCCGCGCCGGTTCTGCCGCGGCGCTTGGCGTTACCACCACATGCAGGGCTACACCTCGGTGGGATCGGGTTCCTCGGTGGTCGGGGTTCGCTTTAACTGCCCGCCGGAAATCACCCTGCACCACCTGCGGGCGCACCCGGCTCAGTAGGGCCGCTTGCGGATGCCGAGCCGGTACAGCAGCCGCGACAGCGCCAGCTCCAGCAGGATGAACGCGGCCACGATCCAGGCCATCGCCGGCCAGGCGAGGTCGAATTGCACCGACACCGCCAGCAGCGGCAGCAGCGCCTCCGGGATCTGATCCAACCCGAAGGCCATGCTGCTGGACGCCATGCCCAGCCGCCGCTTGCCGAAGCTCGACAGTAAATCGCCCAGCATCGCGGCCAGACCGACCACCACGCCGACCACCGCCGGCAATCCCAGCAGCACGGCCGCCAGGCTCGAGGCCAGCGGCGCCAGCAGCACACCTCGCCAGGTCTTCGAATCACCCAGCAGACGATGGCCGTCCGCCAGCACCCGCCCGCCATCCAACGGCCGCCCGCCCCAGGCGCCGCACGCGGCGGCGGCGATGATCGGCGTGCCGTTCGCGACCAAGATCAGCAACAGCAATTGCAACTCGATCGACGACATCGCAATGGGATCGACCGAACCACCGTCACACATAATCCGACCCTCCAGGCACCCTGCGCCACCGCGCACCGCCACCGCACGAGATCGGATTCGGGGCGGCGGTCGCGCGATGCGGCCGGTACGTACCAGGCAGCCCCACCTTGTTCGTCCTACACTTGCTTCGACTGCGGCGCGATCGCGCCTTGTGAAAACAATAACCCAAGGCAAGGAGAACCCAAAATGAAAACGATATCCGCGAACGTCGGTTTTGGCGCTCTGTGCGGGCTGCTGCTGTTAGCCGGAGCCCAGGCCGCCGATCCCAACTCACCGGCCGGCAAGTGGAAAACCATCGACGACAAATCCGGCAAGCCCAAGAGCATCGTGCAGATCACCGAAAACAACGGCGTGCTGACCGGCAAGATCGTGGGATTGCTGGAGGGCGCCACCGAACAGACTTGCAGCAAGTGCGAGGGTGAGTTGAAGGACAAGCCGCTGGTGGGGATGCGTATTCTGTGGGATTTAAAAAAGGAAGGCGCTGAATGGGTGGATGGCAAAATCTTCAACCCGGCCGACGGCGGCACCTACGCCAGCAAGGCCAAGTTGATCGATGGCGGCAAGACCTTGGAAGTCACCGGCAAGTGGCTGTTTTTCAGCAAGCAGCAGAAGTGGCAGCGAGTCGATTGAAGCCTTTACTCCGGCTTCTTGCGGGAAAGAAGCCGGGGTGACGCCATCACTCCGCCGCCGGTTCGACCTCGGGCGCCGGCAGACCCTGCTGCCGACATGCAGCGGTCAGGGTATTCAGCAGCAGACAGGCGATGGTCATCGGGCCGACCCCGCCCGGCACCGGGGTGATGGCGCCGGCCACATCGACCGCCGACTCGAAGTCCACGTCTCCCACCAGCCGGCCCTTGCCGTCCGGGGTCTGGATGCGATTGATGCCGACATCGATTACCGTCGCGCCCGGCTTCACCCAGTCACCCTCGACCATCCGTGGCCGACCGGTCGCCGCGACCAGGATATCGGCCCGCCGGCATTCATCGGCCAGATCGCGGGTGCGGGAATGGGCGATGGTCACCGTGCAATGCTCCCGCAGCAGCAGGGCCGCCATGGGCTTGCCGACGATGTTGGAACGCCCCAACACCAGCGCCCGCTGACCGGCCAGGTCTCCCGCATGAGCTTTGAGCAGCATCAGACACCCCAGCGGCGTGCAGGGCACCATTCCAGCTCCACCTACCGCCAGCAAGCCGGCGTTGAGAGGGTGAAACCCGTCCACATCCTTTTCCACGGCAATCGCCTCGATCACCGCCTCCGGATCGATCTGCCTCGGCAACGGCAGTTGCACCAGAATTCCGTTGACCGTCGGATCCCGGTTCAATGCGGCAATACGCGCCAACAGTTCGGCCTGGCCAGTTTCGGCCGGCAGGCGGTGTTCGAAGGAGTTCATACCCGCTTCCCGCACCTGCAAGCCCTTGTTGCGGACATAAATCTGGCTGGCGGGATCCTCGCCCACCAGCACCACCGCCAGGCCGGGGGTTAGGTCATGGTCTGCTTTGAGCCGGGCGACCTGCGCGGCGATGTGGGCGCGCAAGCGGGCAGCGAAGTGTTTGCCGTCAATAATCATGGGGTCAGGTCTGGTTTTTTGTCATACGTTGCGTTTGGAGAATGCGATTGATCCGCGAGCGGCGCAAGCCGGAATAATCGCCGATTCCAACGCGCCGGCAAATTCAATGCATCAGGGTCTTGCCATGGCGGCACGCTATTATCATACGTGGTAAAAGACAAGACCCGATCCCGCTCTCTTGCCTTACCGGCTGCTTCCCCGTATCTTTGCGCGCTTGTTTCAACACCTCCCCACAGGAGCGCAGCAGTCGTGTCGAGTCAGGACCAGCAAATCATGTTCGTATTTCCGGGACAGGGCTCCCAATATGTCGGAATGGGCAGCGACCTGATCCGCGACTTTCCGGTGGCCCGGCAGCTTTACCAGCAGGCCAACGACTTCCTCGGTTACGATCTCCTCAAGCTTTGTCTGGAAGGGCCGGAGGACGATCTGCGGCTGACCCGCCACACCCAGCCCGCCCTGTTGGTCCATTCGCTGGCCTGCCTGGAAATCTTCCGCGAACTGACCGACAACCGGGTGCAACCGATCCTGACCGGTGGCCACAGCCTCGGCGAATACTGCGCCCTGGTCGCCGCCGGCACCCTGAGCTTTGAAACCGCCCTGCGGCTAGTGCAAAAGCGGGGCGAGTTCATGGGAGCCTACGGCGCCGGGGAAATGCTGGCGTTTCCGTTGCACCTCGACAGTATCCACCCGATGGCGGAAAAGCATTACTGCGTCATCTCCGCCCGCAACCTGCTCGATCAGACCGTGGTCGGCGGCCTTGCCGACGATTTGGACCGGCTGACCGCCGACGCCCACGCCCAATTTCCGCGCAAGCGACCGACTCGGCTGAAAACTGAGGGCGCCTTCCACACCTTTTACATGATCACCGCCGCCCTGCATTTCCGTCCGGTGCTGGACGCCGCCGAGATGAACGCACCCACCGTCCGCGTGCTGTCCAACTATACCGGCGCTTATCACGATTCCGATCCCGCCGCCATCAAAACCCGGCTGTTCTTCCAACTGTTCCATCCGGTCCACTGGATCGACAACCTGGAAACCGCCTTCCACGGCGGCATCACCACCATCGTCGAATTCGGCGGCGGCCTGGGCACCGGCGCCACCCCGGAGGACAAGCGCCCCAACCTGGAAGGCATGATCAGGAAAGCGCTGCGCGGCTCCGACTTCAGCGCCCACTACCATGCCGCCATCAACAGCCAGACCCTGCGGGAAACCGCGGCGATCCTGCTATCATGACGCGCCGCGCCGTCGCGCACGCCCAACGCACCCGCCGCCTGCTCAACCAAGAAGCGATGAAACGCGCCCACCGCCACGGCGAACTGATTCGGCGTATCACGGAGGAGGCTGCGGTATCTTCCCAACGGATGCCCGACGTCTTCGTCGGCCCAGGGCAACGGCACGGATTTCAGGCGGTATCCTCCCAGCTACCGCCCGATCCCGAGCAGCGGGCCGACGACCGCGAGGTCGCCAAACCCCTGGCTTGACTTTCGCCCCGGCGCACTCCGCCCGCGTTTCCGGGGAAGAGTTGCGCCGACCGCCACGACCCGTCGCAAAAGCCATGGACGACTATCGCGTTTATCCGGATTTCGGCTACCCTTAGGCAGAAGTTGAGAATGGTGGTCTGGTATAGGTGGGCGTTACCCTTTCCACCAATCGTTTACCGCTCCGCTGAAACCACTATTTCCCCCGCACTAAACCCTATAACTAGCCCGCTTCCCCGTATGCGGACCAGCGGGGGAAGGTTTGTTGATTGTCCGTTTGCCGACCAACTCGAACACCAAGTGAGGTGAGGATCATGCTTTCCGAGAAACAGCTCGACATTTTGCGGGAACGCCGCGCCAAGGTCCTAGCGGGCGGCGGCGAGGACAAACTCCAGGAACGGCACGCCAAGGGGTTGTTGGGCGCCCGCGAGCGGTTGCTGGCCCTGTTCCAACCGGACACCTTCCAGGAAATCGCCACCCATGCCAAGCATGCCGCCAAGCACTTTGGGCTGGCCGACAAGGAACTCCCCTCCGACGGTGTGATCGTCGGTACCGGGTTTGTGGATGGCCGGCCGGTCGCAGCGTTCAGCCAGGACTTTACCGTGATGGGTGGCACCCTGGGCAAGATGCACGCGAATAAAATCGTGCAGTCCATGCAACTCGCTCTGAAAATCGGCGCGCCGGTAGTCGCCTTCAAGGATTCCGCGGGCGCCCGCATCCAGGAAGCCGTCGATGCCTTGTCCGGGTATGGTCAGGTGTTCTACAACAACGTACTGCTATCAGGAGTGGTGCCGCAGATCGCCATCATCGCCGGTCCCTGCGCCGGCGGCGCGTCGTACTCGCCGGCGCTGATGGATTTCATCATCATGACCAAGCAGAACGCGTACATGTTCATCACCGGCCCAGAGGTGATCAAGGCCGTCACCGGCCGCACCACCACCCTGGACGAGGTCGGCAGCGCCCAGATGCATGCCACGATCAGCGGCAACGTCCACTTCGTCGCCGAGGATGATCTCCACGCCATCCAGATCGCCAAGGCATTGCTGAGCTACATGCCGTCCAACAATACCGAGGATCCGCCGCACCAACCCTACCCGGATCTCGATCTGTCATCGGATGAAGGCATTAACGCCCTGATCCCGGACACCTCCTCGGAACCGATGGATGTACAACCTATCATCAAGCGACTGGTCGATAACGGTCAGTTCCTGGAAGTCCATGCCGGTTGGGCCGGCAACATCGTGGTGGGTTTCGCCCGCATTCAAGGCACCGTGGTCGGCATCCTCGCGAACCAGTCGCTGGTCAAGGCCGGAGCGATGGACATCGACTCGTCCGACAAGGGCGCGCGCTTCATCCGCTTCTGCAACGCCTTCAACATCCCGCTGGTGACGCTGGTGGACGTGCCCGGCTTCCTGCCCGGTATCGAACAGGAGCGCAGCGGCATCATTCGCCATGGCGCCAAGATGCTCTACACCTATGCATCGGCCACCGTACCCAAGATCACCATCATCCTGCGAAAAGCTTATGGCGGTTCCTACCTGGCCATGTGCGCTCAGGAAATGGGCGCCGATCTGGTGTTCGCCTGGCCAACTGCCGAAATCGCGGTGATGGGCGCGGAAGGCGCGGTCAACATCCTCTACCGCAGCGAACTCAAGGCCGCCGAGGACCGCAAGGCCAAGGCGACCGAACTGGCGGCCGAATACCGGGCCAAGTTTGCCTCGCCCTATATGTCCGCCTCGCGCGGCTACATCACCGATGTGATCGAACCCGCCGACACCCGGGCCACCATCGCCTTATCGCTACGCAAGTTGCTGAGCAAACGCGAATTGCGCCCGTCCAAGAAACACGGTTGCATCCCGCTCTGAACCCTGTCCGACAACCGGCTCAGGCCGGTTCGGACCGCTACAACTCCACATTAACGGGAATCCACCGATGAAGACCTACACCACGATGGACGCCATCGGCGACATCTTCGTGATCTACGGCATCGTGATCGTCGTCTCGATGTTGGTCGCCGTGGTCATCCGCGGCATCGTCTGGGCACTGTCGCGCAACCCGACTCAGACGGCAAAAGCGCCGGCCAAACCCGCGCCGGTCGTGCAGCCGGTGGTTGCGGGCGTACCACAGGAACACCTGGCCGTGATTACCGCGACGATAGCCGCCATGCTCGGTGCCCACCGCATCGTCCATATCGAAACACCGGGACGCGGCTACAGTTGGACCGCCGAGGCGCGCACGGTCCACCACACGTCCCACACCCCACACAAGTCCTGAATTCATCATTTTTTTCTTCTCTTGCGAGAGTACCCAAAATGGAAAAGAAATTTCGCATCACCGTCGAAGGCAAGCAGTACATCGTCGCGGTCGAGGACATCACCACCGGCGGCACTCAGAGCATCTATCCGGAACCGGGTAGCATGAACGTCGCGCCGCAGCCGGCGGCGCCGGTTCCCACCGCTCCCGCGCCGGCGATCTCCGGGCCCGCGTCAGCGGCCGAGGCGGGTCCGGGCGACGAAGTCGCGCCGTTGGGCGGCGTGGTGCAAACGGTCCATGTCAATATCGGTCAGGCGGTCAACGAGGGCGATAAACTGATCTCGCTGGAAGCCATGAAGATGGTCACCCATGTCGTCGCCCGACGCGGTGGCAAAGTGACCAGCATCGCGGTCAAACCGGGGGATCCGGTGGATGCGGGGCAGGTATTGCTGAGCATTGGCTAAGGCCGGGAGCGTTCCGTTATGGAATCCCTTAACCTACTTGATATCTTCCAGGGCATTAACACCCTGGTCCAAGGTTTTTCCACCGACCCCAAGATTGCCTTCGGCCGGATTTTTCTGATGGCGCTGGGGATTGTGTTGCTCTATCTGGGACGCAAGGGGGTGTTGGAAGCCCTGCTGATGATCCCGATGGGCCTGGGCATGGCCACCATCAATGCGGGGGTAATGTTTTTCTCCGCCTACGATCCGGCCACCGGCATGAATGTCGCCGCCGGGCAGGCGATACATCAGATGCCCGGCACCCTGTTCGTCGCGCCGCTGGCCTCGGATACCACCGCGCTGGTGAACATCCTCCAGATCAACTGGTTACAACCGATCTATACCTTCATGTTCAGCAACGGCCTGATCGCCTGCCTGGTGTTCATGGGTATCGGGTCCCTGCTGGACGTGGGCTTCGTGATGGCCCGCCCGTTCCAGAGCATGTTCGTCGCCCTGTTCGCGGAACTGGGTACGGTCTTCGTGTTCCCGATCGCCGTGGCGCTTGGGCTGACCCCCGGTCAGGCGGCGGCGGTAGCGACCATCGGCGGCGCCGACGGACCGATGGTGCTGTTTACCTCGCTGCAGTTGGCGCGGGAGATCTTCGTGCCGATCACCGTGGTGGCCTACCTGTATCTGGGACTGACCTACGGCGGGTATCCGTACCTGATCAAGTTGCTGATCCCCGAACGGCTGCGTAACCTGCCCATGCCGATAGAGAAGATCAAACCGATCACGTCCAACCAAAAGCTGGTGTTCGCCGTGATCGCCTGCGTGCTGCTCAGCCTGCTGTTTCCGGTCGCCTCACCGTTATTTTTGTCGCTGTTTATCGGAGTGGTCGTTCGTGAAAGCGAACTCACCTACTTCTTTGAACTGTTTTCGAACACGGTACTGTACGCTTCGACGTTCTTCCTGGGTCTGCTACTGGGGGTACTGTGCGAAGCCGGCACCATCCTGAATCCGGTGGTATTGAAGCTACTGGTGCTGGGTATTCTGGCACTGCTGATCTCTGGCATTGGCGGCATTCTGGGCGGTTATGCGATGTACTATCTGTCTGGTAAGAAGTACAACCCGGTGACCGGCATCGCTGGGGTGAGCTGCGTGCCGACCACCGCCAAGGTCGCGCAAAAGTCAGTGGGTCCCGGCATCGTCGTGTTGCCGCATGCCTTGGGCGCCAACATTAGTGGCGTCATCACCAGCGCCATCTTCGCGGCGACCTTCATCGCCTTGCTGTTGCCGAAAGGCGGCTGACTCCCAACCCGGCGGGTAGCCCGGATGCGGCCCGCCGGTTTTCATACCCGATCTCCCTCCGCCGCTCGATCGAGGCCTTTATTCAAACGCCTCCCGCATCAGCCGTTCCATGATTTCGCCCCAGCGTTGCCGGGAGCGCTGCTGCCAAAACCAGGCATCGGGCCGGCAATCGAATTTCTGCTTATAGATGGCCAGCGCCGCAACCAGCACTGCCAGCACGAATGCCAATCCCGCATTCTGGAAACCGGCGAAGGGCAGGGCCAGCCAGGTAAGGAAGCTCAGCCCCACGATCCAGCCCCAGGGAATGAGCAGCCAGTAATCGATTGCAACGCGGTGGCCGTCGCGGCGAACGGATACCCGCATCGGCCAATCATCCTGTAGCAAGTAAGCCCGCCGCCGTAATTCCAACCGGTCACCCTGCTCGCTGGCGACCGCAAACCCCTTCAGCAACAAGGCAGCACGGAATTTCTTGAGTTGAGCGTCGCCGCCTCGCGCCGTCGCTCGCGTCGTCCGGCCCAGGTAATGGATGGTCAGTTCAGCGTTCACATGCGTTCAATCCACACGAATGACCACCTTGCCGGTGGACTTGCGCGCAACCACCTGATCCAGGGCGTCTGCTGCCCGAACCAGGGAGTAAATTGCCGACACGTAGGGTTGGATCGCTCCTTCCAGATACCACTGCATGAGAATCCGAAAGCTTTCCGTCATCACCCGTGGGTTGAGCTCCGCGTAGGCTGGCCAGTTCAGGCCGATGACATCCACATTCTTGACCAGCAAATGATTGGCGGGAATTTGCGGCACGGTGCCGCCGGCAAAACCAATGACCAGAATCCGTCCCTCGAAAGCGATGCTGCGCAGCGAGGCGGTGAACAACTCGCCGCCGACCGGATCGTACACCACATCCGCGCCACGGCCATCGGTCAGATCCTTGATCCGCGCCCGTACGTCCTCGCGGCCGACATCGATCAAATGGTCCGCCCCGTGTTCGGCGGCCACCGCCAGTTTTTCAGGACCGCTGGCGGTGGCGATGACCGTCGCGCCCAGCCGCTTGCCGATGACCACCGCCGTCAATCCCACTCCGCCGGCGGCGCCATGCACCACCAGCGTCTCGCCGGCCCGTAGCCGCGCCCGATGCCACAGCGCCACATGCGAGGTGCCGAACACCACCGGAAATGCCGCGCCATGCGCATCCGGCATCGCCGCTGGCATGGCCACGCAGCGGCTGGCGCTCGCCACTACCTGCTCGGCATAACCCCCATGAGGCGTCATGGCAATCACCCGGTCGCCGATCGCAAAGCTTTCAACCCCGGCGCCCAACTCCAGCACCTCGCCGGCCACCTCGAAACCGGGGCTAAACGGCGGTTGCGGCTGTACCTGATATTGACCACGAGTGATCAGGCTGTCGGCGAAATTGACCCCACAGGCCCGCACTCGCAGCCGCACTTGGCCGGGTCCAGGACGCGGCTCCGGCACGTCCTCCAACCGCAACGCGGCGGGACCACTCAATTCATGGCAAACAATGGCTTTCATGGTCGGCTCCCAAACCGTTCCAGAAAAAAACGGGGCGCAATCGGTGCGCCCCGTTTTTCGCCGGTTTAGGCCCCGATGAGTTTACG
>JAPUDV010000115.1 GCA_027492875.1 Candidatus Competibacteraceae bacterium | reverse complement strand
CCTAAGTCCGACAGGCTGCTAGCAGCGGCGCTCAAAGCCGGAAAGGTGAAATCGCCGGTGAGGTGTCTGCGCGGCCTGATCCAGCGGGCAACGGCGCAGCGTCCCGATCAACGCGACCACGCGAGCGGTCTTGATTCACCGTGCCGGATTTCCCGCGGCGCACTGCCCGGCAAGTCCATGGGTGTTCTGCAATCGGCGAGGGGAACGAACCGCCAGCGTCAAGAAGAGTTTTGTGGCAGCGGTCAAGCGGGTAGGAATCACACACTGTACGCCGCACGACTTACGACGAACGTGCGCCAGTTGGTTGGTGCAGGCAGGGACACCGATTCAAGAAGTTGCTCGATGGCTGCGTCATGCCGACATTCAGACGACCCTGGATGTCTATGCCCACATGATGCCCGATCAGTTGCGCGGGACCGTGGAAATACTGGATCGTCATAATCTGGTCATAGACCAGCATCAGGACATTAGGAAAGCAGCGGTAAGCAGTTGATTAATTGGTCGGGGTGACAGGATTTGAACCTGCGACTTCTGCCTCCCGAAGGCAGCGCTCTACCAGGCTGAGCTACACCCCGATGGGGAAGGACTTTAAGAGCGGCGATTGACCGCAAAACGGGCTAACCCGACCAGTGCATCCTTGGCGCTTGAAGCGGCCAGCGGCGCCAAGCTGGCAACGGCCTGTTCGGCTTCCTTCGCGGCAAGGCGCGAAGTATAGTCCAGAGCCCCGGTGGACTCAATAGTACGGGTGACGATATCGATGTGCTCCAACCCGCCGTGTTCGATGGCTTCGCGGATGATCCGAACCTGCTCGGGCGTGCCGTGGCGCATGGCGTGAATCAGCGGCAGGGTCGGTTTGCCCTCGGCCAGGTCGTCGCCGATGTTCTTGCCCAGTTCGGCGCTGGAAGCGCTGTAATCCAGTACATCGTCGATCAGTTGAAAAGCGGTCCCCAGATGCAACCCATAGCGAGCCAGCGCCCGTTCCTCCTCCGGCCGATCAGTCAGCACCGCCCCCAGTTGCGCTGCCGCCTCGAACAGCTTGGCGGTCTTGCAGTGAATCACCGCCATATAGCGTTCCTCGCTGGTGTCGGGGTCGTGGCAGTTGAGCAGTTGCAGAACCTCGCCCTCGGCGATGGTGTTGGTGGTATCGGCCAAAATTTCCATGATCCGCATGTTGCCGATGCCGACCATCATTTGAAACGAGCGGGAATATAAAAAGTCGCCCACCAGCACGCTGACCTGATTGCCCCAGATGGCGTTGGCGGTTTCCCGCCCGCGGCGCAGGCTCGATTCGTCCACCACGTCATCGTGTAGCAGGGTGGCGGTGTGGATGAACTCGATGATGGCGGCGGCGTCGATATGCCCGCTGCCGGCGTAGCCGCAGGCGCGCGCCGCCAGCAGCACGGTCACCGGCCGCAACCGTTTGCCGCCGCTGTCGATGATGTAGCCGGCCAACTGGTTGATCAGCATCACGTCGGAATGGAGCTGCCGGCGGATCAGGGTGTTGACGGCGTGCATGTCGTCCGCGACCGGCGCGCGGATCTGTTCGATTTTCATGGTGGCGGGTAGCCTTGATGAAGACGCCCGCAATGCTACGGATTGGTTGCGGCAGGGTCAAGGCAAGCACCCAAGCACCCAAGCACCGCTGTCAACAGGAATTGGTTTGACCTTGCCGGGGGGTACCGCTAGAATTACGCCCCTTTAGTCGGGACGGATGAACCGTCTGGAGATTTCGCCATGTACGCAGTCATTAAAACCGGGGGCAAACAATACCGGGTGGCCGAGGGTCAGACCCTCAAGGTCGAAAAACTCGAAATCGAGGAAGGCGCCTCCGTGGAGTTCGACACGGTGCTGATGATTGCCGACGGCGACCAGATTACAGTCGGCGCGCCCTATGTCGAGGGCGCCCGGGTGACGGCCACCGTCAAATCCCAGGGGCGCGGCCCCAAGATCCGAATCGTCAAGTTCCGTCGCCGCAAGCACTACCGCAAGACCCAGGGCCACCGCCAGTCTTTTACGGAACTGAGCATCAGCGGTATCAGCGGCCTCCAGACGACCGCTTGGGCGGCGCCGAACCTCGAGGGCTGAAATCATGGCACACAAAAAAGCAGGCGGCAGCAGTCGCAACGGTCGCGACTCGCAAGCACAGCGTTTGGGCGTCAAGCTGTTTGGCGGTCAACTGGCGCGAGCCGGCAATATTATCATCCGGCAGCGCGGTACCCGCTTCTATCCGGGTCAGAACGTCGGTTGCGGTAAGGACCATACCCTGTTTGCCAAGGCCGATGGCCATGTGGTGTTCGCAGTCAAGGGTCCCCACAATCGCAAGTATGTGAGCATCCAGCCGGTACAATAATGGCTCTGACTTCACCGAGCGCGTCGAAAGCCCCGTCCGGGGCTTTTGTTTTTTTCACGGTTCGCGAAGGATGCCATGAAATTCGTCGATGAGGTCATCATCCGGGTCGAGGCCGGCGACGGCGGCGACGGCTGCGTCAGCTTTCGGCGGGAGAAATACATTCCCTTCGGCGGTCCCGACGGCGGCGACGGCGGCGACGGCGGCAGCATTGAGCTGCGGGCCGACGCCGAATTGAATACCCTGGCCGATTACCGCTTTACCCGGCGCTTCCGCGCCGGGCGCGGCCAGAACGGCATGAGCAGCGACTGCACCGGCCGCGGTGGCGCCGATCTGACCATCGTGGTGCCGGTGGGCACCATGGCCTACGATGTCGGTACCGGCGAGTTGATCGGCGATCTGGTCGAGTCGGGTCAGTGCCTGCTGGTGGCGCGCGGCGGTTTTCACGGGCTGGGCAATACCCGCTACAAGAGCAGCACCAATCGCGCGCCGCGTCAGTTCAAGCCGGGTACGCCGGGCGAGGCGCGTGACCTGCGGCTGGAGCTGAAGGTCATCGCCGACGTCGGTCTGCTGGGGATGCCGAACGCCGGCAAATCCACCCTGATCCGCGCCGTCTCCGCCGCCCGACCCAAGGTGGCCGATTACCCCTTTACCACCCTGCATCCCAATCTGGGTGTGGTGCGGGTCGGACCATTGCGCGGTTTCGTGATGGCCGACATTCCGGGCTTGATCGAGGGCGCCGCCGAAGGCGCGGGCCTGGGCATTCAGTTCCTGCGCCATTTGTCCCGTACCCGGCTGTTGTTGCATTTGGTGGATGTCGCGCCCTACAGCGACAGTGGCGATCCGTTGCGGGATGTCGAGATTATTCTGAGCGAACTGGCCAAGTACAGCGCCGAACTGGCCGAACGCGAGCGTTGGCTGGTATTGAACAAGCTGGATGTGTTGCCACCCGAAGAGCGGGCGGTGCGGGTGGCCGAGATCGTGGCGGCGCTGGGTTGGAGCGGGCCGGTATTCGGGATTTCCGCCGTTAACGGCGAGGGAACGGATGCCCTGATCGAGGCGGTCATGGCGCGGTTGGAAGAGCGGCGGCGGGAGGAAGCGGCAGCGCGGCTGGAAGGCGAGGCGGGCGATGCTCGATAAGACGCGCGCGCAGTTGGGCAGCGCCCGGCGCTGGGTGGTCAAGATCGGCAGCGCCATGATCACCAACGACGGCCAGGGGTTGGACAATTTCTCCATCGACGCCTGGGTGGCGCAGATGGCGGAATTGCATCGGGCCGGCCGGGAACTGTTGCTGGTGACCTCCGGCGCGGTCGCCGAGGGTATGCGGCGGCTGGGCTGGAGCCAGCGACCGACCGTGCTGTCCGACTTGCAGGCGGCGGCGGCGGTGGGGCAAATGGGCTTGGTGCAGGCTTGGGAGGCGGCCTTCGAGCGCCACGGCATCCGCACCGCGCAGGTCCTGCTCACTCACGAGGACGCCTCCAATCGCCAGCGCTATCTCAATATTCGCAATACCTTGCGTACCCTGCTGCGCTTGCGGGTGGTGCCGGTCATCAACGAAAACGACACGGTGGCCTTCGAGGAAATCCGCTTTGGCGACAACGACACCCTGGGCGCGCTGGTGGCCAATCTGGTGGAAGCAGAGTTGTACGTCATTCTCACCGACCAGCAAGGGCTGTACGACCGCAACCCGCGCCAGTTCGCCGACGCCTGTCTGATCGGCGAGGGTCGGGCCGGCGACGCGGCGCTGGAAGCTATGGCCGGCGGCGGCGCGGGCAATCTGGGGCGCGGCGGTATGCTGACCAAGCTGCACGCGGCGGCGCGGGCGGCGCGCTCCGGCGCCTTTACCCTGTTGGCTTGGGGGCGCGAGCCGGAGGTGCTGCGGCGGGTGGCGGGCGGCGAGATGCTCGGTACCCTGCTGCGGCCGAGTCAGAGCCCGGTGGCGGCGCGCAAACAGTGGCTGGCGGTGCAGTTGCAGGTGCGCGGGCGGTTGCATTTGGACGCCGGGGCGGTGCGAGCCTTGCGCACGGCCGGCAAAAGCCTGCTACCGGTCGGAGTCACGGCGATCGAGGGTCGGTTCGAGCGCGGCGATTTAGTGTCCTGTCTGGACCCCGCCGGCGGCGAAGTGGCGCGCGGGCTGGTGAATTACGATGTCGGACAGTCCCTGCTGCTGATCGGCAAGACCACCCGCCGCATCGAGGAGTTGCTCGGGCATGTGGACGACCCGGAGTTGATCCACCGGGACAATCTGGTGCTGGTGTAGCGGGCGGGGTGGTTTCGACGCAGCGGCCTCATCCCGGCAGGAAGCGGGAAATCCACAGGCCGAGCTGTCGCGGTTGCCGGGTCTGCACCAGCAACCGGCCGGGACCGAAGAACCGGCAGACGATTTTCTCGCCGGAGGTGAAGGCGGCGATGAAACCGGGATTGCCCATCTCCAGTTCGTAGCGCATGGACTGGGACCAGGCGACCATGTGGCCGTTGTCGACGATCTTTTGCTGGCCCGGCTGGAGGTTGAATTCATGGACCGCGCCGTAGGCCTCCAGGAAAACCAGCCCGCGACCTTCGGCCTTGAGAATGAAGAAGCCTTCCTGACTGAACAGCCCCCGCGCGAGGTTTTGCACCTGGGTGCTGACCTGAACCTCCTCGCTGCACGCCAGGAAGCCATCCTTTTGAATCACCAGCCCTTCGCCAGGGTGAATGTCCAGCGCGGCCACGTCGCCGGGCGAAGCCGGAGCGAGGAACACCGCGCCTGGCCCGCGCGACGCTGTCAGGGTTTGCAGAAAAAAGCTCTCGCCGCTCATCAGCCGGCCGAGGCCACCCAACAACCCGCCTTCCATTCTGCCCTCGACATCGATCGTCGGCGCCATGGCCACCATGGCGTCGGACTGGGCTTTCAACCGGCGGCCGCGCGGCAGATCGACGCGAGCCAGCGCATACGCACCCGGATACAGAATCTCGTAATCGAGATCGGCGGCGGCGGAGTGGCGGACGATGCTCCCGGTGGGTAAGACCCCGGTGGTATGCGCTTTGCCGACGGAGACGGGTGCGGTTTTTGCGGTGGCGGCACGCGGTACCGGCGGCGGCGCGGCGGGCGTTTCCGCGCGGATATCCACCCCGAAGTGGGTGGCCAGAGGCCCCAGACCGCCGGCAAAGCCCTGGCCCACGGCGCGAAACTTCCATTGGTCGTTACGCCGGTAGACCTCGCCGAGGATCAACGCCGCTTCTGTCATGCTGGCGGTGGGCGGGCTGAAGCTCATCAGTTCGGTCCGCGCTGCATCGCAGACCCGGACATCGATCCGGTGGGCCTGAGCAAAAGAGCCATGGCCGTGCAGCGTCAGACAGATGGCGATTTTGGCTACATCGCCCGGCAGGTCGCCGAGCTGGATGTGAAATGTCTGGCGCTCCGGTTCGGCGCCCTGGCTCAGCTTGAGGGAACCGCAGGCCGAGCGCGGGTTGTTGTAAAATATGAAATCCGCGTTCCCGCCCACTTGATCGCCCTTGCGCAGAAGAAAAGCGCTGGCGTCGACCTCGTAACCGCCGGGGCGTTCGGGTTCCCAATCGACGCCGATCCGAATTTCCGCGCCGCTGGGGAGGGGCAGGTTGGCGCCCGGCTGGAGTGGCCTCGCCATCCGCTTAGCCCCTGCGGTTGGACGGCAGGAGCGGGCGCACCCACGCGCCGAAAGCGGCCGGATTGCGGCTTTGGATATAGATTTTACCGGGTCCCCGGAAACGGCACACGACGCCTTCGCCGGACGTGAAGCTGGAAATCCAGCCCGCGCTGGCCTTTTCGATCTTGTACTGCATCGCTTCGGGCCAGGCGACCAGATGGCCGTTGTCAACGATCATTTCCTGGCCGGCGGGCACGTCGAGTTCATGGATGGCGCCGTAGCTTTCGGCGAAGAGCATGCCCCGGCCGCTGGCCTTGAGCACGAAGAAACCTTCGCCGCTGAAAAGTCCCCGAGTGAGGTTTTGGGCGGTGGTGGAGATGCTGACGCCATCGCTGGCCGCCAGAAACCCATCCTTTTGCAGGATATAGGCTTGATGGCCATCGAGGCGAATCGGCAGCAGGTCTCCCGGCTGGGCGGGCGCGAGATGCGCCACGCCGGCGCCGCGGGCTGCCCTGAGCGTCTGAAAGAACAGGCTTTCTCCGCTGAACATGCGCCCGAGTCCGCCGAGCAGGCCGCCCTCCATCTTGCCTTCCACATCGATAGTGGGGTCCATGGCCACCATGGCGTCGGACTGGGCCTTGAGGGTTTGGCCGGATCGAAGATGGACCTCCAGCAAGGCGAACGCGCCCCGGTAGAGAACCTGGAAGGTGAGATCTTCGAGCGTTTGCAGGTCTGATGAAGGGGCAACCATGGCGTCGGGCGGCGGATTTCGGCAAGGGGTTGCTGATTAAAGGTAGTTGAACCGGTCTCTCCAAACAACGGCCCCGCCAGGAATACAAGCGTTCGTCCTCCGGAGCGGCCAAAATGCGGAACGATCCAACGAGGAATGACACATGCGAATGAAGCAATGGACCGGTGGGTTGGTGGTCATCGCGGCCCTGATCGCCAGCGGCTGCTCGGGCGGGCGACCGCCCCTGGATTTGGGCGTCAGCGAAGGCCGACTGACACCGTGCCCCAGCTCGCCCAACTGCGTGTCGTCGCAGGCGGCGGACGAACAGCAGTGGGTGCATCCCTTGCGCTATGCGGCCGCGCGGGCGCGGGCGCGGGCACGCGCCCAACTGCTGGCGACGCTCGGCGGCATGGAGCGAACCAAAATCGTCCGGGCCGATGAACGCTACATCCACGCCCAATGCGGTTCGGCGGTCTTTGGTTTCGTGGACGATGTGGAGTTTTTGTTCGACCCGCCGGGCTTCATTCAGGTCCGTTCGGCCGCGCGAAGCGGCTATTACGACTTCGGCGTGAACCGCGAGCGGGTGGAGCGCATCCGCGTCCGCTTCGCCGAGGCGATGGAAGAATCCTAACCCGGCGCGGAATGCGGCCAGGATGGAGCGTCCAGCGGGATTTTCAAACGTGTGGCCCCAAGCCTTTGTA
>JAPUDV010000114.1 GCA_027492875.1 Candidatus Competibacteraceae bacterium | reverse complement strand
ATTCAGTCCCAATCGTTTTAGAATCAGATCGGATAATCCACCACGAGCAAGGGGGCTCCAATGAACACGCGTTTTGTGCTGCTCGCCGTTTTCCTGCTGGGGATGGTGTCGTCCGCGCTGGCACGGGATGCCTATGGTCCCATTCGGCGTGGCGATGATCTTTGGGATGTCGCCAAACAGATCTATCACGATCAGGATGTCAGCCGCGACCAGGTGATGCTGGCCCTGCTCAAAGACAACCCGCAGGCGTTTGAGTACGCCTGCAACGTCAACTCACCCTTGAAGGCGGGTGAAAGGCTGCAAATTCCCTCGCTGTCGGCGGTCGGCGCCCTGAGCCGCGCGGATGCCTTGCGGGAATTCGAGCGGCAGTTGCGGGAATGGGAAAACCACCGTTTGTCCGGGGATAAGTTCGCGTGCCCGCCCGAGAGCGAGGTCGCCAAGAGCGTTCCCGCTCGAACGGCGCCGCCCGTGTCCGAGGACGCCGCGCCCGCGAAAACTCCCACACCCGTGCCGGAAGTCGCCAAGCCTGCGGCCAAGTCGGTGGAGCCGACGCTGGAGCGACGGATCGTGCGGGATCTGGACTGGACCGCCATCCCGATTTTGCTGTTGCTGCTCGCCGGCATCGTGTGGTGGAAGTACCGGCGCAAGCCCACCGCGCCGCCGCCGGTGGTCACCCCGCCCGAGAGTGAAATGGATTTTGCCGCGGAGACGGTGGACGCCGTGCTCGCCCACTTGCGAGCGGATCGCACCCAGGGCCTGAGCGCCGCCGAGGCAGCCAATCGGGTGCGTGAGGTCGGCCCGAACGCGCTGGAGGAGAAGCACGTCACGCTGTTGCAGCGGATTCTGCCCTACTTCTGGGGGCCGATCCCCTGGATGATCGAAGCGGCGGCGCTGCTCTCGCTGCTGACGCGTGACTGGAACGATTTTCTGGTGATCGCTACATTGCTGCTATTCAACGCGATCATCGGCTTCCGCGAGGAGGCCAGCGCCGCCGGCGCCCTGGCCGCGCTCAAGGGACAGCTGGCGCTCAAGGCGCGCGTTCTGCGCGACGGCGAGTGGCGAGAAATCGAGGCTCGCGACCTGGCGCCGGGCGACATCGCCCGCATCCGTCTGGGGGACATCATCCCGGCGGATGTGAAACTGATCGAGGGCGACTATCTGAGCGTGGATCAGGCGGCGCTGACCGGCGAATCGCTGCCGGTCGGCAAGACGGCGGGCGACGTGGCTTTTTCCGGTTCGATCGCCAAGCAGGGCGAGATGGTCGCGGTGGTGACCGGCACCGGCGCGAACACTTTTTTCGGCCGCACCGCCAAGCTGGTGGAAACGGCCGGCGCCAAATCCCACTTGCAGGAATCGGTGCTGCAAATCGGCAATTTCCTGATCGTGTCGGCCCTGACGCTGATCGTGGTGCTGGCGGCGGTGGAGTTGTACTGGGGCACCTCCTTCATCCACTTGCTCAAGCTGGCGTTGATCCTGCTGGTGGCGTCGATTCCGGTGGCAATGCCGGCGGTGTTGTCGGTCACCATGGCGCTGGGCGCGCTATCGCTGTCCAAGTTCAAGGCCATCGTGTCGCGCATGGAAGCCATCGAGGAGATGGCCGGCGTGGACATTCTCTGCTCGGACAAGACCGGTACCCTGACCCAGAACAAGCTGACCCTGGGCGACGCCCAGCCCTTCGGCGTGCCGGCGCAGGAGTTGATTCTGGCCGGGGCGCTGGCTTCGAAGGCGGAAAACGATGACGCCATCGACTTGGCGGTGATCGGCGGTTTGTCGGATGCCGGCGCGTTGGCTGCATGCCAGCAGCTACGATTCACGCCGTTCGACCCGGTGGGCAAGCGCACCGAGGCCACCGTCCAGGATGGTGCCGGCCAGACGTTCAAAGTCACCAAGGGTGCACCGCAGGTGGTGATGCAACTGTGTCAGGTGGATCATGAGACGCAGGTTCTGGCGGATCGGCTGGTGGATGAGTTTGCCGCCAAGGGTTTCCGCACCCTGGGCGTGGCCCGCGCCGAAGCGGGTGGCCAATGGGTATTTCTCGGCATCCTGCCGCTGTTCGATCCGCCGCGCGAGGATTCGGCTTCAACCATCGCCGAAGCGGGCCATTACGGCATCGCGGTGAAGATGGTCACCGGCGACAACATCGCCATCGCCAGGCAGATTTCCGGGCAATTGGGTATCGGCGCCAACATTCGAGCGGCGGAAGCGCTGTTCGCCGGGGGTGTGGCGCACGGGCCGCTGCCGGCGACGGCGGTCCACCAAATCGAGGAGGCCGACGGTTTCGCCCAAGTGTTCCCGGAGCACAAGTACGGCATTGTCAAGGCCTTGCAGCAGGGTGGCCACATCGTGGCGATGACCGGCGACGGGGTCAACGACGCCCCGGCGCTCAAGCAGGCCGATGTCGGCATTGCGGTGTCCGGCGCCACCGACGCCGCCCGGGCCGCCGCCGCCCTGGTGCTGACCGCGCCGGGCCTGTCGGTGATTACCCGCGCGGTGGAGGAATCGCGCCGCATCTTCGAACGGATGATGAGCTACATCATCTACCGCATCGCCATGAGCATCGACATCATGGTGTTCGTGGTGCTGGCCAGCATCGTGTTCGGCTTCTTCCCGCTGACCGCGATCATGCTGGTGGCGCTGGCCCTGCTGGATGACGTGCCGATCATGACCATCGCCTACGACAATACCGACCCCGACCCCCTGCCAGTGCGCTGGAATCGCGAGCGTACTTTCGCGGTGTCGATCACGCTGGGCGCGCTGGCGGTGGCGCAGAGCTTTGGCCTGCTGGTCCTGGGCATGGAAGTCCTGCACCTGGACGCGGCTCACCTGCAAACCATGATGTTCCTGCAACTGCTGGTCGGCGGGCATCTGCTGCTGCTGCTGACTCGCACCAAGCAGGCGTTCTGGGCACGACCGTATCCTTCCTGGCAGTTATTGGGGGCGGTGGTCGGCACCCAGGTCTTCGCGGTGCTGATGTGCGGTTTCGGCTGGCTGGTGCCGGTGCTGCCCTGGGATCTGATCGGTTGGGTCTGGGTGTACAACCTGGTCTGGATGGTCGTGCAGGATGGCGTCAAGCTGGGAGTTTACCGCCTGATCGGCGGTCGCGACCGGCACCGGCAGATCTTCGCCACCCATGCCGGAGCGTTCCTCCAGCACGCCAATCAATCGGCGCAACCGGCGATCGAATAAAAACGGTGGGGTAGTGTTCCTGACGTGGATATACTGACATATATGTTTTTGAATGAATTAAGTTAATGAACAATATATCCATGTCTGGAGCACAGCCGCCGAACGGTTTCCCAATCCTTGAGCGATGTTTCTGAATGACCGAATTAGATTTTACCGCCGACAGCGCCGAACGCCTGCCACTGAGAATCTTCACCGAAAAGGCGTACCTGGATTATTCCATGTACGTCATTCTCGACCGGGCATTGCCCCACATCGGCGACGGCTTGAAGCCGGTGCAGCGGCGCATCGTCTACGCCATGTCCGAACTGGGCCTGAGCGCCGGAGCCAAACACAAAAAATCCGCCCGCACTGTCGGCGATGTGCTCGGCAAATACCATCCGCACGGCGACTCGGCCTGTTACGAGGCGATGGTGTTGATGGCCCAACCGTTTTCCTACCGCTACCCACTGGTGGACGGTCAAGGCAACTGGGGTTCGTCCGACGATCCCAAGTCGTTCGCGGCCATGCGCTACACCGAGGCGCGATTGACGCCGTTCGCCCAAGTGCTGCTGGCGGAACTGGGGCAGGGCACGGTGGACTGGTCGCCCAACTTCGACGGCACGCTGGAGGAACCGGTGCTGCTGCCGGCCCGCCTGCCGAACGTGTTGCTTAACGGCGCGACCGGTATCGCCGTCGGCATGGCCACCGACGTTCCGCCCCACAACCTCGGCGAAATCGTCGCCGCCTGCGTCCGCTTGCTGGACCATCCCGACAGCGATGTGGACGCGCTGTGCGAACTCATCCCTGCACCGGATTATCCGGGCGGCGCGGAGATCGTCACCCCGCGCGAGGAGCTGCGGAAGCTGTACCAGACCGGCAACGGCGCGGTGCGGTTGCGCGCCCGCTTCGAACGGGAAAACGGCGACGTGGTCATCACTGCCCTGCCGCATCAGGTGTCCGGGGCGCGGATCATGGAACAGATCGCCGCGCAGATGCGGGACAAAAAACTGCCGATGGTCGAGGATCTGCGCGACGAGTCCGACCATGAAAATCCGACCCGGCTGGTGCTGGCGCTGCGCTCCAGCCGGGTGGACGTGGATTTATTGATGGATCACCTGTTCGCCACTACGGATTTGGAGAAGAGCTACCGGGTCAACATGAACGTGATCGGCCTGGACGGTCGACCGCAGGTCAAGAACCTCAGGCAGATTCTCGACGAGTGGCTGCGCTATCGCCTGGCTACGGTGTGGCGGCGGCTGGAACACCGACGCCATCAAGTCGAACAGCGCCTGCATATCCTCGATGGTCTGTTGATCGCCTATCTCAACCTGGACGAGGTGATCCACATCCTGCGCACCGAAGACAAACCCAAACCGGTGCTGATCGCCCGCTTCCAGCTGACCGACGTCCAGGCCGAGGCCATTCTGGAGATCAAGCTGCGCCATCTGGCCCGGCTGGAGGAAATGAAACTGCGCGGCGAGCAGAATCAACTCCGTAAGGAGCTGGAGCAGTTGCAACTGCTGCTCGGTTCGGAAAAGCGCTTGAAGGGGCTGATCCGCAAGGAAATCCAGGAAGACGCCCAGCGCTGTGCCGATCCCCGGCGCTGCCCGCTGGTGGAGCGGCGAGCGGCGCAAGCGCTGGATGAAACCAGTTTGACCCCCAGCGAACCGATGGTGGTGGTGCTGTCGCAAAAGGGTTGGGTGCGGGCGGCCAAGGGCCGCGAGGTCGATGCCGCGGCGCTGAACTACAAATCCGGCGATGGTTTTCTGGCCCAGGCCCAGGGGCGCAGCAACCAGTCGGCGGTGTTTCTGGACACCACCGGGCGAACCTACACCCTGCCGGTGGCGGGGCTGGCCTCGGCGCGCGGTTACGGCGAGCCGCTGACCGGCAAGCTCAGCCCGCCGGACGGGGCGAGTTTTATCAGGGTGCTGCTGGGCAATCCCGAGGATCTCTACCTGTTGGCCACCGACGCCGGCTACGGCTTCATCTGCGCCTTTGACGACATGCTCAGTCGTAACAAGGCCGGCAAGTTGGTGCTAACCGTGCCGGAGGGTGCGACGATTCTGCCGCCGCTGCCGGTGATGGGGCTGGAAACCCATCGGCTGGCGGCGGTAAGCAGCGGCGGGCGCTTGCTGCTGTTTCCGGCCAAGGACCTGCCGCGCCTGCCCAAGGGCAAGGGCAACAAGGTGCTCGATCTGCCGGGTGGGGAACGGTTGACGATGTTGGCCTTCGTCCCGCCGGAACGGAATCTGGCGCTCACCGCCGGCAAGCGGGATCTGAAGCTCAAGCCGGCCGATCTGGACGGCTACGCCAGCGAGCGGGGCCGGCGGGGCAAACCGCTGCCGCGCGGCTTTCAGCGGGTGGAGCGGCTGGCGGCGGGGGAGTGAGATTGATGGAAACCGGTCAAGAAATCGGGAATTACCGACGGGTTGACGGGAGGTGGGTTGTGTTCATTAGCGCCGCTCTATTAGCTGCAAGAGCACATGCCGCCATGAAATGGAATCGTTTCCTTGGAAATACTTTTAAGCGCCTGTACAAAAGCGCCCCCTCCCTGTGGGAGAGGACTGGGGGTGAGGGTTGTTTTTCGACGCCTCAAGTCCCAAGAGGCTGTAAAAAAACCTATTAAATCAATACGTCGTGGATAATGCATCCTGCTGGCCCGCTCTCCAACTTCGCCGCGAGGCTCGATCCATGCCCACAAAAAACCTGACCATCGGCCTGGTCCAGTAAGCCCGTGGTGATGATCGCGCCGCCAACCTGGCCGCCAGCATCGCCGGCATCCGCGACTTGGCCAGTCACGGCGCGCAATTGGTCCTGCTGCCGGAACCGCATAACAGCCTATATTTCCGCTAAACCGAGAACCCCAAAGTGTTCGACATGGCTGAATCGATTCTGACGACGGGCTGCCGTAACGCTACCTGAACCGCTGAGCTTTCCCCGCGAACACCCATCCCCGCAACAGCAACGCCGCCGCCAACGCACACCCGGCCCCGAAGCCAAAAGCCACCGGCGCGCCAACCTGCTGCCACAGCCAGCCGAACAGGATCGATGCCGGCAACAGCATGACCCCGGCGATCATGTTGAACCAGCCGTAGGCGGTGCCGAGCATCTCGCGCGGCGCCAGATCGGCGACCAGCGCCTTCTCCGCGCCCTCGGTGGCGGCCATGAACAGGCCGTACAGCCCGAACAACGGCCACAGCAGCACCGGGTGACTGTTGAAACCGAGCAGCAGGTAAAACCCGGCGTAGATCAGCCAACCCCCGACGATCAGGCGGGGGCGCCCCAGCCGATCGGACAGCGCCGACAGTGGCGTCGAAAACACAGCCGCGATCAGCGCCACCAGCGCCCACAGCAACGGCACCTGATACTCGGGGAAGCCCAGTTCGCGAGCACGCAGCAGCAGGAACATGTTCGAGGAATTGCCGAGCGTGAACAGCCCCAGCACGACCAGATAGCGCCGGAATGGCCCCGGCAAACCGCGCAAGGTCCAACTGAAGGGGACCACCACCGGCGCCGCCTCCCGCGCCGGCTCGCGCACCGCCAGCGCCAGCGCCACGGCCGCCGCACCACCCAGCGCGGCCCACAGAAACACCTGGCGCAGCGGCACTTGCGCGGCCAGCAGACCCGCCGCCAGCAACGGCCCGACCACGGCGCCGAGATTATCCATCGTCCGGTGCAGGCCGAACGCCAGCCCACGCCGCCCTCCGTCGATGCTCAACGCCAGCAGCGCGTCGCGCGGCGAGCTGCGTAACCCTTTGCCGACCCGGTCGGTGAAGCGCAGCGCCAACACCAGCGGCCAAGAGGTGGCGAAGGCGAGCAGCGGCCGGGCCAGCGCCGCCAGTCCGTAACCGCCCACCACCCACGGCTTGGTGGAATGGGTCCGGTCGGCGAGGACGCCGGCAAACAGCTTGAGCAGACTGCCGGTCGCCTCGGCGATGCCTTCAATCAGACCCAGCGCCCGTGGTCCCGCCAGCAGCACCGAGGCGAGATAGAGCGGCACTAGCGGATACACCAGTTCGCTGGCCGCATCGTTGCAGAAGCTGACCAGCCCCAGCAGCCAGATAGCACGGGGCAAACTGAGCAGCGATTTCAAGTAGAACCCTGCCCTGGAGCAGCCTCCGGCACGTCCGCGTCATCCGAATCGGGCATGGTCACGCCGAATCGGGCCGGGATATGGGCGTAAAATGCGCGGATCTGTTCTTCACGCAGCAAGTCGAGCAGGCGCCGCACCTCGGCATCGGTGACGATGAATTCGACCTCGACCGTGAGCGTCCCGGCCAGCTCGAAGAAATGATCTTCGTGCAGATGATGGTGACGGCCGAAGCCGGCCATCGCCCGAAAAGCCGACCCCCCACGGACCCCCATCCGGTTGGCCTGCTCCAGCAGCCATTCCCACAACAATTTGCCACGATGCCGCTGGTTCTCGCGCAGGTAGAACCTGAGAAACGAACCTTCCATCGCCGATCCTCCCGTCAGTAGTGTGTTTGCGGACCGCAACCCGGGTTGCGGGGTCAAGCGTCGAACTTCCCGCTTCTCATGATCCGGACAGAAATCTTCGAACTGTCAGGATGCCGAGCGCGGTCAGTGTCAGCGACCCGAACAGATGCACGCCCGCCGTCGTGATCGCCCAGCCAAACTGGTCGCGGGCGATCAGGGTGACCACTTCGGCCGAAAAGGTGGAAAAGGTGGTCAATGCGCCCATAAAGCCGGTGATCACCAACAACCGGGCTTCCGGGGGCAGGCTGGTGTTGACCGAGAAATACGCCACCGCCACCCCGATCAGATAGCCGCCGAGCAGATTCGCGGCCAGCGTGCCGAGCGGCAGGGTCGGAAAAACGGGGTTAAGGGCGATGCCCAGCCACCAGCGCAGACAGGCGCCACACCCCGCGCCGCCGAATACGGCGAGAAACGCATACATGTTCATTGCCTGGACCTTATCGTGCGCGGGGTATTTGGAGGCACGCGCATATCCCCTGAATTGATAATTCGCAAGTCGTCCCCACGATCCGCCAGTACAATCCCTGAGTATCCGTCCACCCTGGAGAGCGCAGCGATGAACATGACCAAGAATATCGGTTTGGCCGACAAGATTGCCCGTCTCGTGATCGGCGGTTTACTGATCGTGCTCGCATTGGCGGGGACGATTGGCTGGTGGGGCTTGATCGGGGTGGCGCCGGTTGCCACCGCCCTGCTGAACTGGTGTCCGGCCTACAACCTGCTCGGCATCAAGACCTGCCCGACCGACAACGCACCCACCGCCTTGAACTGACTCGCGAGCGGATCTCATGTCGGACGCCGGCCGCCTGGAGCGGTCGGTTTGGTTTTCGCGGCCCCCTGACTCGCCTTACCGACCTGCTTTCCGATGCCCGCCGGGCTTGGGGCGACCACGCCCCGCCGAGGTGTGATAAGGATTCTCGCCGCCGCGAAACTCGATCCGAATCGGCGTGCCCCACAGATCCAGCCGCTTGCGGTAGACGTTGGTCAGATAGCGTCGGTAGGCTTCCGGCACATGTTCGATCCGGTTGCCGTGAATGACGATCATCGGCGGATTCTGTCCGCCCTGATGCGCGTAGCGCAGCTTGATACTGTGGCCGTGCACCAGCGGCGGCTGGTGGGCGGCCAGCGCGTCCTCCAGAATCCGGGTCAGCTCTGGAGTGGCCAGCTTGCGGGTGGCGGCGGCGTAGGCCTCCCGCACCGACACCATCAACTCGCCGACGCCGGTGCCGTGCAGGGCGGAAATGAAGTGGATTTTGGCGAAATCGAGGAAGTTCAGTCGCCGGTCGAGGTCGCGCTTTACCTGGGCGCGGATATCGGGATCGAGCCGATCCCATTTATTGACCGCCAGCGCCAGCGCACGGCCGCTGTCCAGCACCAGACCCAGCAGGCTGGCGTCCTGCTCGCTGACGCCTTGGCGGGCGTCCAGCACCAGCACCGTCACATGGGACTGCTCGATCGCTTGCAGCGCCTTGATGACGCTGAATTTCTCCACCACCTCGCTGACCCGAGAGCGGCGGCGCACCCCGGCGGTGTCCATCAAAACATAGCGCTGGCCGTCGCGTTCGAACGGCGCGGTCACGCTGTCGCGGGTGGTGCCGGGCAGGTCGCAGGCCAGCATCCGCTCCTCCCCCAGCAGGCGGTTGACCAGGGTGGACTTGCCGACGTTGGGCCGGCCGACCACCGCCAGTTTGATGGCCTTTTCCGCCGGCTCCGCCGTCGCTTCGCCCTCTTCGTCAGGGGCCGGCAACACGGCCAGCACCTCTTCCATCAAGTCTTCGACGCCCTGATTGTGGGCGGCGGCGACGACGTGCAGAGAGTCCAGGCCAAGGGTATGAAACTCGGCGCCCAGCAAGTCGGGGTCGCGATGTTCGCCCTTGTTGATCACCAGATGCAGCGGTTTGCCAGCGCGGCGCAACTGGCCGGCAATTTCCTGGTCGGTGGCGGTCAGCCCGGCGCGACCGTCCACCAGCAGCAGCACCAGATCGGCCTCTTCGATGGCCCGCCAGACCTGGCGCGCCACCAGGCCGTCCATCCCTTCGTCGTCGCCGGTCAGGCCGCCGGTATCGACCAGCACGCAGGGGCGCGGGCCGCGCTGGCTGATGCCGTACTGGCGGTCGCGGGTCAGCCCCGGCATGTCGGCCACCAAAGCATTACGGGTGCGGGTCAGGGAATTGAATAGGGTGGATTTGCCGACGTTGGGCCGGCCGACCAGGGCGATGACGGGGAGCATGGGAAGCACTTCGGAGGTGGCGAGATCAGGAAGATTGCGCCGGATTATGCCTGAAAGTGCGTCCCCGGCCGTAACTGTTCGGGCGCGACCGGCTCAAAGCGCCGTCTTTCTGGGATCGAAGGCGTCGCGAACCGCTTCGCCGACGAACACCAGCAGGCTCAGCAGCAGCGCCAGCACCACGAAGCCGGAGACGCCCAGCCACGGCGCTTGCAGGTTGTCCTTGCCCTGGCGCAGCAGGTCGCCCAGCGAGGCCGAGCCCGGCGGCAGACCCAGGCCGAGAAAATCCAGCGCGGTAAGGGCGACGATGGAACCGGACAGGATGAATGGCATGAAGGTCAGGGTCGCCACCATGGCGTTCGGCAGCACATGCTTGAACATGATGCGGCCGTCGCTCATGCCCAGGGCGCGGGCGGCGCGAACATAGTCGAAATTGCGGGCGCGCAGAAACTCGGCCCGCACCACGCCGACCAGCGAGGTCCAGTCGAACAGCATCAGGATCAGCAGCAGGGTCCAGAAGCCCGGCACCACCACGCTGGACACGATGATCAGGATAAAGAGTTGCGGCAGTCCGCCCCAGATTTCCAGAAAACGCTGGAACAGCAGATCCAGCCGGCCGCCGAAGTAGCCCTGCATCGCCCCGGCCGCCACGCCGACGATCGAGGAGGTCAGGGTGAGCAGCAGCCCGAATAGCACCGAGATCCGCAGGCCGTAGATTAGTCGGGCCAGCACGTCGCGGCCCTGGTCGTCGGTACCCAGCCAGTTTTCGGCGGACGGCGGGGCCGGGGCCGGGGCCGGCAGATCGTAGTTGACGGTATCGTAGCGGAAGTGGACCGGTGGCCAGAGCATCCAGCCGTCCCGGTCGATCAGGTTGGCGAGGTAGGGGTCACGATAGTTGGCGGTGCTGGGAAACACGCCACCAAAATCGGTTTCGGCGTAGTCCTTGAACACAGGGGCGTAGAGTGCGCCCTGGTAGTAAACCAGCAGCGGGCGGTCGTTGGCGATGAATTCGGCGCTCAGGCTCAGGCCAAACAGCAGCAGGAACAGCCACAGCGACCACCAGCCACGCCGGTTGGCCTGGAATTGCGCCAGCCGGCGGCGAGTGAGGGGGGTGAGATGGACCAGGGGTTGCTTCATGCGGCGGCAATCATAACGGTGGGATCAGAGGCGGTCCAGCGGGTGGCGATGCCCCTCCCGTTCTGGTTCGGCAGGTGGGTAAGGCTTCGACTTTGGGTGCGCCCATTTCGGCGGAGTGCCATTTGTTATGAAGCAGCATAAGGCGGCGAACCCAGTTCACGTCAGACTTGCTCGGCGCGAATGCCGTGGTGATTCGGTTATGTCTTTATCACGGGCCTGATCCGGCAATCTTGAAGTCTTTGGTAGCAACACTGGAGAGATATTTGTGGCAGTTATTTTGAGACAATCTATTGACAAACTTATGTAAGATGCTGTAACTTTTTTGAGTATATGTCTTTGATGGTGTGAAATTAATGCCCTGTTTGGAGAGCCCGCCATCCGTCGGCGCGTGGCGCCCACGTCGGGTTCTCGACGCCTCGCGCCATCGAACCCTCGTGGAGCGTTATCCTTCCGGGGCGATTCCATCGTCTCGTACTCGCGTCCAAGCCGCCCATAACGGCCTATTTGGCGCAGGATGACGCTCGACTCGCACTCGTTGGACCAACCTCGGGAGATGTTTCATGATTCCTCAACCGATCTATGCGCTGCTGCCCTATATCTACATGGTGATAGGCGTGTTTGGTTTAATCGGCCTGGAAAGTGACTTGGGCAAGCTCTGCGGCTTGGTTCTCATCGCAACCGGGATTGTGGTCCAGCAGCTTCGTGCCCGCTACCGCGTCGACAACCGGCTGCTCGGCAAGCCGAATCCCAAGCACCCACCTGAACCATCGGTGGCGGCAGCGGAGCCGAGGTCGAGAAGGTCGATGCCGGAGCCGAGGTCGAGAAGGTCGATGCCGGAGCCACGTTCCGTCCGCACCGACCGATTTTCATCCCGGTAAGGCACGCGGTGTGTACCCTATGAATCGCCGCCAGGATGCCGCCAACCGCTTCGGATTAATAAAAAATCGCAACGTGAAACCGACAATAGCGAACGAGGGGTTGTGTTGTGAAACCCCAAAGCCCCTAGGCGCTGCACCGGAGGCTGCGCCGCAACCAGTTTTTAGTGATCGAACACACATCGAAGGCGCGAATCCAGTAGACTAATCCACCGGCTTGGTCGGGAAGAGAGACAGTAGCAGTTTGACATTTCTTGGGAGTCCATCGGGGAAACTCTGTGCCGTAAGCGTCAAGGCACACGATTGGAAGAGCCCCGATGGGTCATTTCCAGAGCCTAACTCACTGAAGTTAGGCGTGTTAAGTACCCCTGTTGTCTCTATCTCCAAGTGCCATGGTCGTATCCTTCACGGGTCACTGAGGAAGTATTTGGGATCCGCGTTTCATGACCTTGCCAGGTAAAATGAGAGCTGGATCGAAGCAAGGCATTCGATTCGGCCGAAGTATGCGGTTTCGTAAGCCATTGGCTTTGTCAAAGGCATAAAGCGCGATTCACCTTGCACGGGCGTATGCCGAGCAGAAACGGAATTTTACGGGAAGTGCTTCTGGGTACGGGACTATATCTTTTGTCTCGACTCGATCAAATCGTTCCATGGCTCACGGCAGTTCGATGCGCGGCGTTTCATGATTGCGGCGGAACAGCGTGGCGATGTGTCCGATCCGCTGGACCAGCGTTGCATCGGTCGCCGCGCAAATCTCCGCGATCATCGTTTCACGCGTTTCGCGATCTTCGGCGTTGACCCGAATTTTGATCAGTTCATGATGGTCGAGGGCGAGCAGGATTTCATGGGTGACCGCCGGCGTGATGCCGCTGTCGCCGACGATCACGACTGGCTTGCGGTGATGGGCCAAGGCCTTGAGATGGCGCTTCTGCGGGTTGGTCAGGACGGGCACGGGATAACCAGACATGGCGAAAGATTCAAGTAGTGTAACCGGCGGCAAGGGTCTGACGGTAGCCCCGAGCCCTTTGAACGAGGTTAAGCTGGACCTGGGGGTTATTCTGACGGTCGGCGGGTTGCTGCTGCTGGTGCAGGGGCGGGTGCTGGAGAGCCTGTTGCCGCAGTTTTTGCTGTTGTTGAGCTACGGGGTGCTGGGCGCGATCTGGGTTGTCGTTCGAGTCCGCCGGGTCATGGCCCAATTCGACTGCGGGCGGGAACAGGATCCGGATGGCTCGTAGTAAAAGCAGTGCCCGCTGGTTGCGGGAGCACTTCACCGATGAATACGTGCGCCGCGCCCAAGAGGCGGGCTATCGTTCCCGTTCGGTCTATAAACTGTTGGAGATACAGGAAAAAGATCGGATTATGCAGCTTGGCGCGACAGTAGTGGATCTGGGCGCGGCTCCAGGAGGCTGGTCGCAATTGGCAGCGCAGCGGGTGGGTCCGCAGGGCGCGGTCATCGCGCTGGATGTGCTGCCGGCCGAACCGCTGGTCGGCGTGGAATTTATCCAGGGTGATTTCCGCGAGACAGCGGTGCTGGAAAGATTGCTGAATGTGCTGAACAGCCGACCCGTGGACCTTGTAATCTCCGACATGGCCCCCAATACCACGGGCATCAAGGCGGTCGATCAGCCGCGCGGCATGTACTTGGCCGAACTGGCGCTGGATTTTGCCCGGCAAGCCTTGCGGCCCGGCGGGGATTTCCTGGTGAAAGTGTTTCAGGGTGAAGGCGTCGATCCGTTTCTCAGGGAACTGCGTGCCGCGTTCACTGTGGTTTTGCCCCGCAAGCCCAAGGCGTCACGCGCCCGCAGTGCCGAACAGTACGTGCTGGCCAGGAACTATCGCGGGTGAGCTAGTCTAAAAACTTTGGATTTTTGAACCTGTTAAGTCCGGGTGCTGGGCGGTCCCCCATTCCGGTATCAGATCACAAGCTTTTGCAGTGTTGAGGTGCGCACCTTGAACGACATGGTAAAAAACATCCTTCTGTGGGTGGTCATCGCGGTGGTGCTGATGTCCGTCTTTAACAGTTTTGGCCCGAAGGTGGCGCCATCCGCCCAAATGTCCTATTCGCAGTTCCTGCAGGAAGCCAAGGAAGGGCGAATCGCGCAGGTGATGATCGACGGGCGCGCCATTCAGGGGCGGACCGGCAACGGCGAGCGCTTCACCACGTACAGTCCAGAAACCGATAACAGCGCCATGATCGGCGAGTTGCTCAAGCACGGTGTCGATATTGAAGGTCAACCGCCGGAGAAGCAGGGCCTGCTGATGCAGATCTTCATCTCCTGGTTCCCGATGCTGTTATTGATCGGGATCTGGGTCTTCTTCCTGCGACAGATGCAGGGCGGCGGCGCCGGTCGGGGCGCGATGTCGTTCGGCAAGTCGCGTGCCCGGATGATGAGCGAGGATCAGATCAAGATCACGTTCTCGGATGTCGCTGGCGTGGACGAGGCCAAGGAAGAAGTCGCCGAATTGGTCGAATTTCTGCGCGATCCCGGCAAATTCCAGAAACTCGGCGGCAAGATTCCGCGCGGGGTGCTGATGGTCGGTTCGCCCGGTACCGGCAAGACGCTGCTGGCCAAGGCCATCGCCGGCGAGGCCAAAGTGCCGTTTTTCTCCATCTCCGGCTCGGACTTCGTGGAAATGTTCGTTGGCGTCGGCGCGTCCCGGGTGCGCGATATGTTCGAACAGGCCAAGAAGCACGCGCCCTGCATTATCTTCATCGACGAAATCGACGCCGTGGGCCGGCATCGCGGCGCCGGTCTCGGCGGTGGCCACGACGAGCGCGAGCAAACCCTGAACCAGTTGCTGGTGGAAATGGACGGCTTTGAGGGTAACGAAGGCATCATCGTCATCGCCGCCACCAACCGTCCCGATGTCCTCGACCCCGCCCTGCTGCGCCCCGGCCGTTTTGACCGACAGGTGGTGGTGCCGTTGCCCGACGTGCGCGGTCGCGAGCAGATTCTCAAGGTCCATATGCGCAAGGTGCCGCTGTCCGACAACGTCAAGCCGGTGGTTATCGCCCGTGGCACCCCCGGTTTTTCCGGGGCGGACTTGGCCAATCTGGTTAATGAGGCCGCCCTGTTCGCGGCCCGCGCCAACAAGCGCGATGTGGACATGGAGGATTTTGAGAAGGCCAAGGACAAGATCATGATGGGCGCCGAGCGCAAGTCGATGGTGATGAGCGAGGAAGAAAAGAAGCTCACGGCCTATCACGAAGCTGGCCATGCCATCGTCGGACGGCTGGTGCCAGCGCACGATCCCGTCTATAAGGTCAGCATCATCCCGCGCGGGCGGGCGCTCGGTGTGACCATGTTTCTGCCGGAGGGCGACCGCTACAGCTTCAGCAAGCAGCGGCTGGAGAGCCAGATTTCCAGCCTGTTCGGTGGGCGGATCGCCGAGGCGATCATTTTCGGAGTGGATTTCGTCACCACCGGCGCGCAGAACGACATCGAACGTTCCACCGACATCGCCCGTAACATGGTGACCAAGTGGGGTCTATCTGATCGATTGGGGCCGCTGACCTACAGTGAGGACGATGGCGAGGTGTTTTTGGGGCGGTCGGTAACTCGGCACAAGAATGTGTCCGACGAAACCGCCCACGTCATCGACGAGGAAATCCGCTCGATCATCGACTGCAATTACCGGCGTGCCGAACAGTTGCTGCGGGACAATCTCGACAAGTTGCACGCCATGGCCGAGGCACTGATCAAGTACGAGACTATCGACTCCGAGCAGATCGACGACATCATGGCTGGCCGGTCGCCGCGCGAGCCGGCGGCTTCAAGCGCCGATTCGGACCCGCCCACCACCGGTTCGCCGGTTAGCTTGGACAAGGGGCGGCGAGGCGAAAAGCCGATTGGTGGACCCGCCCAACAGCATTGAAAGGCTGTACACGCCTCTGAGTTTTCCGCGTGCCCTTTGCCCTTCTCCCAGCGGGAGAAAGGCTCCTTGCAGAGCAACCCCTCTTCCGTCAGCGGAAGAGGGGTTTTTTGTGGAAGCGTCTCAAGCATGCTAATCGATTGTGCGGGAAAAGTGCTTGATCTGAGCCAACCCGTCGTAATGGGGGTGCTCAACGTCACGCCGGATTCGTTCTCCGACGGCGGGCGCTATCGGCAACTGGACGCGGCGTTGCGCCGCGTTGAAAGCATGGTGGTTGAAGGTGCGGCGCTGGTGGATGTCGGCGGAGAATCCACCCGGCCGGGCGCGGCGCCGGTGTCGGTGCAGCAAGAACTGGATCGGGTGTTGCCGGTGGTGGAATGGCTGGCGCGCGAGTTGCCCGTGCCGATTTCGGTGGACACCAGCAAGCCCGAAGTCATGCGCGAGGCGGCGCGAGCCGGCGCCGGCTTGATCAACGACGTGCGGGCGCTGCAAATGCCAGGGGCGCTGGAGACCATCGCCGCCTGTGGCCTTCCGGTTTGTCTGATGCACCTGCGGGGCGATCCCGCGACCATGCAGCAGGAACCCCGTTATGCCGATGTGGTCTTGGAAGTTCACGCTTTTCTGGCGGAGCGGGTTCGTGCCTGCGAGGCGGCCGGCATCGCCCGCGAGCGGATTTTGGTCGATCCCGGTTTCGGCTTCGGCAAGACCTTGGGACACAACCTGAACCTGCTCCACCATCTGGATCGGTTTACCGACCTGGCGGCCGGTGTGTTGGTCGGCATCTCACGCAAGAGCATGATTGGTGCGTTGCTGGATGTGCCCGCGGGCGAACGGCTGGCCGGCAGTCTGGCGGCGGCGTTGATCGCTGTTTGGCGGGGGGCGCGCATCATCCGCGCCCATGATGTCCGGGAGACGGTTCAGGCCCTGCGCGTTTGCGCCGCCGTGCTGGCAGCCGGCTAGGGAGCGGAGCGATTTTCGTCAACTGCCCGGAGATTGTGCGTTTTACCCACGTTCGCCGCTAGAATAATTCCATTTTGCTGAATTTGGGGAATATCGAATGGAGAAACGCTACTTCGGTACGGACGGTATTCGGGGTCGGGTTGGCGAGCACCCTATTACGGCGGAATTCGTGTTGAAGCTGGGCTGGGCGGTCGGGCGCGTGCTTCAGACCAAAGGTTTCAACAAGGTAGTCGTCGGCAAGGATACCCGGATTTCCGGGTATATGTTCGAGTCGGCCCTGGAGGCGGGACTGTCGGCGGCCGGGGTCAACATCGCCCTGCTGGGGCCGATGCCCACGCCCGGTATCGCCTACCTGACGCGCACCTTGCACGCCTGCGCCGGTATCGTGGTCAGCGCCTCGCATAACCCCTACTACGACAACGGGATCAAATTCTTTTCCCGCGACGGGCAAAAGCTGCCCGATGTGGCCGAGGAGCGGATCGAGGAGTTGCTGGCGCAACCGCTGAAAACCGTCGAACCCGACGCTTTGGGCAAGGCCGAACGCATCGTCGACGCCGCCGGCCGTTACATCGAGTTCTGCAAGAGCACGACTCCCACCTATACCAGTCTGGCGGGCATCAAGATCGTGGTGGACTGCGCGCACGGCGCGACCTATCACATCGCTCCGAGCGTCTTCGAAGAAATGGGCGCGACGGTAATTCCCCTGGGCGTTACGCCCGACGGGCTGAACATCAATCTGGATTGCGGTTCCACCAAGCCGGCGGCGTTATGCGCGATGGTGGCGGAACAGCGCGCCGATCTCGGCATCGCCTTTGACGGAGACGGCGACCGCGTGATCATGGTGGATCATCGCGGTGAGATTCTGGATGGCGACGAACTGTTGTTTGTCATCGCCCGCGACCGTTTGCGCACCGGCGCCCGGTTTAACGCCGTGGTCGGCACGCTGATGACCAATTTGGGCCTCGAAGTCGCGCTGCGCGCGTTGGGGCTCGAACTACGCCGCGCCCGGGTTGGAGACCGCTATGTGATGGAATGCCTGCTGGCTGAAAATCTGATCCTGGGAGGCGAAAGTTCCGGCCACATCATCTGTCTGGACCGGACCACGACCGGCGATGGCATCATCTCCGCGCTGCAAGTTCTATCGGCGATGCTGCGCTCCGGCAAGAGCCTGCACGATCTCAAGGCCGGCATGAGCAAGTGCCCCCAAACGTTGATCAACGTGTCGGTCGCCGGACGCGTGGATTTGCAGCGAACGCCGATCCAGGAAGCGGTTCGAGCCGTCGAGAATCAGCTCGGCGACAACGGCCGGGTGCTGCTGCGGTCGTCTGGAACCGAGCCGGTGGTTCGGGTGATGGTTGAGGGCATGGATGCCGGAACCGTCGAACGCCAGGCTCGCGAACTGGCCAGTGTGGTGCGAGATACGCTATCGGCGTGATTGATTTCCGAGAGCGAACTACGTAAGCTTTCACGGTTTTTCAAAGCCGGAGAGATAGCGACATGCGCCGTAAGTTCGTGGCTGGAAACTGGAAAATGAATGGCTCGGCCAGCAGTATCCGCGAGTTGCTGCAAGGCATTTGCGAGGGCGCCGCCGAGGTTGCGGCCGTCGAACTGGCGGTGTTTCCGTCGTTCGTATATCTGGGGCTGGTCGAACAGCAGTTGTCCGGCACCTCGGTCGGCTGGGGTGCGCAAAACCTGTCCGAGCACGCCTCGGGGGCTCATACCGGGGAGGTGGCTGGCCCGATGCTGCAGGATTTTCATTGCGGCTACGCCATCGTCGGTCACTCGGAGCGGCGTACCCTGTACGGTGAAACCGACGAGATCGTCGCCCGCAAGTTCGCCGCCGCCCGCAAGCTTGGACTCAAGCCTATCCTCTGCGTCGGAGAGACCCTGCAGGAACGCGAGCAGGGAGTGACCGAAGCGGTGGTCGAACGGCAAATCAAGGCAGTGTTGGATCTGGAAGGTATCGGTGGTTTTGCCGATGCGGTGATCGCTTATGAGCCGGTATGGGCGATCGGCACCGGCCGGACCGCCACTGCCGGGCAAGCCCAGGAAGTTCACGCCTTCATTCGCGCCAGACTGGCGAAGCTGGATCCGGCGCTGGCGAGTCAGGTGCGCATTCTGTACGGTGGCAGCATGAAAGCTGCCAATGCCGCAGAGTTGTTGGCCATGTCGGATATCGATGGAGGTCTGATCGGCGGTGCTTCGCTCGAAGCCAAGGAGTTTCTAGCGATTGCCAGGGCAGGCTGTTAAACTGCCGCCATGATGCACACTCTGATTCTCGTCGCGCATGTCGTTGTCGCCGTTGCCTTGATTGCCTTGGTGCTGCTGCAGCAGGGTAAGGGTGCCGACGCGGGCGCGGCGTTTGGCAGTGGTTCATCCGCAACGATGTTTGGAGCACGCGGTTCCGCATCCTTCCTGAGCCGCACGACATCCGTGCTGGCAGCCGTGTTTTTTCTGACCAGTCTGACGCTGGCCTACTTTGCCACGCAGACCAGCACGCCCGAGAGCGTTGTTGATCGGTTGCGAGTTGAGGAAGCCAATCTTCCGCAGCCCAGCGTGGGTGGCGGTCCCGCAGATGTGCCTCGGTTGCCGCCAAAGTGACTGAAGCTGGGTCCGTTGGTTTGTTCGTGCCGATGTGGTGAAACTGGTAGACACGCTATCTTGAGGGGGTAGTGGCGCAAGCCGTGCCGGTTCGAGTCCGGCCATCGGTACCAAAACTATGGGGAAAGGCATTTTCGGGACCACGGCTGGGATGTGCCCGACATTTTTCAGACGCCTTGCGTTGTTTACAGGCTCGCGCCGAGGAGTGGAGCGCGGCCACCACCATGAGGTTCCACAGATTCATGCGGCGTTTTAACTACAATAAGCAACACGCCCCAACCGTCCCTCGCAGTACGGCCGCGAAATGTCTCGGTAGCGTACCGCCAAGCCCTGTCGGAAACCTTGGCCTCCGATCCAAGACCTAACTAGCCATTGCAGCGCTTTCTTCCGACCCGCCATGTCGAAGGTGCGACCCTGATGTTGTCCAATTACCTTCCAGTCCTAATTTTCATCGTCATAGCCATTGCAATAGCCACCATTGCCATCAGTCTCGGCTTTTTCCTTGGACCACGCCGCCCCGACAGCGAAAAATCATCGGCTTACGAATGCGGTTTTGAATCGTTCGAGGATAGCCGGATGAAGTTCGATGTTCGTTACTATCTAGTGGCGATCCTTTTCATTATTTTCGATCTGGAAATCGCGTTTCTAGTTCCTTGGGCGATCGTGCTTGACAAAATCGGTTTGTTCGGTTTTGCGGCGATGGCGGTTTTTCTCGGCATCCTGGTGATCGGTTTCATTTATGAATGGAAAAAAGGAGCCTTGGAATGGGAATAGAAGGCATTCTTGAAAAGGGCGTGGTGACCACCACGGCCGACAAACTGATCAACTGGGCGCGCACGGGTTCGATGTGGCCGATGACCTTCGGTCTCGCCTGTTGTGCGGTGGAGATGATGCACGCCGGCGCATCTCGCTACGATCTGGATCGGTTTGGCATTGTATTCCGGCCCAGCCCCCGCCAATCCGACGTGATGATCGTCGCAGGTACCCTATGCAACAAAATGGGGCCAGCCTTGCGCAAGGTTTACGATCAGATGGCCGAGCCGCGTTGGGTGATCTCCATGGGATCCTGCGCCAACGGAGGCGGCTATTACCATTATTCTTATGCCGTGGTGCGCGGTTGCGACCGCATCGTCCCGGTGGATGTCTACGTACCCGGCTGTCCGCCAACGGCGGAAGCGTTGTTGTACGGAATCATCCAATTGCACGATAAAATACGACGCACTAACACCATAGCCCGTTGAGATAATGCCCCATGGCCGATGCTCTCCAAAATCTTGTGGAAAAACTCCAAGCCCGGTTTGGCGACATTCTATTGGAATGCAAATTGGATCGCGGGGAAGCGACCATTGAAGTTCCGCCAGAAAAGCTGATCGAAGTGTTTGCCGCGTTGCGTGACGAGCCGGGTTTTGCGTTTGAGCAAGTCATGGATATTTGCGGTGTTGACTATCAAGCCTATGGCACCGTGGAGTGGGCGACCGGCGAGTCCTCTAACAAAGGGTTCAGTCGTGGGGTGGTCGAGCGGGCGACCGGTCGTGGCGCCGCGTCCATCCAGCATGCCGTCGCCGACCGTCGGTTCGCCGGTAAGGGGCGCTTTGCCGCCGTCTACCAGCTCCTGTCGGTGTCGCGCAACCAGCGGTTGCGCGCGCGTGCATTCGCGCCGGATGACGAACTGCCGGTGGTACCCTCGGTGGTGGCGCTATGGGCGTCGGCCAATTGGTACGAGCGCGAGGCGTTCGATCTGTACGGCATCGTGTTTGAAGGGCACCCGGACCTGCGGCGCATTCTTACCGACTACGGTTTTATCGGTCACCCGTTCCGCAAGGATTTCCCATTGATCGGTCACGTCGAAATGCGCTACGACCCCGAACGCGGTCGCGTGGTGTACGAACCGGTAAGCATCGAACCGCGCGTGTTGGTGCCCCGCGTCATCCGCAATGACAGCCGTTACCTATCCGAGTCTCACTGAAGGAAAACCGCTGATGCCTGAGATTCGCAATTACACTCTGAACTTTGGGCCGCAGCATCCGGCCGCTCACGGCGTGTTGCGCCTAGTGCTGGAGATGGATGGCGAAGTGGTGCAGCGCGCCGATCCTCATATCGGCCTGCTGCATCGCGGGACCGAAAAATTGGCGGAGAGCAAGCCGTTCAACCAGAGCATCGGCTACATGGATCGGCTCGACTATATGTCGGCGATGAGCAACGAGCATGGTTACGTGCTGGCCATCGAAAAACTGCTGGGTATCCAGCCGCCGCCGCGAGCCCAGTACATCCGGGTCATGTACGCGGAAATAACGCGAATCCTTAATCACTTGTTGTGGATTGGCGCGCACGGCCTGGATATCGGCGCCATGACCATGTTCATTTACGCCTTCCGCGAGCGGGAAGATTTGCTGGATTGCTACGAAGCGGTGTCTGGAGCGCGGTTTCACGCAACCTATTTCCGGCCTGGCGGCGTTTATCGCGATCTGCCGAATGCGATACCCAAGTACGAGTACGAGCTTTCCAAGTGTCACAGTAAAAAAGACGTGGATGCGCGGAACGCCACCCGCCAAGGCTCATTGCTGGATTTCATCGAGGCCTTTACCGAGCGTTTTCCCGGTCGTGTGGATGAATATGAAACCCTTCTGACCGATAATCGAATCTGGAAGCAGCGGACGGTCGGCATTGGTGTGGTGACTCCCGAACGCGCCTTGCAACTGGGTTTTTCCGGCCCCATGCTGCGTGGGTCCGGCTTCGCTTGGGATCTGCGCAAGAAGCAGCCCTATGACGCCTACGACCAAATGGATTTCGATATCCCGGTCGGCGTCAACGGCGACTGCTACGACCGCTACCTGGTGCGGGTCGAGGAGATGCGCCAATCCAATCGCATCATCAAGCAATGTGTGAAATGGCTAAAGGAGAATCCCGGTCCGGTGATGCTGGGCGACTACAAGGTTGCGCCGCCACCGCGGGAAAAGATGAAAGAGGATATGGAAGCCCTGATTCATCATTTCAAACTCTTTACCGAAGGCTATTGCGTACCCGAGGGTGAGGTGTACGTGGCCACCGAGCATCCCAAGGGTGAATATGGGATCTACCTGATTTCCGACGGCGCCAACAAGCCCTATCGGCTCAAGGTGCGGGCGGCGGGTTTCGCCCATTTGTCCTCCATGGATGAGATGACCCGTGGCCACATGCTGGCCGACGTTGTCGCCGTTATCGGTACCCAGGATATCGTGTTCGGGGAGGTCGACCGCTGATGAGCGCACGTAAAAGCGATCTGCTGTCAGCTCACGTCCGCACGGAAATCGATCACTGGGTTGCCCGCTATCCCGTGGAACGGAAACAGTCCGCCGTGTTGGCCGCTTTGCGCGAAGTCCAGCACGAGAACGGCGGCCATCTCACCACCGAATTGATGGACGCGGTGGCCGAGTATCTGGAGATGCCACCGATTGCCGTCTACGAGGTGGCAACCTTTTACTCGATGTTCGAATTGAAGCCGGTCGGTCGGCACTGTATTTCAGTTTGTACTAATATCTCCTGTATGTTACGTGGTGGCGACGTCATCTTGGCGCACATCGAGAAGAGGTTAGGTGTTCGGCTGGGTGAGAGCACGGTGGACGGAAAGTTCTTTCTGAAGCGGGAAGAAGAATGCTTGGCTGCGTGCTGCGGAGCGCCGATGATGCAAGTCGATCATGTCTATTACGAACATCTGACCCCCGAACAGGTGGATCGGGTGCTCGATAGCCTGGAGTAAGTCGCGATGGCCAATGAGGTTTGTTACCGGACGCTCGGTCTGGATCGACCGTGGTCGATCCAGACTTACGCCGGCTTGGGCGGTTACGAAGCCTGGAAGAAAATCCTTGCCAGACAACTGACGCCCGACCAGGTGATCGACGAAGTCAAAAAATCCGGCCTGCGCGGCCGCGGTGGCGCGGGCTTCCCGACCGGCCTGAAGTGGACCTTTATGCCGCGCAACGCGCCCGGCCAGAAGTATGTGGTTTGCAATTCCGACGAATCCGAGCCGGGTACCTGCAAGGATCGCGATATCCTGCGCTTCAACCCGCATGCCCTGGTCGAAGGCATGGCGATCGCTGGTTTCTCCACCGGTTCAACGGTTGGTTACAACTACATGCGCGGCGAATTTCTGGATGAGCCCTACCAGCGCTTCGAAAACGCGGTCAGGGAAGCCTACGCCGCCGGGCTGTTGGGCAAAAACATCCAGGGATCCGGTATCGATTTCGATTTGTACCCGACCCTGGGTGCCGGCGCGTATATCTGTGGCGAGGAAACCGCCCTGCTGGAATCGCTGGAGGGTAAGAAGGGCCAGCCGCGCTTCAAACCGCCGTTCCCGGCCAACTACGGCCTTTACGGTCGACCGACCACCATCAACAACACTGAATCGTTTGCCTCGGTGCCGTCGATCATCCGCAACGGCGGCGAGTGGTTTGCCGGGCTCGGCACCGCCAACGCCGGAGGCACCAAGATCTTTTCGGTCTCCGGCCATGTCGACAAACCGGGCAACTTCGAAATCGCCTTGGGAACGCCCTTCGCCGATCTGTTGGCCATGGCCGGCGGAGTCTGGCAAGGGCGCCGGCTCAAGGCGGTGATTCCGGGTGGCTCCTCGGTGCCGGTGGTGCCGGGGGAGATCATGCTGAAGGCCAACATGGACTACGATTCCGTGGTTAAGGCCGGTTCGATGCTGGGTTCGGGTGCGGTGATCGTGATGGACGAAACCACGGATATGGTGCGGGTGCTGCAGCGCGTTTCCCGATTCTACTACTCCGAATCCTGCGGCCAGTGTACGCCGTGCCGCGAGGGCACCGGCTGGCTGTATCGGATGGTGACCCGCATCGTCGACGGCAAGGGCCGGCCCGAGGATCTGGACTTGTTGGACAGCGTGGCGAGCCGAATCGAAGGGCGCACCATCTGTGCGTTGGGCGACGCCGCGGCCATGCCGGTTCGTAGCTTCGTCAAACACTACCGCCACGAATTTGCCTATTACATCGAGCACAAGCGCAGCATGATCGCCGGCACGACGGCGTTGGCCGCCTGAGCCGCAAAATCCATAACACGGTCGCAGTGGATAAGAGATGAGCGAGGAACAGGTCAACATCGAAGTCAACGGCATCCCGCTGAAGGCGCGTAAGGGCGCGATGCTCATCGAAATCACCGATGCGGCGGGTATTGTTATCCCCCGTTTTTGCTATCACAAGAAGCTGTCCGTCGCCGCGAATTGCCGGATGTGCCTAGTCGAGGTGGAGAAAGCGCCCAAGCCCTTGCCGGCGTGCGCCACGCCGGTGATGGAAGGCATGAAAGTCTACACCGAGTCGCCCAAGGCTCTCGCCGCGCAAAAGGGCACCATGGAGTTTTTGCTGATCAACCATCCGCTGGATTGCCCGATTTGCGACCAGGGCGGCGAATGCGAATTGCAGGACATGGCGTTGGGGTACGGCGCTGATGTGTCGCGGTTCGCCGAACGCAAGCGAGTGGTTAAGGACAAGAACATCGGGCCATTGATTGCCACCGACATGACCCGCTGTATTCACTGTACCCGCTGCGTGCGTTTCGGCGAGGAAATCGCCGGCTTGCGCGAGTTGGGCGCCACCGGGCGCGGCGAATCCGTGGAAATCGGTACCTACGTGGCGCATAGTGTCAGCTCGGAACTGTCCGGCAACGTGATCGATCTGTGTCCGGTGGGGGCGCTGACCGCCAAACCGTCCCGCTACCGGGGTCGTTCCTGGGAGTACGTACAGCATCCCGCCATCGCGCCGCACGATTCCATCGGGTCCAATATCTTTATTCACACCTTGCGCGGTCAAGTCATGCGGGTGGTACCGCGAGAGAACGAGGCGATCAACGAAACCTGGATTTCTGATCGCGACCGATTCAGCTACGAAGGCATTTACAGCGACGACCGCTTGAGCCGGCCTTGGATAAAAGGCGCGGAAGCCGACTGGGAAGCGGCTTTGGAGACGGCAGCCAAGGGCTTGAAGGATGTGATCGCCCGGTATGGCGCCGAAGCGGTGGGGTTCCTGTTGTCGCCAACCGCCACCGTGGAGGAGTTATATCTGGCGCAGAAGCTGGCGCGCGGCTTGGGTGTGGCGAATATCGACCACCGACTGCGGCAAGCTGATTTCAGCGATCAGGACGCGGCGCCGGTGTTTCCTTGGTTGGGGCAGGGATTAACAGATCTGGAGAAAGTGGGAGCGGCGCTGCTGATCGGCTCCAACGTGCGAATGGAGCAGTCGCTGGCTGGCCATCGCTTGCGCAAGGCGGCGCTGGCGGGTGGCCGGATCCTGTTGATCAATCCTCGCGACTTTGAATTTCTTTTTCCGGTCGCCGCCAAGGTGATCGCCGATCCCGCCGGCATGGTGGCGGCACTGGCTGGCGTGGCGCGGGCGGTTGCGGAACTGAAAGGTCAGGATCTGCCGGCGGAATTCGCCGCCTTGGCGGATGACGCGTCTCTTGGGGAAACCGAACGCGCCATTGCCGGGCATCTGGTCAACCAGACGCCCGCCACCGTGCTGCTGGGCAATCTGGCCGTCGCCCATCCAGCCTTCGCGCACTTGCGGGCGCTGGCCGGCTTCGTGGCTTCTTGCAGTGGCGCCCGCCTGGGCTATCTGCCCGAGGCCAACAACTCGGCGGGTGGCTGGCTGACCGGTGCGTTGCCGCACCGGTTGCCGGGGGGCGCACCGGCTCCGACGGCGGGTCTGGATGCGCGATCGATAGTGGAGTCGCCCCGCAAGGCTTATGTGCTGCTGGGAATAGAGCCGGAATTAGACTGCTGGGATGGCGCTGCGGCGCTGAAGGCCCTGCACGCGGCTGAATGGGTGGTATCGATCAATCCATTCGCCAGTACTACCAGCAAAGCGTATGCCCATGTGATCTTGCCAGTTGCCACTTTTGCTGAAACTTCGGGTAGTTATGTCAATGCCGAAGGTCTCTGGCAGAGCTTTGCGGGGGCCAGCAAGCCGTTTGGTGAGGCACGGCCAGCCTGGAAGGTGCTACGGGTTTTGGGTAACCTGCTCGGTTTAGCCGGTTTTGATTACGTCGGTTCCGAAGAAATATGCGCCGAGGTCCAGGATGCCTGTGCTCGAGTACAACCTGACAACACGCCGGCTCCCGGCAAGCCCTTAGCGCCCTTTAAGTCTGAAGGGTTGCTGCTGCGGGTAGCGGAGGTGCCCATTTATGTCGCCGATCCGTTGGTTCGGCGTGCTCGTTCCTTGCAGCTAAGCCCGCTGGCGCGACTGGCCGAGGTGCGCTTGCATCCGGATGTGGCGCGGGATCTGGGCGTGGCCGGACGCAAGCAAGTTCAGGTGCGCCAGAACGGCGTGGCGATCGACCTGCCGCTGGTATTGGATGAAAGTGTGCCCAAGGGCTGCGCCTGGATTCCGGCGGGATTGCACGCCAGCGTGGCGCTCGGCCCGGCGGTTGGCCCGGTGGCTATCCAATAACAACAAGGATCCTGGATCGTGGAAACGCTGCTGACGGTCGTTATTATCCTGCTGAAAATCGTCGCCCTACTGGCGCCTTTGCTGCTGGGTGTGGCGTATTTGACTTTCGCCGAGCGCAAGGTTATCGGTTACATGCAGGTTCGGATCGGTCCGAATCGGGTCGGCCCCAAGGGGTGGTTGCAGCCCATCGCCGATGCCATGAAGCTGATGTTCAAGGAAATCATCATCCCTACCCGCGCTGATCGATTCCTGTTCCTGCTGGCGCCGGTGGCCTCGTTCGGGCCGGCGCTGGCGGCTTGGGCGGTGATCCCATTCGGCGATGGCATGCTGATTTCCCATTTGGACGCCGGTCTACTCTATCTGCTCTCCCTGACGTCGTTGGGCGTGTACGGCGTGATCATCGCCGGTTGGTCTTCAAACTCCAAATACGCCTTTCTGGGCGCGATGCGATCGGCGGCTCAGATCGTCTCGTATGAAATCGCCATGGGTTTTTCCCTGGTCGGTGTTCTAATGGCCGCCGGCAGCCTCAATCTCAACCAGATCGTGTTGGCCCAGCAGGGTAGCCTGCTGCACTGGTTTTGGCTGCCTCTGTTGCCGTTGTTCCTCGTGTACTTTATCTCCGGTGTGGCCGAAACCAACCGTGCTCCCTTCGATGTGGCCGAGGGGGAATCGGAAATCGTGGCTGGATTCCATGTGGATTATTCCGGTATGGCCTTCGCGGTTTTTTTCTTGGCGGAATACGCCAACATGATCCTGGTGTCGGCCTTGGCGTCTACCCTGTTTTTGGGGGGGTGGCTGTCGCCGTTCGAAGGTATCCCGGTGCTTGGTGAATTGTTCTCCTTCGTGCCCGGCGCGATTTGGCTGGTGATTAAGGTTTCATTTCTGCTGCTGTTTTTCCTGTGGTTCCGCGCCACTTTCCCGCGCTATCGCTACGATCAGATCATGCGCTTGGGTTGGAAGGTCTTTATCCCAGTGACACTGGTCTGGTTACTGGTGATTGGATTGGGTGTGCTGGCGCAGGTCGGCCCGTGGTTTGATTGAGCGGAGAAAGCGATGAATACCCTCAGCACCCTTCGGCACTACTTCAAGAGCTTTTTGTTATGGGAGCTATTGCTCGGCTTGGGCGTCACTGGTCGCTATTTGTTCGCCAAGAAGATCACGGTGCAATATCCCGAGGAGCGTACCCCTCTGTCGCCGCGCTTTCGCGGTTTGCATGCTCTTCGCCGTTATCCCAACGGTGAGGAACGCTGTATTGCCTGCAAGTTGTGCGAGGCGGTCTGCCCAGCGCTGGCGATTACCATCGAGTCCGAGCAGCGGGAAGATGGCACCCGCCGCACCACCCGTTACGACATCGATCTGTTCAAGTGTATTTTCTGCGGGTTTTGCGAAGAAGCTTGCCCGGTGGACTCGATCGTGGAGACACGGGTATTCGATTACCATTTTGAGAAGCGCGGCGAGCACATCATGACCAAGGAGAAGTTGCTTGCTCATGGCGACCGCTGGGAAGCGCAAATCGCCGCCGACCGGGCCGCCGACGCGGCTTATCGCTAGCCGGCTTCCATTACCCAGAAAGAAGAAACAGGTCTGCTCATGGGATTTGAAAAATTTCTGTTCTACGTTTTCGCGCTGATCCTGATATTCGCGGCGGTGCGGGTGATCACGGTCCGTAATTCAGTGCACGCCGCGCTGTTCCTGGTGCTGGCCTTTTTTACCAGCGCCGCGCTCTGGCTGCTGATCGAGGCCGAGTTCCTGGCTATTACCTTGGTGCTGGTTTACGTGGGCGCGGTGATGGTGCTGTTCCTGTTCGTGGTGATGATGTTGGATCTCAATGTCGATCCGGTGCGAGAGGGATTCATCAAATATTTACCGGTCGGTGCGACGGTGGCGTTGCTGATCGTGATCGAAATGGGATTGGTGGTCGGATCCAATTACTTTGAGACTGAACAGTACAATCTGATTTCGCACGCCGCTGATTACAGTAATACCAAGGAACTGGGCAGCGTTCTGTACACCTTCTATGTCTATCCATTCGAAATCGCGTCCGTGATTCTGCTGGTCGCAATCATTGCCGCCATCTCGCTGACGATGCGCCGCCGCGAGGGAACCAAATCTCAGGATCCGGGCCGACAGGTCCGAGTATCGCGGGACGACCGGGTGCGACTGGTGCGCATGGCATCGGAAAAGAAGTAAGAATCTTGGCGGGAAGATCCGGTTATTACCGCACGCTCGCCTGATGGCCTGACCGATTTTCACCCATTTCAAAAATACAAGGCGAGGGATAGATGATCGCGCTGACTGATTATCTCGTACTGGGAGCGATCCTCTTTTGTCTCAGCGTGGCCGGCATTTTTCTAAACCGGAAGAACGTCATTATCCTGCTGATGTCGATCGAGTTGATGCTGCTGGCGGTGAATTTTAATTTCATCGCTTTTTCACGGTTTCTCGGCGATACCATCGGCCAGGTCTTCGTCTTTTTCATTTTGACGGTGGCGGCGGCTGAATCGGCAATCGGTTTGGCCATTCTGGTGGTGCTGTTCCGCAACCGCCGCACCATCAACGTCGCCGACCTCGATACGCTGAAGGGTTAGCCGCATGCAAAACGTCTATCTCGGGATTGTGCTCGCCCCCCTGTTCGGCGCCATTATCGCCGGTTTGTTCGGCCGGAAAATCGGCCGTGCCGGCGCCCACTGGGTGACCATCATCGGCGTGGCGATTTCGTTCCTGCTATCGCTGGTGGTGCTCCGTCATCATGTCCTGAACGGCGCCGAACCATACAACGAGTCGGTCTACACCTGGATGGTGGTCGAAGGCATCCGCATGGAGGTCGGCTTTCTGGTGGATAACTTGACGGCGGTCATGATTTCCACCGTGACCTTTGTGTCGTTGATGGTCCATGTCTACACCATCGGCTACATGCACGATGACGACGGCTACCAGCGTTTCTTCAGCTATATTGCCCTGTTTACCTTCGCCATGCTGATGCTGGTGATGGCCAACAACTTCCTGCAATTGTTTTTTGGTTGGGAGGGAGTGGGCTTGGTGTCCTACCTGCTGATCGGCTTCTGGTATAAGCGCGAGAGCGCCATTTTCGCCAGTCTGAAAGCCTTCCTGGTCAATCGAGTGGGCGATTTTGGTTTCCTGCTCGGCATTGCTGCGGTGTTGATGGCTTTTAATAGTATTGACTATGCCGACGTCTTTGTCGCCGCGCCGTTGATGAAAGATATGACGGTGCAGGTTATTCCCGGCGTGGACTGGTCGTTAATGACTCTGATCTGCATCCTGCTGTTCATCGGTGCGATGGGCAAGTCGGCCCAAGTGCCGTTGCATGTCTGGCTGCCGGATTCGATGGAAGGTCCCACTCCGATTTCCGCCTTGATCCACGCCGCGACCATGGTGACCGCCGGCATCTTCATGGTGGCTCGAATGTCGCCGTTGTTCGAGTTGTCGGAAACGGCGTTGAGCGTGGTGCTGGTGATCGGCTCGATCACCGCCCTGTTCATGGGTTTCCTCGGCATCGTCCAGAATGACATCAAGCGGGTGGTAGCCTATTCCACGCTGTCGCAACTCGGTTATATGACGGTGGCGCTGGGTGTGTCCGCCTATTCCGCCGCCATTTTCCACTTGATGACTCACGCTTTTTTCAAGGCGCTGTTGTTCCTGGGCGCCGGCTCGGTGATCATCGCCATGCACCACGAGCAGGATATCCGCAAGATGGGCGGATTATGGAAGTATATGCCCATTACCTGGTTCACCTTCCTGTTGGGTACTTTAGCGCTGATCGGCACTCCGGGCTTTGCTGGTTTCTACTCCAAGGACAGCATCCTTGAAGCGGTGCATTACTCGCATATCGCCGGTGCCGGCTTTGCCTACTTCGCGGTGATGCTGGGCGTGTTCGTGACTTCGCTCTACTCGTTTCGGTTGTACTTCCTCGTGTTCCATGGCAAGGAGCGCATGGACCATCACACTCAGGCGCATTTGCACGAGACACCGGCGGTGGTAACCGTGCCGCTTATCCTGCTGGCGATTCCTTCGGTGGTGATCGGTGCCATGGTGATCGGACCGTTGTTGTTCGGAACGGTGTTCGATGGACCCATCGTGATATCCCCTGAACATAACGTACTGGAGCATCTCAAGGAACACTTTCATGAGGTCGGTGGAGCGCTCAATTTCGCGCTGCATGGCGTGATTGGCCTGCCTTTTATCCTGGTTCTCGCCGGGTTTGGCTCGGCGTTCTATCTGTACATGGCGCGGCCGGATCTGCCGGGCCTGATCCAGCGGAAGTTTGCCACGCTGTACGACATCATGGTACGCAAGTATCTGTTCGACGAGATTTACCAGGCGGTGTTCATGCGCGGTAGTCGGAGCTTGGGCACCGCGCTGTGGAAGTACGCCGACGCGGGATTGATCGACGGCCTGATGGTGAACGGCACGGCGCGGCTGGTGGGCTGGTTTGCCGCCATCGCCCGGCAGGTGCAGACCGGTTATCTGTATACCTATGCGTTTGCCATGATCGTCGGCCTGCTGGTCCTGCTGACCTGGTTCGTCACCCGCTAACCTGGAAGAAGAAAAACCATGCTGTCGGAACTGCCTCTGCTGAGTCTTGTCATCTGGTTCCCGATTCTGGGCGGTGTCGCGGTGCTGTTCGTGGGCGATGAAAACCCCGGACGCGCCAAGGCGCTGGCGTTGACGGTGGCGATCCTGAACTTGCTGATCGGCATTCCCCTGTACTCATCGTTCGATCCCACGACGGCAGCGATGCAGTTTCAGGAGTTCATACCCTGGATTCCGGCCCTCAATGCCAATTATCACTTGGGCGTGGATGGGTTCTCGATGCCGCTGATCCTGCTCACCGGGTTCATGACCCTGCTGGTGGTGATCGCCGGTTGGGAGGTGGTGCGGTATCGGATCGCCCAATACATGGCCGCGTTCCTGATCATGGAAGGCTTGATGATCGGTGTGTTCGCCGCACTGGACGCCATTCTGTTCTACGTCTTCTTCGAGGCGATGTTGATCCCGATGTTCCTGATCATCGGAATCTGGGGCGGTCCGCGCCGGGTCTACGCCACGCTCAAGTTTTTCCTGTACACCTTCCTGGGTTCGGTGTTCATGCTGATCGCGCTGATCTACATGTACAACCAGGCCGGTAGTTTCGAGATTCTCGATTTCCACAAATTGCCGCTCGGTCTGACCGAACAGGTGCTAATCTTCCTCGCTTTTATGCTGGGCTTCGCGGTCAAGGTGCCGATGTGGCCGGTACATACCTGGTTGCCGGACGCTCACGTCGAAGCACCCACCGGCGGTTCGGTAATCCTGGCGGCGATTACCTTGAAGATCGGCGGCTACGGTTTCCTGCGTTTTGCCCTGCCGATCACGCCGGACGCTGCGGGCATGCTGGACTGGCTGGTGATTACCATGTCGCTAGTGGCGGTGGTTTACATCGGACTGGTGGCCCTGATCCAGCAGGATATGAAGAAGCTGATCGCGTACTCCTCGATCGCCCACATGGGCTTTGTAACCCTGGGTTTCTTCATCGTATTCGGGATCTATCGCCATACAGGCAGCCTGAGCGGCGCGGTCATGGGTATTGAGGGCGGCATGGTACAGATGGTGTCGCACGGCTTTATCTCCGGCGCGCTGTTTCTCTGCGTGGGCGTGCTGTATGACCGGGTCCATTCCCGCCAGATCAAGGACTACGGTGGGGTGGTCAACACCATGCCGGTGTTCGCCGCGTTCATGGTGCTGTTCGGGATGGCCAACGCCGGCTTGCCGGGCACCTCCGGTTTCATCGGCGAATTTCTGGTGATCTTGAGCAGCTTCAAGGCCAGTTTCTGGATCGCGTTCCTGGCGGCGACCACCTTGATCCTCGGTGCGGCTTACACGCTGTGGTTGGTCAAGCGAGTGATCTTCGGCGATATCGGCAACAGCCACGTCGCTGAATTGGCGGATGTGAATACCCGAGAGATCATCATGCTGAGCCTGCTGGCGGCGGCGGTGTTGCTGCTCGGCGTTTGGCCCGATCCGCTGACCTCCGTGATGCACGCTTCGGTGGATAATCTGTTGCAACATATCACCGTCTCCAAGCTGTAAGGTCTCCTGTCGCAGAGAAGAATCGGAGAATAGGGAAACCCCATGAATTTCGTTGCCCCTGATTTTGTGCCGGTGCTGCCGGAACTGTTCGTGTTGACCTTGGCCTGCCTGGTGTTGGTCATCGATGTGTTCCTGGAGCAACGGCAGCGCCACATCACCTACGGGCTGGCGCAACTGACTTTGCTGGGAGCAGCCCTGCTGACGCTTTTGACCTACGCGCAGGCGCCGGTGACCACGATGTTTGGCCATTACATCAAGGATGCGATGGGCGATCTGCTCAAGCTGTTCATCTACCTGACCACCGCTGCCGGTTTTCTCTACTCGCGCGACTATCTGCGCCAGCGCGATCTGTTCAAGGGCGAATACTATGTGTTGGGCCTGTTTGGCGTGCTGGGCATGATGGTCATGGTGTCCGCTCACAGCCTGCTCAGCGTGTACTTGGGGCTGGAGCTGTTGTCGTTGTCGCTTTATGCCCTGGTGGCGACCGACCGGGATTCTCCGGTTTCCTCCGAAGCCGCCATGAAGTACTTTGTACTGGGTTCGCTGGCGTCCGGCATGTTGCTGTACGGCATCTCGATGATTTACGGTGCGACCGGCAGCGTGGATCTCCAAGTGGTGGCCGACGCCACCGCCCGGCAGGGCGCGGACAATCTGGTGCTGGTGTTCGGACTGGTGTTTCTGATGGTCGGATTGTCGTTCAAGCTGGGCGCGGTGCCTTTCCATATGTGGTTGCCGGACGTTTACCAGGGCGCGCCTACCTCGGTGACCCTGTACATCGGTTCGGCGCCCAAACTGGCGGCTTTTGCCTTGATTATGCGGGTTCTGGTGGATGGCTTGGGTTCGTTGCAGGGCGACTGGCAACAGATGCTGATCATCCTGGCGGCGCTCTCCATGGCGCTGGGTAATTTGCTCGCGGTCGTCCAGACCAACATCAAGCGGATGCTGGCCTATTCGACCATTTCCCATGTGGGGTTTCTGTTGCTGGGCATTCTGGCAGGTACGCCGGAAGGTTACGCCGCAGCCATGTTTTACACTATCGTTTATGTGTTGATGGCGATCGCCGCCTTCGGTCTGATCATCATGCTGAGCCGAACCGGTTTCGAGGCCGAAAATATTGATGACTTCAAAGGGCTGAACGATCGCAATCCATGGCTGGCTTTCCTGATGATGGTGGTCATGATGTCGATGGCCGGTATTCCGTTCATGGCTGGCTTCTACGCCAAGTGGGTCGTGTTGCAAGCGGTGGTTGATGTGGGGCTGGTGTGGTTGGCAATCCTCGGTGTGGTGTTTTCGGTGATCGGTGCGTTCTATTATCTGCGAGTGGTCAAGTGTCTCTACTTCGACAAACCCGAGCAGAGCGCGCTGATCGAACTCAGCCGCGACACTGAAATTGTCATCAGCGCCAACGGGCTGCTGTTGGTGGTGCTGGGACTGTATCCGACCGCGCTGATGAGTTGGTGCGCCACGGCGTTGCTGAGCTAGGCATTGTTCGGACGTGCCGCAGGGCGTGCTGGTTGGGTTCTGGCTGGGGTTGGCGGTGGTGGCCGCTAACCTGCCTTGGCTGAGCGAACGCTGGTTGTTCGCGATTCCGCGCCCGCAGGCCAAACCTTCCTGGTTGAGGCTGATCGAGTGGGGGTTGCTCTACGGGCTGGTTGTCGGTGTGGGCTTCGGTTTTGAATACAAGACGACCGGTATCCTACATGCGCAGGCGTGGGAATTTTATGTGGTGACTTTATGTTTGTTTGCGGTTAGCGCCATGCCGGGCTTTATCTATCGCCACCAACTGCGGCGCTTGTTGCGGCAGGCTGGGTAATTAAGGCCTGAAAATATTTGAGCCGGGCATTTGACCATTGCACGGATTCCCAGCGCAAGTTTCCGGTAACTCCTGATCTTCCCCCAATATCCCTTATCTTTCTTTGATTCCCGCCATCGTTGCTCGCCGAGCCGCTGGTCTTGCCTCTTGGAAAAGTGCCGCATCTGAGCGAACGCCTCCGCGCTGCTCTGCTGCGCCGCAATATAGCTGTGCCATACTGGATTGTCTGTAGTCACCGTATTAGGGCGGCCATGTCGAAACAGCATCCGATTATTGCCATTACTGGCTCGTCCGGGGCCGGCACATCGACGGTTCGGATCGCGATGGAACACATCTTTCGCCGGGATGGCATCAACGCCGCCGTCGTCGAAGGCGACAGTTTCCATCGTCATGATCGGCTGGAAATGCAACGGCAGTGCGAACAGGCTTATCAGGCGGCTCGCAATCTCAGTCACTTCGGTCCCGAGGGGAATCTGTTCGACCGCCTGGAAGCGCTGTTCATGGAGTACGGCGAGCGTGGCAGCGGGCTGCGGCGCTACTACCTGCATGGTCGGGAAGAAGCCGTGCATTATGGCCAGGAGCCGGGGACATTTACGCCTTGGGCGCAATTGCCGCCGGGGACCGACCTGTTGTTCTACGAAGGCTTGCACGGCGGGGTGGTAACCGACAAAGTGAATGTCGCCCGCTATGTGGATCTGCTGATCGGGGTGGTGCCGATCGTCAACTTGGAATGGATTCAGAAAATCCACCGCGATACCGCCGAGCGGGGCTACAGCGCCGAGGCGGTAACTGATGCCATTCTGCGGCGGATGTACGACTACACCCACTATATCGTGCCGCAGTTTTCATGCACCGACATCAACTTTCAGCGGGTGCCGACGGTAGATACCTCCAATCCCTTCACCGCTCGCGATATTCCCACCCTGGATGAAAGTTTCGTGGTAATCCGCTTCAAGGACGCCCGCAAAACCCAGCCGAATTTTCCCTATCTTATTCACATGATCCATGACTCATTCATGTCGCGCCGCAATACCATTGTGGTGCCAGGCGGCAAGATGGGCTTCGCCATGGAAATCATTCTGCAACCGCTGATCGAGCGGCTGGTCCGCCGGGAATTTTGAGGGGTATCCCCGTCCCGTTCAGCCGGCACGTGTGCCTCCACGGTTTGGTAGGGGTATGGTGATGACGGCGATACCGGCCAGCGTCGTCGCGCCGCCCAAGACCAGCTTCCAGGTCAGGACATCGCCCCACAGCAACACGCCGAACGCGACCGCCAGCACGGGGTTCAGCAGCAGCAACGGCGTGGTGACCCCGACCGGATAACGGCCGAGCAAGTAATAGACGATACCGTGGCCGATTAGGGATGCGCCTAGGGCGGAATAGACCGGAGCCGCCAGTTGTAGGGTACTCGCCGTGCGCAGAGCGGTCCATTGTCCCCGCTCGAATAGCAGCGAGAGCAACGCCAGCGTCGGAGTGGCGCACAGCGCAATCCAGGCTTGCAGCACGAACACGCCGACCCCGCGCAACCGCCGCATCTGGATGGTGGCGAGCGCCATCGCCGCCGCGCCGGCGGTGACCAGCAGCAGGGCATCGAGATGGCGGAATACCAGCGGATCGAAGCCGATCACCAGTACGCCGCCGAATGCTAGGGCGATACCGGCTACCCGCCGGGCATCCAGGGTTTCGCCCAACAGGAACAAGGCCAGCACGGTCGAAAACGGTACGTAAAGCTGGCTGGCGATGGCGACCGAAGCGATGTCGCCGCTGGCTTCCAGACCGGCAAAGATCAGGCTGAAGTGCAGGATGCCCTGCACCAGGGCGATTCCCAGTACGCCGCCCATCTGGCCGGGAATCCAGTGCAGGAACGGCAGCAACACCAGTAACAGGACGGCAAAACGCAGGCTGGTGAATAGAAAGGATTGAAAGTGGGTGACGCCCACCTTGCCGGCAATAAAGTTGAACGCCCAAGCAGTGTTTGCCAGCAGCGCCAGCAGCAGATCGCCAGGCTGCATGTCGTAACGGGTCAGAGCGCCATCGCCGGACGGATTCAGACGTCCTCCCGCTGCCACCAGACCTGCACGGCGTGCAGAAAGCGGGCATCCAGTTCCGCTGCTGCTTGGGCCGGCAGCGCCCCGGTCAGACACCACTGTTCCTGCAATTGGCGGGGATCGTGGATCATTTCGGGTTTGAGGGCGCCGCCGGCCAGCGAGGCCGACAAGCGGGCGACCTGATACTCCATCCGCAGCTGCGTGAATTCGGGCGGCGAGTCCACGCCAGCCATAATCTCCATGCATACGCACCAGATTTGTTTGCGCTCCAGATCGTGCTCCAAGCGCGCGCGCGCGGCCTGCATACGGTCCGGAGTCCCTGCGGCTAGCAACTGACAGACAGCGTCAAAGCGTTGCTGCATCGGTGTTGCCAGCGCTGCCGGTAGGTCCGGCGAAACCGCCCACTCCTGGCAGGTCGACGGCAGCACGGTATCGTCCCGGGGGAGTTCCAGCTCGGCTTCCAATCGGGCACACAGCCGGTTGCGTTGGTGCAGATTCCGGAAGGTTTCCCGGATGTCGGCTTGGCGCAGGAGCTTCTCGTGCAGGGCAAATTGCCGGACGGCTGCTTCAAAGCGTTGCTCGAGCGTGCGCTGTTCGGCCTTGGGTATCGGGCCGATCACCGGCCATTCCTGTTGCGCCGCCTGGAGTCGGGCGCTGGCTTGCGCCAGTTGTTCGCGGTCGAGCAGGGCGAGGGCTTCGATCTCTTCGCACAAATTCTGCCTGCGCGTCAGATGGGCCTGTCGTTCGGCGTCGGCGGCTTGCTGTTCGGCGTGGCGACGGGCAAACACTGCGTCGCAGGCGGCGCGGAAGGCCTTCCACAGCGCCTGTTCCTGTCGGGGTGAGTCTTGCACGGTGGGCTGCCATTCGGCCTGAGCGCGTTTGGCGGTTTCGACGGCGGCGCGCAGGTCGGGGTTGTCCACTAGGGCTTGAACCTGTTGGATCAACTGTTGGCGCCGTTGCACCTCGCGCTGGCGTTCGATGTCGAGGTGTGCATCCAACCGTTGCAGGATTTGCTGGAAGCGGCGATCGAGAGCCTTGCGGTCGGTGCGGTTGACCGGCCCAAGTTTGTACCATTGTTCCTGGGTGCGGCGGCGCAGCCGGTCGGCCTCGCGCCAGTTGGCCTGTCGCCAGTCGGTTGCCGTTTCAAACTGTTCCAGTTGTTCGCAAAGCGCCGCTTTCTGGTTGAAGTTGTGCTGGCGCTCGCGGATCTGGGCCTCGAAATGAGCCTGACACGGAGCGTAGGCGCGCTCGCAGGCGTTGTTGAAGCGATTCCACAGTTCCTTGGGCGCGCCGCCTTCGTGGTGGTCCAATTCTTTCCAGGCTGCGCGGACTTGCTGGATGCGCTGGGCGATGTCGGCCGGGTCGGTGTCGAGGTCAATCAGGTTTTCGGCAGCGGCGCAAAGTTGTTCGCGGGCCTGGCTGGCGCCCCAGCGTCGCCAGCCGTGCAGCTCGCCGATGCGCGCGGTGCAGGCTTGCAGGCGCTCCTCGATCATCGCCATCTGCCCCCGGCTCAGGCCGATGTTGTGTTTGATCTGGTGGCGGGCCTGCTCCTGCAGTTGGGTGGCCTGCTGTAGCTCGCCATCCTCGACCGCCGCTTCGAGTTGGCATATCTGGTCCTGGATGCCCCGCCATTCCTGATCGCGTTGCTGGGCTTGTCGCTGCAAGCGGGCACGCAGTTTGTCGAGCAGACCATCGAAACGGCTTTGCAGATCGTCGGCGAGGGCATGGGACTCCGGCCGTTCCAGTCTTTCCCAGTGCTGCCGCAGGTGTTTGAGATCGGCATCACGCACTTCGCTGGTCTGTTGGAGCAGGGTATCGCCTTGCGCCAACATGTCGCGCAGGTGTTCGGCGCGGATCTGGTTGCGTCGCAAAATGCGTTCCTGTTCCTGGATGTCTTGCATCAGTTGTTGGAATCGTGCTGCCTGCCGCCGGGTTTCACTGTCCTGGACAGGGCTATGGTGGATCCAAGCGGCGGGCGCCTCGGTGGTGGCATACCGAATCACCGTGTCAAGCTCGGGGCTGGATTCGCCGTGCTGCCGTAGTCGTTCCAGCAGGGCTTCCAGCGTGGCGAGCAGCTCGATCCGCTGAGCCCGGCGGTTGGCGCTAGCCTGGCGCTCGGCCAGAAACCGGCTGCGGGCTTGCGCGTAGCGCGTCTGGAGTTCGGGCGGAGCACCGGCTTCCTGTTCGCGCCATGCCTGCTCCAGTTTGGGAAACCGGCCCGCGTTGAGACCGCTTTCTCCATCCCAGGTCAAATGTTCCATTTCGGCGCATAGCCGGTCCAGGTTTGAGGCGTTCGCCCGCTCGGCGTTCAGGGTATCCAAACGTTCCCGCGCCCGGCGGTGCAGGCGCTTGTCGCGGTTGCGGCTCTGGCGGGCGATCCGGTCGAGCAGCTCGGGATCGTCCACGCGCTCCATCGCGGCCAGTCGCAGGTCTGGATGGGGATTCCGGATGGCGATATCGGCCAGCGCGGGTTCCAGGTTGATCCGTTCCAGTGCGGCCAGCCGCAGTTCGGGTTCGGTGGCGTGCTGCAACAGAAACTCCACCAGGCCGGTATCCGGGTTTTGCCGCAACCGTTCCAAGCGGTTGGCCAGCGCCGGGCCGCCAGCGATTTTGCCGGCCAGCAGGGAGTGGTAACGCTCTCGGGCGGCATCCCGAATGCCCGTATCAGCGTCCTCGCCGGCGATGCGGTGCAACAGGTCGAGATCGTCAAGCCGCTCCATCGCGGCGCGGCGGACGGTGGAGTCGGGGTCCAGCCGAGCCAGATCGAGCAGTTTCGGATCGCTGCTGTCTAGATTCCGCAGGGCTTGCTTGCGGGCTTCGGGGTTGGCTTGTTGCCACTTGGGCTTGAGGAAACGGCTCAGGATCATGAGGAGATCGATAGGACTCGAAGGTGGGGTGAAGCCCCGCCGGTTCGGTTTGATGAATGCCCGGCAGCTAATTTTACCGCCTACTTTAGCATACCGGCCACGGGGTTGTTGCTGCGGCGCGAGGGTATTGCCGTGCTGGAACCCTCTCAAAACCGGAGCGGCGCCGGATGTCGGCTTTAGGATGTTTGCACTACTTTCGCTTGCTACAGTGAAGTCCGTGAAAAGTGGAACACGAAATGATATTAAGGCGATAGCCGATTGAGGAGTGTGTCATGAGCGACCAAACTCACAAGAATGAACCTGAATCCGTGACCGACCAGGTCAGGGCAGCGGTGGATAAGGTACAGCAGGAAACTGGCAATCTGGTGGGCTCCCTGGTTAGGGAGGGCGAGAAACTCCGGGACCAGGCGCTGAAGATGGCTGAAGAGAAGGCGGGTGAGATCAGGGAGCGGGTGGATGAAGTCCGTGATCGGGTCGGGGATGCCAAGGCCAAGGCGGCTGGCACGCTGGATAACCTGGAGCAGTTATTCGAGGAGCGCGTGGCGCGGGCGTTGCGGCGGTTGGGTGTGCCGACCCGCGACGACCTGCATGCCATCGCCAAGCAGTTGGAGGAGATCAACAACTGTATTCAAGCCATCGCCAATGACCGGCAGGTGGCCGCGATGACCGCCCGCGTGGTGGAGGAGGACGATCTAAAAATGATCAGCGGCATCGGCCCGGTGCTGGAAGGTAAATTGAGGGCGGCCGGTTTTTACTCCTACCGGCAGATCGCCAGCCTGACCGCTGCCGATATTGATGGTTTGGAAACGAATGTGATCCATCTCAGCGGTCGAATTCACCGCGATGACTGGATCGGTCAAGCGAAGGCGTTACACGCCCGGAAGTACGGCGACGAGGCGATCTAGGGGCGGGCTCGATGAACCGCGCCGGTCGGAGCCGGCCCCCCGGCGTGAGCCAGCCTGAGCGGCGGGGGAATCAGGACCGCCGTGCCGTAAGGCCAGACGGTCTCATCTGACCGAGCGATCTCAGGCATTGAGATCGGGAATGAGCTTGCTTTCCAGATGTGCGATCATGTCTTTGAGCATGAGCTTGCGCTTCTTCAACCGCTTCAATTCAAGCTCGTCGACGAGCGGATCCTTGGCTAGGCGGGCAATTACATCGTCCAGATCGCGATGCTCTGTCCGCAGTTCGACGAGCCGGTGTTTGTAGTGTTCGATGTCACTGGTCTCCATTGTGGGTTCTCCGAAGAAGGGCGGTTTTTCTGTCTGGCGCGCGACAAACCGGGACCGGGTGGATTCCCGACGCGCGGTGCTAACCATGGTCACAAACGGGGAGTCTAGTCCTACGCCGAACCGCCGGCAAGAGATCGGCTTGGCGCAACCTCGTTGATTTCAGGTAAAGTCAGCGTGCCGGACACGGGTTCCGAGGTGACAGGGCGATGACGGTTGCGGTCAAGAAACAGCAGATTAATTTCAACAAGCTTCAGAAGCGGTTGCGGCGGAACACCGGCCAAGCGATTCAGGATTTTAACATGATCGAGGACGGCGACCGGGTGATGGTCTGCCTGTCCGGCGGCAAGGATTCCTTCGTCATGCTCGACATCCTGCGCAAGCTGCGGGCGCGGGCGCCGGTGCGCTTCGAACTGGTCGCGGTCAATCTCGATCAGAAGCAGCCCGGTTTCCCCGAGCATGTGCTGCCGGAATATCTCCAAGGCATCGGCGTTCCGTTCCATATCATCGAGCAGGATACCTACAGTGTAGTCAAGCGGGTGATCCCGGAGGGAAAAACCACCTGCGGGCTGTGTTCGCGGTTGCGACGCGGAGCCCTATACACCTTCGCCAAAGAGCAGGGCATGACCCGGATCGCGCTGGGTCATCACCGCGACGATATTCTGGAAACCCTGTTTTTGAATCTGTTCCACGGCGGCAAGCTCAAGGCCATGCCACCCAAGCTGCTGAGCGACGATGGCCGGCATGTGGTGATCCGGCCGCTGGCCTATTGCCGGGAGCACGATCTCGCCGCCTATGCCGAGGTCCGGCAATTTCCAGTTATTCCCTGCAACCTGTGCGGCTCGCAGCCCAAGCTGCAACGTCAGGCAATCAAGGCCATGCTGCGGCAGTGGGAAAAGCAGTTTCCGGGACGGATCGAGAACCTCTTTGCCGCGCTGCGAAACGTGGCGCCTTCACACCTGGCCGATACGGAGTTATTCGATTTCGCCGGGTTGGGCGCGCGCAACGGTGGCCGGGCGCCGGCGTGGTTGCCCGGCCGGGGGGATGGCGCCGGGGACTGGAATGTGGAGGACGACGAGGAGTCGTCGATCAAAGTGAGCACGAAACCGCATGTAAAGGAAGTATGCCTGCCCTTACCGACTACGCGGCGGGTTTGACGCTGTTTGAAATTCGCTGCTATGTTTGATCCATCGATTGTAATACGCCGGCTTTGCTTGATTGCATCCTTCCCTCCCCGCTAGCCGGCCTCACACGAGGAGATAACGCAAGATGAAGCAGCACTTGTTGGCGTTGGTCGCGGCGGTAGGTCTGGTCGTGGGCGGCGCGACCGCGCAAGCGGCCGATACCGTCAAAATCGGCCTAATGGCGCCGTTGACCGGGTCCTGGGCCAGCGAGGGCCAGGGCATGAAGAAGATCGTCGAACTGCTGGCCGAGCAGCAAAACGCCAAGGGCGGCGTGCTGGGGAAAAAGATCGTGGTGGTGACCGAAGACGACGGCGGCGACCCGCGTACCGCCTCGCTGGCCGCGCAACGCCTGACCACCCAGGGCGTGGTGGCGGTGGTCGGCACCTACGGTTCTTCGGTGACCGAAGCCAGCCAGGCGATTTACGATGAAGTCAAGTTGCCCCAGATCGCCAACGGTTCCACCGCCATCCGCTTGACCGAAAAAGGCTTCAAGCATTTTTTCCGCACCGCGCCGCGCGACGACGAGCAAGGTCGCATGGCGGCGCAAACCATCGGGAAGCTGGGCTTTAAGAAGGTCGCCATCCTGCACGACAACACCTCCTACGCCAAGGGCCTGGCGGATGAAGCCCATGCTCTGCTGAAGAGTCAGGGTGCCGAGGTGGTGTTTTTCGATGCGCTGACTCCCGGCGAACGCGATTACACCGCCATTTTGACCAAGCTGAAGGGCGCCAATCCCGACGTGGTGCTGTTTACCGGCTACTATCCCGAAGCCGGTCTGCTCCTGCGCCAGAAGAAGGACATGAACTGGCAGGTTCCATTCCTGGGTGGCGACGCCACCAACAATGTCGATTTGGTCAAGATCGCCGGCAAGGAGGCCGCCGAAGGTTTCTACTTCCTCAGCCCACCGCAGCCGCAGGATCTGGACACACCGGACGCGGCGACATTTCTGGCGGATTACCAGAAGAAATATAACGAATTGCCGCCCTCAATCTGGGCGGTGCTGGCCGGAGACGGTTTCCGGGTGATGGTGACCGGCATTGCGGGCGCCAAGTCCACCGATGGCGACAAGATCGCCGGGTACCTGCACAAGGATCTCAAGAATTACCCCGGCCTGAGCGGGCCGATCTCCTTCGATGCCAAGGGCGACCGCGAGGGCGAGGTATACCGGGTCTACAAGGTGGATGCCGAAGGCGGTTTCGTGTTGCAGAAGCTGTAAATCTCCGGCGCGGTTCCTTCCCAGCTTGGAGGGAGCCGCCGCAACCCCGCCAGTATTGGCAGGCAACTCGACGCTCCTTTCCCTCCAGCTCAAGTTCCGGCGACCTCGTGGAAGAATTTCTCCAGCAATTGACCAACGGTTTGGCCGTGGGCGGCATCTACGCCTTGATCGCCTTGGGCTACACCATGGTTTACGGCGTGCTCAAACTGATCAACTTCGCCCACGGCGACCTGTTCACCTATGGGGCCTACCTGGGGTTGACCCTGCTGACTTCGCTGGCGCTCACCGATCGCTTGGGTTTCGCCTTGGGCATGCTGGTGCTGGTGCTGATGGTGATGGGGCTGGTGGCGGTGCTGGGCGCGATTTTGGAGCGGGCCGCGTATCGCCCCTTGCGGGAATCGCCCCGGCTGTCGGCGGTGGTGTCGGCGCTGGGGGCGTCGATCTTCCTGCAAAATGCGTTGATGCTGCTGTACGGCGCGCGCTTCCAGGTCTATCCCAACATTCTGCCCGCCACCACGCTGAATCTGTTTGGCCTGTACCTGCCGTTGATGCGGGTGCTGATCGTATTGGCCTCGGTGCTGATGATGGCCGCGCTGTACCTGTTCATCCAGAAGACCCGGATCGGGGCCGCCATCCGTGCGGCGGCGATCGATCAGGGTGCGGCGCGACTGATGGGTATCGACGTGAACCGGGTGATCCTGCTGGTGTTCCTGATGGGGCCGGCGCTGGGTGGAACCGCTGGGCTGATGGTGGGGCTGTACTATGGCCAGATCAACTTCACCATGGGCTGGGTCTACGGTATGAAAGCCTTCACCGCCGCGATTCTGGGCGGTATCGGCAACATCCCCGGCGCGATGGTGGGTGGGCTGTTGCTGGGTGTGATTGAAGCGCTCGGCGCGGCCTATATTTCCATTGCCTGGAAGGATGCCATCGCCTTCCTGGTGCTGATCCTGATCCTGATCGTTCGACCCACCGGTTTGCTGGGCGAGCGGGTGGCGGACAAGATATGAAGGGGACAGGTGATAGGGGCACAGATCATGGCGGATGGAGTTCATGAAGCACGGTAAGCTGTTCGCCGTCGTGCTGGCGGCCGCGCTGTTGGCCACCGCGCCGCTGTTTCTCAACGCCTATCAGGTGGACGTACTCAACAGCATCGGTCTATACGGGTTGCTGGCGCTGGGTCTCAACCTCATTTTGGGTGAGGCCGGCTTGTTCAATATGGGCCACGCCGCCTTTTACGCGGTGGGCGCCTACACCGCCGCCATTCTGAACACCCGCTATCAGATTCCAATCCTGTGGACCTTGCCGCTGAGCGGTTTGGTCGCCGGCGTGTTTGCGCTGGTGGTGGCGCGGCCGGTGGTGCATCTGCGCGGCGATTACCTGCTGATCGTCACCATCGGCGTCGGCGAAATCGTGCGCATCGCGCTGGTAAACGACCTCTTCGGCATGACCGGCGGCGCCAACGGTATTTTTGGCATCAGCCGTCCCAATCTATTCGGCATCGTCATTCGCCGACCGCAGGAGTTTTTCTATCTGATCTGGGGCTGCGTGGCGTTGACCATTTTTCTGTTTTTGCGGCTGAAACAGTCGCGGTTCGGACGGGCGCTCAACTACTTGCGTGAGGACGAGGTGGCGGCGGAAGGTAGTGGCATCAATACCGCGTACTATAAGCTGGCCGCATTTGGCTTGGGCGCGGCCTGGGCGGGCATGGCCGGCACCCTGTTCGCGGCCAAAATGACCATCATTTCCCCGGAATCCTTCAATTTCTGGGAATCGGTGGTGCTGTTTATGATCGTGATTCTTGGCGGGGCGGGAAATATCGTCGGAGTCCTGCTGGCGGCCTTCTTGGTCATCGGCTTGCCGGAATTGTTCCGCGAGTTCGCCAGCGCCCGCATGCTGGTGTTTGGCCTGGTGATGGTCGTGATGATGGTGTTCCGGCCACAGGGCTTGTTGCCGGCGGGGGGAGGACGATTTTTGCCGGCGACCCTGGTCAGGGGGCGCGGATGATGGAGGCGCCGTCCGTTGTATCCGGTCGGCCAGCCGCCACTACAACGCCGTTGCTGACGCTCCAGGGACTGACCAAAACCTTTGGCGGTTTGACGGCTGTCGATGCGGTGTCCTTCGTCGTCGAGGAAGGCTCGGTGATGGGTCTGATCGGCCCCAACGGCGCCGGTAAGACCACGGTATTCAACCTGATCACCGGTAACTATCGACCCGACCGGGGGCGAATCGAATTCGCCGGTACCTCGCTGACTGGATTGCGCACCCACCGCATCATTAGCCTTGGCATCGCCCGTACCTTCCAGAACATCCGATTGTTCCAGCGCTTGACCGTGCTGGAGAACGTGTTGGCCGGCTGCCATTACCGGATGCGGGGCGGAATTCTCGCCGCCCTGTTGCGCTTGCCGTCCCAGCGACGCGAGGAAAACGACGCCATGGGTCGGGCCTTGAAGGAACTGGAATTTGTCGGCCTGCGCCAGCAGGCGCTGACATTGGCGAAAAACCTGGCTTACGGCGACCAGCGGCGACTGGAAATCGCCCGGGCGCTGGCGACCCGGCCGCGATTACTGGTGCTGGACGAACCAGCCGGCGGCATGAACGAACAGGAAACCGAGGCGTTGATTGGCTTGATCGCCCGCATTCGAGAGCGTGGAATCACTATTTTGCTGATCGAACACGACATGCGTCTGGTGATGCGCGCCTGCGAAGAATTGGTGGTGCTGGAAAACGGCGGCAAAATCGCCGAAGGTGCGCCGGAGCAGGTGCGCCGCGATCCGAAGGTGATCGAGGCTTATCTGGGCACCGAGGACGAGGCGTAACGCGAACCCGTGTAGGAGCCCTAACCATGACCGCCCCCGCTCTCAAATTTGCGACTTACGAAGACCTGTTCGACCTACCCGAAAATCGGGTGGGCGAGATCATTCACGGTCAATTGATCACGCAACCGCGCCCCGCGCCGAAACATGCATTGGCCTGTTCTTCCATGGGCGACGAATTGATCAGCCCCTTCCATAAAGGGCGCGGCGGTCCCGGTGGCTGGTGGATTCTGTTCGAGCCGGAGTTGCACTTGGGACCGCATATCCTGGTGCCCGATCTGGCCGGCTGGCGGCGGGAGCGGATGCCGGAGTTGCCCGATATGGCTCACTTTACCTTGCCGCCCGACTGGGTGTGCGAGGTACTCTCGCCGGGTACAACGCGAACCGACCGGGCAGATAAAATGCCGATTTACGCCGCGCAGGGCATCTCGTTTCTATGGTTGATCGATCCGACCCCATGTACCCTGGAGGTATTTGTATTGCGCGATGGGCACTGGTTGCTGGAGCATGTTTATCAGCAGGAGGATGAAGTACGCGCTCCGCCTTTTGAGGCGATCTCGTTTTCGCTGGGGGTGCTGTGGGCGTAACCGT
>JAPUDV010000113.1:28078-46900 GCA_027492875.1 Candidatus Competibacteraceae bacterium | reverse complement strand
GGTAACGGGCTGAATGGATACGGGTCCAAGACCCATCTAGGGTTCAACCTTGAAGTCCTTGGCCGGTGGCGCGGGTCGGATCAATCCATCGAGGAGGAATCTTGCTCAGGAAGCCCGGCCGATGTTACGCAGGGCTACCGGAACTTCACGGTAGCCCGCCGCTTCGGTGCCCGACCGCGCTCTTAACGTTCCAAGCGGAAATAGACCTCGCGCGCCGGCAGCTCAATGCCGGTTAGGCGCAACGGCAAGATGCTGTCCGGCGCCACGCCCTCGCCCACCTTCACCCGCGCCTCCAGGGCCAGTTCGGGAATTAGCACCACGCCGCGCGGCATCCGCTTTTCCACCAGCACCCCTTCGCCTTGCCAGCCGGGATGTTGCTGTAGATAAACCACCGTCCAATGCTCGCGGGACAAGCGTTCGGCCCGCCGTATTCCCCGCGCCGCCGCCTCCGCCGCCCCGACCCGTTCGATGATCGCCTGGGCCTCCAGTGGATCGCCGCCCCGCAGGAACGCCCGCAACTGCTGGTGCGCGACCAAATCCAGATAACGCCGCAGCGGGCTGGTGACCTGTGCGTACACGTCGAGTCCCAAGCCACCATGCGAGCCGGGCTGGCCGCTGTACTGACGTGGGCGCAGGCTGCGGCGCAGGGCGTACATCGCCGCCAGTCCGGCCGGTTCCCGGTCCGCGTCGCCCACCGCCACATCCTGAGTGGTGAACGGAAACGGCAGCCCGTGCTCCAGCGCAAAGCGGGCCGCCGCTTCGCCGGCCATCAGCATCGCCTCGGTCACCAGCATCCGACTGCGCGAGCGGGGCAGCGGCTTGATGGACACCCGCCCGTCGGCGACCTGCATCTTCACTTCCGGCAGATCGATGAACACCGCCCGGTTGGCGCGGCGGCGGGTCCGATGGCGACTGGCCAGTTCGTGCAGAGTACGAAACGGCTCCTCGTCCAGCCGCAACTCCACCTCTTCATAGCTCAGCCGCCGTACTCGCACCCGGCTTGGTGCGATCTCCACGTCGGTGACGACGCCATCGGCATCCAGCGTCAGGCCGAACGATAGCGCCGGCGTGATCTCGCTCAGCCCCAGACCAAGCTGCGGCACCGCCGCCGCCGGCAGCATCGGCACGGTGGTTTCCGGCAGATAAAGCGTCGCGCCCCGCGCCCGCGCTTCCCGATCGGCGGGACTGTCCGGCGGCACCAGGGCGGCGGCGTCGGCGATATGCACCCACAAACGATTGCCGTCCAGGCTGAGGGCGTCGTCGGGATCGAGGTTGCCTTCGTCGTCGATGGCGTAAGCCGCCAGTCCGGTCAAATCCAGCCGCGGCTCGTCCGGCAGCTCGGGCAGATCCGCCACCGCCGCCGCCAGCGGCGCCCCGATCCGCTGGGGATAGGGGTTGATGGTGCCGTCCCAATGGCCCAAGCGCAGCAGCAGACCATGGGCGCTTTCCGGATTCTGGCCGCAATCGAGTGCCTGCAAAACCCGGCTCTGCTCGCGCTGGCCCCAGGCCACTTCTTCGATTTCGTGCAGGAACGCCGCATCCTCGGCGGCACAGCGTCCGGCGCGGGCGCGGCTTAGAAATTCGTTCCAGGCTTCGCGTTCGGCTGCTTTCGCCTCGCGCGCCACCCGTTCCCGCGCCACCTCCGCCAGCGGCCGGACCATGATCGCCTCGGGCGTGCCCTGGAAATACAAGCCTTCGTCCAGCCGCCGCCAGGTGGCCCAGGCGGTGGCGGGCGTGTAGGCGCCATAGACCAGTTCCGCCAGATCGGGCAGCGTGGTTTGCTCGCCCTCCAGCAACTCGCAGGCCGCCTCCACCTCGCCCGGCGGAAGGTGTTCCATCTCGCGCAACCCGCGCAGCGGTCCGGGATGCAGCAGCAGCACGTCCTTGGGACGCACCCGCAGCGACCGGCCATCCTCCAGCTCGATCTCCAGCTTGTCGCCGAGACTGGCGACGCGGGCCGGACCATTCTTGTAAAGCACCAGACTGTGTTGCGGGATATTCATCGGGCCTCGGAGGAGGTGGATCGCGTTGGCATTTCGGCGGCGAACGGACGGATAAAGTACCAGAATTTAGTGCCGGCGCAGGGCGGAATGCCGTGTGACTCCTGGATTTCGATGCCATGCGTCCTTCTCATTCGCTGTCCATGGCACCGGCAACAGCTCACAATGACCGAACGCCGTTTATCCCAGTTTACAGTCAAGCGCATAGACCCCCATACCCGCACTGCGGTAATATTTTCCGTCGTACCGTGGAAATCACGGGAGCCTGAATCGATCACTATCCTGCGGCGCCGCCGCGCGTTCTCCAAAAGCCGCCCGTCTCGGCGCAGCGGGGCGCGCACGACTGGGTTCCGGCAAACGCGAAACCGTGACGCCATCCATCAACATCAACGATAAACCGATAATTGGGAGACTGCTTATGAGTACGGTAGATGCCGTCGATCTCGGCAGACGCCGCTTTCTGACCGCCACGGCAACCGTGGTCGGCGGCGTGGGCGTGGCGTTCGTCGCCGTTCCATTCTTGAAATCCTGGTCGCCCAGCGAGCGCGCCCGGGCCGCCGGCGCGCCGGTGGAAGCCGATATCAGTAAGCTGGAAGAAGGCGCCATGATGACCGTCGAATGGCGCGGTAAACCGGTCTGGTTGCTGAAACGCACCCGGAAAATGCTGGACGATTTGCCCACCCTCAACGATCAATTGCGCGACCCCAAATCCGAAGAGGCCAGCCAGCAACCCAAATACGCCCAGAACGCCTATCGCTCGATCAAATCCGAAAACCTGGTGCTGGTCGGCATCTGCACCCACCTCGGATGCTCGCCCACGTTCCGTCCCGACGTGGCGCCCGCCGATCTGGGGCCGGACTGGAAAGGCGGCTTTTTCTGCCCCTGCCACGGCTCCCGTTTCGACTTGGCCGGGCGCGTTTACAAGAGCGTGCCCGCACCGCTCAACCTGGAAGTGCCTTCCTATCGGTATCTGACCGATTCGCGGGTGTTGATTGGCGTTGATCCGGAGGCTGCATAATGGCGAACACACAAGGTACGACTGGCCTGCTCGGCTGGATCGACGAACGATTTCCGCTGACCAAATCGATCCGCGAGCACCTGACCGAATACTACGCGCCGAAGAATTTTAACTTCTGGTACTTCTTCGGCTCGCTGGCGCTGCTGGTGCTGGTCAACCAGATCCTGACCGGCATCTGGCTGACCATGAGCTACAAACCGTCCGCCGCCGACGCCTTCGCGTCCGTCGAATACATCATGCGCGACGTGGATTGGGGTTGGCTGATCCGCTACATGCACTCCACCGGCGCCTCGGCCTTCTTCATCGTCGTCTACCTGCACATGTTCCGCGCCCTGATCTACGGTTCCTACAAGAAACCGCGCGAGCTGATCTGGATCTTCGGCGTGCTGATTTTCCTCGCCCTGATGGCCGAGGCATTCATGGGCTACCTGCTGCCCTGGGGCCAAATGTCCTACTGGGGCGCGCAGGTCATCATCTCGCTGTTCAGCGCCATCCCCGGCATTGGCCAGGACCTGTCGCTATGGATTCGCGGTGACTACGTGGTGTCCGACGCCACCCTGAACCGCTTTTTCTCGCTGCATGTGATCGCGGTGCCGCTGGTGCTGCTGGGGCTGGTGGTCGCTCACATCCTCGCCCTGCACGAAGTCGGCTCCAACAATCCCGACGGGGTCGAGATCAAGAAGGTGAAAGGCGAGGACGGCAAACCGCTGGACGGCATCCCCTTCCATCCGTATTACACCGTCAAGGATCTGGTCGGCGTGGTGGTATTCCTGATCTTCTTCTCGGTGGTGATCTTCTTCATGCCCGAGATGGGCGGCTACTTCCTCGAACACCCCAACTTCGATCCGGCCGACCCGCTGAAAACGCCGCCGCACATCGCTCCGGTGTGGTACTTCACGCCGTTCTACGCCATGTTGCGCGCGGTGCCGGACAAGCTGGGCGGCGTGATCACCATGATCGGCGCCATCGTCATTCTGTTCTTCCTGCCTTGGCTGGACCGTAGCCCGGTGAAATCCATCCGCTACCGCGGGTTCACGTTCAAGCTGGTGCTGGCCGCGTTCTCGGTGTCGTTCCTGATTCTGGGTTATCTGGGCGCCTTGCCGCCGAGTCCGGGCCGTACCACTCTGGCGCAGACCTGCACCGTGATCTATTTCGCCTTCTTCTTCGTGCTGCCGTTCCTGCCAGCGTTCGAAAAGACCAAGCCCGTACCGGAAAGGGTGACCGAACAATGAAAAAAATCATTCTCGCACTGGCGTTTCTGGTGCTGCCGGCCCTGAGCGTGGCGTCCGGCGGCGAAGGTTTTCACCTGCTGACGGCGCCGATCGACTCTCACAACAAAGCGTCGCTGCAACGCGGCGCCAAGTTGTTCGTCAACTACTGCATGGGCTGCCACTCGCTGGAGCACCAGCGCTACAACCGCATGGCTCGCGACATCGGCCTGACCGAAGACCAGGTCAGGGAGAATCTGATTTTCACTGGCGCCAAGGTCGGCGACACGATGAAAAACGCGATGCGCAAGAGCGAAGCCAAGGGCTGGTTCGGCGTGGTGCCGCCCGATCTGACCCTGATCGCCCGCTCGCGCGGCGATGATTATCTGTACACCTACCTGCTGACCTTCTACGAAGACCCCAGCCGACCGTTCGGCGTCAACAACGCCGCCTTCCCGAACGCCGGCATGCCGCATGTGCTGTGGGAATTGCAGGGGATGCAGAAGCCAGTCTACGAAATGCACAAGGATGCCGAGGGCCACGAAGTCAAAACCCTCGCGGGCTTCGAGCTGACCCAGCCCGGCAGCATGAGCCCACCCGAGTTCAAGGAATCGATGGCGGACTTGGTCAACTTCCTGTCCTACGTCGGCGAACCCATCCATCTGGAGCGCCAGCGCATCGGAGTTTGGGTGGTGCTGTTCCTGGCGTTGGCCTTCGTGGTGTTCTATCTGCTGAAGAAAGAATACTGGAAGGACGTGCACTGACGACGCCATCGGCGGAGGGCACTGGCTGCTCTCCGCCGGGGCGCCGCTTTTTATTCCTCCTCGAGCGCCGTTGGGGAGGCTGTCGTTCCCCCACCTGCCGACCGATCCCGCCATGACTTCGACCCGGCCCTACCTGATCCGCGCCCTCTACGAATGGATTGAAGACAACGGCTTGACGCCGCATATTCTGGTCAACGCGGAATTGCCCGGCGTGGAGGTTCCCAGGCAGCATGTGCGCGAGGGACAGATCGTGCTCAACGTCAATTCGATCGCCGTGCGCGACCTGCGCCTGGGCAACGAACAGATCGAATTCAACGCCCGCTTCGGCGGCGTCGCGCGCACGGTCTACATCCCCATCGCCGCCGTGCTGGCCATCTACGCCCGCGAGAACGGCCACGGCATGGCTTTTGGCGAGGAGATGGGTGGCGACGAACCGCCGCCCGACGACGCGCCACCGCCGGACAAGCCGGCCGCTCGCACCGAGCGCAGGCCGGTGCTGAAGATCGTGAAATAGCGTCAGTTGATGTATTCGAACAGCGTCACGACCTGCCGCACTCCGCCTACCCGGCTGGCGACGCCAGCCGAGGCGTCGGCTTCGGCGGGTTTGACCAAGCCCATCAAATAAACCACGCCGCGATCCGTGACCACTTTGACCCGGGTGGGATCGAAATCGGGAATCTGTATCTGGAACAGCGCCGACTTGACCTTGGTGGTCAGCAGCGCGTCGTTACTTTGAACCGACAGCGGGCTGGGCGGACCGATCACCAGCTCGTTGTAGACCAACCGAACCGGCGGCTCCTTCAGATCGCGGGCGATCTGCTCGGCCTGCTGCCGCGCCTGCGCCGACACCACCTCGCCGGTCAATAGCGCCGCGCCGTTGTAGCTGGTGATGCTGATCCGGTTGCCCGGCGGCAACATTCGAGTGAACACATCGTAGAGCTTCAGCTCGATGGTCTGATCGTCCACCACGGTGCCGGTGGTGCGGCGGTCGTGCACCACGCTGACGCCCATCGCCGCGCCACCGACAAAAAGCGCCGCGCACCCCCCCAGCAATATCGTCGCCAGCACCGCGCCGGCCAAGCGAATCCACCCCGTCATGACTCCTCCTTAGCAAACAGCAGCCCGTCCACCAAATCGCACAGGCAATGGATGATGAGAATGTGGACTTCCTGAACCCGCGCCGTCGCCACCGCCGCCGCCCGTATTTCCAGATCCCCGCCGCCCAGTTGCCCGGCCATGCGCCCGCCGTCGCGTCCGGTCAGCGCCAGGGTCGTCATTCCCAGCTCGCGAGCGGCGTCGAGGGCCACCACCACGTTCGGCGAATTGCCGCTGGTCGAGATCGCCAGCAACACGTCGCCCGACCGCCCCAACGCCCGTACCTGTCGGGCGAAAATCTGTTCGAAGGCATAGTCGTTGGCGATGGAAGTCAGCGCCGAACTGTCGGTGGTCAGCGCGAGGGCGGCCAACCCCGGCCGCTCGATTTCGAAGCGATTGACCAGTTCGGCGGCGAAATGCTGGGCGTCGGCGGCCGATCCGCCATTGCCGCAAACCAGGATTTTATTGCCCTGCCGCAACCGTTCGGCCAACAGCTCGGCGGCTTGCACGATGCGTGATCCCATCGCTTCCAGGGTGCGCTGCTTGGCTTCGAGGCTGGCGGCGAAGTGTCGGTCAACCCGCGAGAGAAGTTCCATGGTCGCCATGTCCGGTTGAGGTTCGATCACGGGAAAAGCTTAGCGCATCCAGCTCCACGGATGCAGCCCGCCAGGGAATTCGGAACAGTCGTCCCGGCGAATTTCAGGCTCGGCCAAGCGCATCCTCCTCGCTCAAACCCAATTTCCCACTTTGAGACGGTACAAAAACGCGCCTGTCTCCATGGGAGAGGCGTTGGGGGTGAGGGTTATTTTTCAACACCTTAATCCCCCAGAGGCCGTACAAAAACGCCTCTAAGCCTATCGAACCCTAGTCGCCCCCCGACTCTGGCCTAATGGCTCCAGCAGATGTTAACCTATTGATTGTAATCGTCAGAACTGTCCTGGTCATTGATATATAATCCCCGCTCCCAAAACGACAACGACGGGTTGCGACGAGAGCCATGACACGACGGGAGTTACTGACGCGGTTGCTGCAATTAACCGCCTGCGGAATGCCGCTGGTTTCCTTCGTCCGCGCCGCCACGGCGGATACCCCCTCAACCAGCGGGCCGCCGTTCAGTTCTGATTGGCTGCGGGAAACCGCCCGACAGTTGGCGCGGGAACCGTATACCGCCCCCAGCGACGCCCGGCCGCCGTGGCTGGCGGCCATGAACTGGGACGACTACCAGGCCCTCAACAACTTCCGCATCGATCGCGGCCTGTGGGCCGGCGGCGAGCTGCCGTTTCAGGCGCGGTTCTTCCATCTGGGACTGTACTTCCACTATCCCGTCGCCCTATACGAAGTGGTCGCCGGCCAGGCCCGCCCGATCCGCTTCTCGCCGGACCTGTTCAAATACGGCCCGCGCGTCAAGGACAAAATCCCGGAGCAGGTCGGCGATCTGGGTTTCGCCGGTTTCCGGGTCAACAGCCGCGCCGACTGGGACCGCGACATGTTCTCCTTCCTCGGCGCCAGCTACTTCCGCGCGGTCGGCGCCAGCAAGCAGTACGGCTTGTCGGCCCGTGGCCTGGCCATCGACACCGGCCTGGAACACCCGGAGGAATTCCCCGCCTTCCGGGCGTTCTGGCTGGAGCGCCCGGCGGCGGACGCCAGAACCTTGACGATTCACGCCCTGCTCGACGGACCCAGCATCACCGGCGCCTACACCTTCGTGGTCGAACCGGGCGACACCACGACCATGCAGGTCGAAACCCACCTGTTCCCCCGCCGCCCCATCGAGCGCCTGGGCATCGCGCCGATGACCTCGATGTTCCAGTGCGGCGAAAACGACCGGCGGGTGGCCGACGATTATCGCCCCGAGATCCACGACTCCGACGGACTGGCGCTGTGGACCGGCACGGGCGAATGGATCTGGCGGCCGATCCTCAACCCGCACTATCTCCGGGTCAATTCCTTCCTGGACGACAACCCGCGCGGTTTCGGCCTGCTGCAACGTGATCGGAATATCGATCACTATCAAGATGATGTGTCGTTTTACCACAAGCGCCCATCGCTGTGGGTGGAACCGTTGGGAAGTTGGGGTCGCGGCATGGTGCAACTGGTCGAACTGCCGACCGCCGACGAAACCCTGGACAACATCGTGGCGTTCTGGAATCCGGCGGAGCCGGCGCAACCGGGCCGGGAGATCCACTTCAGCTATCGTCTGTACTGGGGCGCGCAACCGCCGGTTCGGCCCACGGTCGCGGAGGTCGTCGCCACCCGGCTGGGCAAGGGCGGGATGCCCGGTCAGACACTCACCGAGCCGATGCGCAAGTTCGTGATCGATTTTCAGGGCGGGCCGCTCGACCGCCTATCCAAGGAGGCCCAGCCGCAAGCGGTCGCCGCCGCCTCGCGCGGGGAAATCCGCGACCCGGTCGTCAAACCGGTCGCGGAATCGAAGCTATGGCGCTGCCATTTCGATCTGGTGGCCGGCGGCCGTGAACCGGTGGACTTGCGCTGCTACCTGAGCGGCCCCGATGGAGCGCTGAGCGAAACCTGGCTGTATCAGTGGTCGCCACCGCCGAGCGCCAGCAGCTAAATAAAAGGCTGACCGACCCGACGGCTGTCCTTCCTCCCGCCGCGTGCGCGAGACGTTCAGGCGGGGCGCTTAACCGCCACTCGCCTTGAGTAGGGCCGCGCCCTTGCGCTGGGCCTCGGCGAACAGCACCGCCACCGCGCAGGAGGCCAGCCGGGTCTGGGCGCTGTCGGCGCGGCTAGTCAGCACGATGGGCGCGCGGGCGCCGAGCACGATACCGGCCGCCTCCGCCCCCGCCATGAAGGTCAGTTGCTTGGCCAGCATGTTGCCGGCCTCCAGGTCGGGCACCACCAGGATATCGGCCTTGCCGGCCACTGGCGAGACGATGCCCTTGGTCCGCGCCGCGCCCTCGTCGATGGCGTTGTCGAAAGCCAGCGGACCGTCCAGCAGGCCGCCGGTGATCTGGCCGCGGTCGGCCATCTTGCACAGCGCGCCGGCGTCCAGGGTCGAGGGGATCTTGGCGGTGACCGTTTCCACCGCCGACAGAATCGCTACCCGAGGTTGGGGAATACCGATGGCGTGGGCCAGTTCGATGGCGTTCTGAATGATGTCCCGCTTGACCTCCAGCGTCGGCACGATGTTGATGGCGGCGTCGGTGATGATGATCGGGCGCGGAAAGGTGGGAACCGCCAATACGAAGCAGTGGCTGATCCGTCGCTCTGTGCGCAGGCCACCGTCCTTTTTTACCACCTCGGCCAGCAATTCGTCGGTGTGCAGGCTGCCCTTCATTAGGGTTTGCGCCTCGCCGGAAAGCACCATGGCGACCGCCAACTCGGCGGAATGATGGCTGTGCTCGGCCGGCACCAGCCGGTACGGCGTCAGGTCCAGGTTCTCTTGCGCGGCAAGGACTCTGATCTTGTTCTCCGGTCCGATCAGAATGGGTGCGATCAAGGCGTGTTCGGCGGCTTCGATCGCGCCCCGCAGCGCATCGGCGCTGCACGGATGGACCACCGCGCAACCCAGGGCGGGGAGACCTTCACAGGCTTTCAGCAACTCCAGATAGCGGTTGTCGCGGCGCAACTGGATTTTCGGCAGATCCTTGAGCGCGTGCCGCTGCTTTACCGTGGGCGCAAGCACTTCGAGCCGGCCGGTCGCCACCTCAACGCCGGAGGGATCGACGGCCCGGCAGTCGAGCACCACGACACCGGTCTCGATCCGCTTTTCCGCCACCGTGGCCGTGGCGGTGACCGGCACGCCGACCGCTACCGGCCGATGCAGACGGACGTCGATATGGCGGGCGATGGAACCCAGTCCCGGCAGTCGGGTGCCGGCCAGCGTGGCGAACAGCACGGCGGACCAACCGGTTTGCCCGCCACCCTGTCCGTACATCGAGGTGTCCGCCGGCCCCGGATCCAGATCGATCAGATTGAGATTGCCGGTAATGCTCGCCAGCGCCTCGACGCCGTCCTGATCCAGCGCCCGCGTCAGACTGGCCTGATCGCCGATTTGAATTTCATCGAACGTTTTGTTTTCAATCATTTCCATCATGGCTTTCCCCTTGTGCCGTTACCCGGTTCGCCCGCTGGCCAACCGTCGATCGGTTCGGATTGCATTCGGATTATAGCCTTCTAAACCCTATCAGAAATGTGGTCTATTCGGATTCCACCGGACTCCACCAGATTCCATGCACTATATTTTCCGGCCGACGCTGGATTTCGGCCCAACTTGCGACGATAAGAAGAGTTCGGGTTCGATCGCTGGCATCGGCGGCAACCCCGCAACCACACCGCGCCCCTTGGCGGGCCGGCGTCCGATCCGGCTGGAAGGAGTAAAATCCCCAATGGTATTTCGCTTCCTGCAATCCATCTTCGCCGCGACGCCCGCCCCGTCGGGCAAATCCGATGCAACCCTGATCCGGGCGGCGATCGAGCGGGTGGTGGACGGCACCGATCCTCGTCTGCGCTTCGTCAACCACTACCAGCGAATTCTATGGCACGCGGTGGAACGGTCGGTCGAACATGTGAGCGCGCTGGTCGACAGCCTGCCGCCCGCCTTCGAGGTCAGCAAGCGCGAATTCACCGCCGACCCTCGCCTGCGCGCCCTGTTCGCGTCGTCCGAACACCTGCGGGAGATTCTGAGTTTTGGCCCGGCCCTGGAGCACTACCGCCAGCAGCGTTCCGACCCGCTGCCTGCGGTGCTGTACGCCGCGCTCGGCGTGGACCGGATCGAAAAGAAGGTGCTTGGCGTGGATCTGCAGGGCGACATGCTCCGGCGGGACGTGGCGCAAACCATGGTCAATTTCCGCAACCACCGATTGGCGTTCCTCACCGAAAGCGAGACGGAAACCCGCTGGGAACTCAAGAAACAGGCCTTCGACTACCTGATCGAAATCGCGCTGAAGCGGCTGATTTCGATCCGGACCCGACGGGAGCAATTGGAGCGGGAACAGCGGCATCTGCTGCAAAAGCAGGCCCGACTGCTGAGATCGGCCAAGCTGGGGCTGGAGTCCCTGCTGGAAACCGGGTCGCCGGAAGTGCACGATCCCGCCGCCATCGATCGACAACTGCGGGAGGTCAGGGCCGAACTGGACCAGATGCGCGCCGATTCGGCCACGATCAAGGATCACCTGGAGCGGGTCGCCTCCACGTTGCGCGAACCGGAGCAGCACCTGCGCGTGGACCGGGTCACGCTGACCCTGGACCACATGAACCAGAAGGTGGCGCCGAATTCGTCCCGCGTCGCCAGCACGCTGGCGTTCGACGAGACGCTGCTCGGCGAGGATCGCCGGCTCACCACGCTGCTGATCCGGTTCCCGACCAGCGAAATCCTGCCAAAACCGGATTTTTTCGAGGAAGCCCACCGTCTGCTGACGCTGTGAGCACGACGGCGCTCGCTAGCCCGAGGCCAGCCGGTGAGCGTGCCGGGTGGTTTCCGGCAAGCGGTAGCGGGTGCAGCAACCCATGACATAAGCGACCGCCGTTTTCAGGCCGATGCGGTGGCCGGACGAGACGTACAGCGGCTTGACGCCGGGCCGGGTGCGCAGCACCGCGCCGATGACCTCGCCATCCGCCCGCAGCGGCGTCCAGGCCCCACGCGCTTCCGGGGCCGGCTCATGCGTTCCGAACAGCCGGGTCTTGGCCACGCCCACCGAGGGAATGTCCACCAGCAGGCCGAGATGGCTGGCGAGGCCCAGCCGGCGCGGATGGGCGATGCCCTGTCCGTCGCACAGCAGCAAATCCGGCGGCTCGCGCACGCGTTCCAGCGCCGCCAGCACCGCCGGCAACTCGCGGAACGACAGCAGGCCCGGAATATAGGGAAAGGTGGTCGGCCGGCGGGCAACGACGGTTTCCAGCACATCCAATTCGGGATAACGCAGCACCGCCACCGCCGCCCGGGTCACGCCGCCGCCCGCCTCGAAGCCCACATCCACCCCCGCCACCCGGCGCACCGGGCCGATCTGGTCGGTCAGAATCAGGTGGGCGCGCAGGCTGCGTTGCAGGGCAACCGCCGCCGCCGGGTCGAGATCCCATGAATGGACGTGATGCAGTTTCATGCCGCAAGTTTATTCGTCGCCCCGGCGCGGTTAAACTAGCGCCCTTTTCGCCACCCCGGTTCCAACAGGTCCCCACCATGCGGCAACTCAAACTCGGCATCCCCAAGGGTAGCCTGGAAAGCGCCACCATCGCGCTGTTCGGCCAGGCCGGATGGACCATCAGCTCCCACAGCCGCAATTATTTCCCCAGCATCAACGATCCGGAAATGAGCTGCGCCCTGGTCCGCTCCCAGGAAATGGCGCCTTACGTCGCCAACGGTACGCTCGACGCCGGCCTGACCGGGCTGGACTGGATTCTGGAAACCGAGGCCGACGTGGTGGAAATCGCCGAGTTCAGCTACTCGAAGAGTTCCGATCAGCCGGCCCGCTGGGTGCTGATCGTGCGCGGCGACTCGCCCATCCACGCGCCCGAGGAGCTGGCCGGCCGGCGCATCGCCACCGAGCTGGTCGGCTTTACCCGCCGCTATCTGGCCGAACGCGGCATCGAGGCCGCCGTGGAATTCTCCTGGGGCGCGACCGAGGCCAAGGTGGTCGAGGGCCTGGTGGACGCGGCGGTGGAAATCACCGAGACCGGCAGCACCATCCGCGCCCACGGCCTGCGCATCGTCTGCGACCTGCTGCACACCACCACCCGCCTGATCGCCCACCGCGCCGCGCTGGCCGATCCCTGGAAAAAGGCCAAGATCGAACAGATCGCCCTGCTGACCGGCGCCGCGCTGGCCGCCCGCAACAAGGTGGCCCTGAAAATGAACGTCCCGGCGGGGCAGATCGATCAGGTGGTCCGTCTGCTGCCCAGCCTGCACGCGCCCACCGTCAGCCACCTCTACGACCGCGACTGGCTGGCGCTGGAAACCGTGGTCGACAGCGGCCAGGTGCGGGATCTTATCCCGCGTCTCACCGCCGCCGGCGCGCGGGGCATTCTGGAATACGAACTGAAAAAAATTGTCTGATCGCTCCGGCGGCCGGTCGCCCCACCCGGAACATTTCGATTCACGGCGCCGGTCAATGACCTGGATTTGCGGCATCGATCACCCCATAATCGGACGGCGCCCGCCGGACGGTGCGTTGCCGACCTCTTCAAATTATCGTTAAACTCTAAATTATTAAGCCCGACGCTCCCCGGTCGGGCACGGCGCCACCCCCAACCCGACCTCGATCCACGGAGCCTTATTCTTCATGGCCGTTGAACGCACTTTATCCATCATCAAACCCGACGCCGTCGCCCGCAACCTCATCGGCGCGATTATCCACCGCTTCGAGGAGCGGGGCCTGCGCGTCGTTGCCGCCCGGATGCTGCATTTGAGCCACGAGCAGGCGGAGCAGTTCTACGCCATCCACCGCGAGCGCGCCTTCTACCCGGACTTGGTCGCCTACATGACCTCGGGTCCGGTCATGGTTCAGGTGCTGGAAGGCGAGAACGCCATCGCCCGCAACCGCGAGATCATGGGCGCCACCGATCCGAAGAAAGCCGCTCCCGGTACCCTCCGCGCCGACTTCGCCGAGGACGTGACCCAAAACGCCGTGCATGGCTCCGATGCCCCGGAAACCGCCGAGATCGAGATCGCGTTCTTCTTCGGCCAGGACGGGCTGTGCCCGCGCACGCTGTAAGCCAGTGGAAAAAGCCCGCGTGACCGCCGCCGACAAGGTGAATCTGCTCGATCTGGACCGCCGTGATCTGGAGGGCTTTTTCGTCGCCATGGGCGAGAAAACCTTCCGCGCCACCCAGATCATGAAGTGGATTTACCACGAGGGCGTCACCGATTTCGCCGCCATGAGCAACCTGGGCAAGGCGCTGCGGGAGCGGCTGGCCGAACGCGTCGAGATTCGCCCGCCCGAGGTCGCGCTCGATCAGGCCTCTCGCGACGGTTCCCACAAGTGGCTGATCCGGCTGGATAGTGGCAACTGTATCGAAACGGTGTTCATTCCCGAACCGGATCGCGGCACGCTGTGCGTGTCCTCGCAGATCGGCTGCCCGCTGGATTGCTCGTTCTGCGCCACCGCCCAACAGGGTTTCAATCGCAACCTCGGCGTCGCCGAAATCATCGGCCAGGTTTGGCGGGCCAGCCGGCTGCTGGGCGACCGGCGTAACGGTGATCGCCTCATCACCAACATCGTGCTGATGGGCATGGGCGAACCCCTGCTGAATTTCGCCAACGTGGTCAAGGCGACCGACCTGATGCAGGACGACCTCGGCTTCGGTATCTCCAAGCGCCGCGTGACCCTGAGCACCGCTGGCGTGGTCCCGGCGTTGTACCGGCTGCGGGAGGTTTCCGAGGTCAGCCTGGCGGTCTCCCTGCACGCCCCCGACGACGAACTGCGCAACCAACTGGTGCCGCTCAACCGCAAGTACCCCATCGCCGAGCTGCTGGCGGCCTGCCGGCACTATATCTCCGACAAGCCGCACCGCCGCATCACTTGGGAATATGTGCTGCTGGACGGGATCAACGACTCCGAGGACCAGGCCCGCGCGCTGGCCGCGCTCATCCAGGGCATCCCGTCCAAGGTCAATCTGATTCCGTTTAATCCGTTTCCGGGCACGCGCCACCGTCGCTCCGGAGCGGCGGCCATCGCCCGTTTCCAGGCCGTGTTGATGTCCCATGATCTGACGGTCGTGACCCGCAGGACGCGAGGCGACGATATCGCTGCGGCCTGCGGCCAACTGGCCGGACAGGTCCAGGCTCGCGGCCGCCAGCCCGAGCGCGCGGCGCGGCTGGCCGGCTAGGGAGTTCCATCATCATGCCGCCGTTGGCCAACTCCATGATTCTTGCCCTGGCGCTGCCGCTGCTGGCAGCCTGCGCCAGCACCCAGGAGCAGGAATTCAAGCGCGGCGCCGCCGAAGCCAATTTCAAGCTGGGCATCGGCTACATGCAGTCGGGCCACTTCGAAGTAGCCTCGGAAAAGCTGCTGAAAGCGCTGCAATTCGATGACAACTACTCGGAAGCGCATAACGCCATCGCCGTGTTGTACGAGGAGATGCGCGAGTACGCGCCCGCCGAGACGCATTTCAAGAAAGCGATCGAACTCCAACCGGACTACACCTTGGCGAAGCTGAATTATGCCCGGTTGTTGTGCAAGCATTTTCCCGAACGAACCGCCGAGGGCGAGAGCGAACTTCAGAAGATCGCCGCCAACCCGGCCAACGCTGGCGCCAGCGCCGCGGAAGCTTACGCCGGTCTGGGCGTCTGCGCTCGCCAGCGCGGCGATCTGGCGCAGGCCGAAACCTGGCTGCGCAAGGCGCTGGATGTCGATTCCAACAATACCGTCGCCCTGTACGAACTGGCCGAAATCAGTCAGAGTCAGGGCAAGACGCTACAGGGGCGCGCTTTCCTGCAACGCTACCATGCCCAGACCCGCGCCACCCCGCAAAGCCTGTGGCTGGGCATTCTGATCGAGACCGCTCAGGACGGCGATGCGCATCTGCGCCGGCAGTACAGCGCATTGCTGTCCGGCCAATTCCCGAATTCCGAAGAAGCCCACCGTCTGAACAAGCCGGAATGAGCATGTCCAACGAAATGACCTCCAACTTCACCCCGCTGGCCGAAGCCGCTGGAGCGAACAACGAATCGCTAGGCGCCTGGCTCGCGCAAATTCGTACCGGTTACGGGGCCGAGCAGCGCGATGTCGCCCGTCATCTCGGTTTGAATCCGACGATCATCCAGGCGCTCGAAACCGACGATTTCGCGCGGCTGGGAGCGCCGGTCTTCGTCCGTGGTTACCTCGGCCGCTACGCCCGGTTGCTGAACCTGCCGGAACAGGCGGTGCTGGAGCGCTACCGACAGCAGTCGAGCGCCAGCCAGGATCCGCCGCCTCTGAAGGTGGCGCATCCCCTCCGACGGCAGACCCGGGTTCGCGATCTGCGCGGCCTGTTCTACCTGTTGCTGGTGGCCGGCATCGGCTGGACCGCCATGCAGCACCTGAGCGACCTTGTTCCCAGCCGGCTAACCGCGCTGTGGTCGGGCGTCAGCCAGAACGGCGGCCCGCCCGCCGCTCCCGTCACCGCCACCACGCAAACCCAGTACCCGTTCCACCAACCCGCACCCGAGGTGGCGAGCCAGCCCGCGCCGCCGCCCGAACCCCCGGTGCCCGCGCCGCCGCCCGAATCCCTGCGGGAACTCGCACCGGCGCCGGTCGCCGCCGCGCCCGCCCCGGCGCCCACCCTGCTGGAACCTGCCCTGGAATCTGCTCCGGCGCCCTCGTTGCCTGGAGTACGAACCGCCACCGCCGCGCCCGCCCCGAGTTCGACCGCCGAGGAAAACGGCGATAATCCGACGGCGGACACCGGAGCCAAGTTGCTGCTGGAATTCAGCGGCGACTGTTGGGTGGAAGTGAAGGACGCCGATGGAAAAGTGTTGATAAGCAGCCTGATGCGAGCCAATTCCTCGGAGTCGCTATCGGGACCGGCGCCGTTCGCGATTACCCTGGGTAACGCCCCCGCCGCCCGGCTGACCCTGAACGGCCAGCCGGTCGACAAAACGGCCTACGTTCCCCGCCGCGGCACGGTCAGCCGCTTCACCCTGGCGCGCCCTCAGCCCTAAGCCCGCCCGCCGCCCTCGGACCTGCTTTCCCACACCCGGATCTAAACGAAACTCATGGCCAAGCAGTTGCAAGCCATCCGCGGCATGAACGATATCCTGCCGGCTGAATCGGCGCTCTGGCAGGGGCTTGAATCGACCGTGCGCGAGGTGCTCGCCGCCTACGATTATCACGAAATCCGTCTGCCGCTCCTGGAGAAAACCGAACTGTTTGCCCGTTCAATCGGCGAAGTCACCGACATCGTCGAGAAAGAGATGTACACCTTCGACGATCGCAACGGCGAAAGCCTCACGCTGCGGCCCGAGGGCACCGCCGGTTGCGTGCGCGCCTGCATCGAGCACGGTCTGCTGCACAACCAGACCCAGCGGCTGTGGTACGCCGGCCCGATGTTCCGCTACGAAAAGCCGCAGAAGGGCCGCTACCGCCAGTTTCATCAGGTCGGCGCCGAGGCGTATGGTATGAGCGGCCCCGACATCGACGCCGAGCTGATCTGCCTGTCGGCGCGGCTGTGGCGGCGGCTAGGCCTGCGCGAGGTGACCTTACAGCTCAACTCGCTGGGTTCCAGCGCCGCCCGTGCCGCCTACCGCGAGCGCTTGGTGGCCTACCTCAGCCAGCGGCACGACGAACTGGATGAGGACAGCCGGCGGCGATTGCTCGCTAATCCGCTGCGGATTCTCGACAGCAAGAATCCGGCGCTACGGGCGGTGATCGCCGAGGCGCCATCGCTGCTGGATCATCTCGACCCCGAGTCGCAAACCCATTTCGAGGAACTCAAAGCGCTATTGGACGGTGCCGGCATCGCTTACGAAATCAATCCCCGTCTGGTGCGCGGCCTGGATTACTACTGCAAGACGGTCTTCGAATGGATCACCGACACGCTCGGCGCGCAGGGCACGATCTGCGCGGGCGGGCGTTACGACGGATTAATCGAGGAACTCGGCGGCCAGACGGTGCCGGGCGTGGGTTTTGCCATGGGACTGGAGCGCTTGGTCGCCATGCTCGCCGCCACCGGCTACGCGGGGGCCGATCCGACGCCTCACGTCTATTTGATCGCGGTCGGCGACACCGCCCAGCACCACGGATTGGCGCTGGCCGAACGGTTGCGCGACCAACTGCCGGCGCTGCGGCTGCGCATGCACTGCGGCGGCGGCGGCTTCAAGGCCCAGTTCCGCCGCGCCGATCACAGCGGCGCCCGGTTCGCGCTGATCCTCGGCGAAGACGAAGCCAGCGCTGGCACCGTCGCCATCAAGCCGCTGCGCGAAACCCCAAGCGAACAGCGCACCCTGCCGCGGGATGAAGCGCTCGCCTGGCTGCGCGCGGCGCTGGAACAAACCCCCTAAGCAAACGAACAGGACGCCAGAGGAACACTTCGATGGATCAATACACCGACGACGAACGCGTCGAGGATCTCAAAAAATGGTGGAAGGAAAACGGCGCCAGCATCATGGGCGGCATCGTGCTCGGCCTGATCGCGATTTTTGGCTGGCAGTACTGGAACTCCCATCGCAACACCCAGGCGGAAGCCGCCTCGCGGGCCTACGACACTTTCATCGAAGCGGTGGAAAAGCCCGACGCCGAACAAACCCGGCAGCGTGGACAAGCACTGCTGGCCGATTTTCCACACTCCGCCTATGCGGCGCTGGCGGCGCTGCGGTTGGCCAAGCTGGCGGCGGATAGCAGTGACACCGCCGCCGCGAGCCAGCGACTGGAATGGGTGATCGGCAACGCCCAGCTCGACGAACTCAAGGATATCGCCCGGTTGCGGCTGGCCCGGATATCGTTCGCCGGCGGTCGGATCGAGGAAGCCGGGAAGCTGCTGAAAAGCGTGACCACCACCACCCTGATGGCCGAGCGCGATGAATTGCAAGGCGATCTGTACCTGGCCGGCAACGACGACGCCAAGGCCCGGATCGCCTATGCTGCGGCGTTGGCGGCGAGTGGCGGCGGCAACCCGCTGCTGCAACTCAAAATCGACAACTTGGCCCCGCCGACCGCCGAATCGATTGCCGTCGCCCCAGCCGAGCCGCCCGCCACCACTCTGGTCGAACCCGCCGCTCCGGTGAAATCCGCGACCCCAGCGGTCGAACCCGCGACCCCAGCGGTCGAACCCGCGACCCCAGCGGTCGAACCCGCGACCCCAGC
>JAPUDV010000113.1:0-27978 GCA_027492875.1 Candidatus Competibacteraceae bacterium | reverse complement strand
CGGTCGAACCCGCGACCCCAGCGGTCGAACCCGCGACCCCAGCGGTCGAACCCGCTGCCCCAGTGGAACCCGCCACGGCCGCCGTTGATAACGAAACGGCACCCGCACCGACTTCACCCGTTCCAGCATCAGGTCAATCAGGTCAATAATCCCATGCCCCGCCGCATCGTCCCGTTACTGCTCCTCATCCTGAGCGCCGGCTGTAGCTGGTTCGGCGGCTCCGACAACTCGATCCCACCGGCCGAACTGGTCCCCATCGCCCAGCCGATCAACGTACAGCAACTTTGGGAAACGCAGGTAGGCTCCGGCGCGGAGAAGCAATTCATCCGGCTGACCCCGGCGCTGTTGGATGGCCGGATCTATGCGGCCAGTCACGATGGCACGGTGGTGGCGCTGGACGCCGTTAACGGACAGCGGCTGTGGGAAACCACGACCAAATTGCCGATTTCCGGCGGTGTGGGCGCCAGCCGGGACGGCCTGGTGTTGTTCGGCACCGACAAGGGTCAAGTCGTTGCATTGCGTCAGGAAGACGGCCAGGAAGCCTGGCGTTCCCAGGTTTCGAGCGAAGTGCTGGCTCCGCCGCGCACCGGCGGCGGCTTGGTGGTCGTGCGCAGCATCGACGGTAAATTTACCGGTCTCGACGCCCGCACCGGGGAGCGGCGCTGGGTGTATGCCCACGCCGTGCCGGCGCTCAGCCTGCGCGGCAGCGCGCCGCCGCTGGTGGTTGGCCCCCTGGTCATCGCCGGGCTGGACACCGGCAAGCTGCTGGTGCTGTCCCTGGACAAGGGGTTGCCCATTACCGAGAAGACCATCGCACCGCCGCGCGGCCGCACCGAGATCGAACGCCTGATCGACATCGATTCCGAACCCAAGGTGTTCGACGACACCCTGTATCTGGCGGCCTATCGCGGCAACGTGGCCGCGATCAACATGCGCGACGGCAACCTGACATGGACCCGCAATCTGTCCAGCTATGCCGGGCTCGACGTGGATGCCCGGCAGGTTTATCTCAGCGACGATACCGACGCGGTGCTGGCGCTGGACCGCAGCAACGGCGGCACGCTCTGGAAACAACCCGAACTGAGCGGCCGGCGGCTATCCTCCCCGGCCGTCACCACCGACTATGTGGTCGTCGGCGATTACGAGGGCTACCTGCACTGGCTGAGCAAGGACAGCGGCCGGATCGTTGGCCGGATTCGAGCCGCGAGCAAAGGCATCATTGCCCCGCCCGTCGCGGCGGGCAACATCGTGTTCGTGTACGGCCAAGGTGGCGCGCTCGGCGCTTTCCGGGCCGGCGGATGAACGTCCGGACGCGCGGCCACGCCGTAGCCGACTGACGCCGTGCCCCGGCGTCCGCCATGCTGGAACAACTCGTCACCATCTTTGCCACCTTTCTGGTCGTGATCGACCCGATCGGCGTCGCGCCGATGTTTTCGGCGCTGACCCGTGGCGGCGGCGACCCCTATCGTCGGCGCATGGCGTTCAAGGGCACCTTCATCGCCACCCTCATCTGCCTGTTCTTCATGTTCACCGGCGATGCCCTGCTGCGTTTCCTCGGCATCAGCCTGGCGGCGTTCCGGGTCAGCGGCGGCATCCTGCTGTTCCTGCTGGCGATCGACATGGTATTCGCCCGGCCTTCCGGCCTGCGGTCGGCGACGGTGCGGGAACAGGAGGAAGCGCAATACAAGGACGATATTTCGGTGTTTCCGCTGGCGTTTCCCCTGCTGGCCGGCCCCGGCACGCTGACCACCATTCTGCTCACCACCAGCGGCATATCCTCCGGGGAACAACCCCTGCTGTTTCTCGCGGTGCTGGGCGTGTTGCTGGCGGTGCTGCTGCTGACTCTGCTGACCTTGCTGCTGGCCCCGCCACTGATGAAACTGCTCGGTGAAACCGGCGCCAACGTGATCGACCGGCTGTTGGGCGTGATCCTGGCGGCGCTGGCCGTTCAATTCATGCTCGAAGGGCTGCGCGCTGGTCTGTTCGCCGCCTGACGGTACCCGCGCCGTGCCCGGCCCCATTCTGCGGATCGCCGTCCCTTCGCCTCTGGATCGGGTTTTCGATTACCTGCCGCCGCCGGACTGCGACCTGGCTGTCCTGCAACCGGGCTTGCGAGTGCGAGTGCCGTTCGGCCGGCGTCATGTCGTCGGTTTTCTGCTCGAAATCGGCACCGATACCGCGCTGGACCCGGCCGTGCTGCGGCCGGCGCAGGCGGTGCTCGACACCGAAGCGGTGTTGCCCGCCGACGTGCTGGCGCTGCTGCAATGGGCGCGACGCTATTACCACCATCCTCCCGGCGAAGTTTTCACCGTCGCCCTGCCGGCGCTGTTGCGCCAAGGCGAACCGATTAACCTGCCAGCACCAGCGCCGCTCTGGCAAATCACTGCCGCCGGCCACGCCGCGCTCGCCACCGGGCCGCACCGCGCACCCACCCAGAGGCGGTTGCTCGATTATCTGGCGGGTTGTCCCGACGGCGCCGATTCCGACAGCCTGCGCGCGGTGGTGCGCGACAGCGCCGCCACCTTGCGCGCGCTGCGCGCCAAGGATTGGGTGGAATCGCTCGCTTGCCCGGCTCAAGCCGTTGCGGAAGCCGTGTTTACACCGCGCCCGCCACCGGAACTGAACGCGGCGCAGACGGCGGCGGTGGCCAGCATCGCGGCCGAACTGGACCGCTTCCAGGTCTTTCTGCTGGAAGGTGTCACCGGCAGTGGCAAAACCGAGGTCTACCTGCGCCTGATCGAAGCCGTGCTGGCGCGCGGCCGGCAGGCGCTGGTGCTGACCCCGGAAATCGGCCTGACCCCGCAGTTGCTGGCCCGCTTTCGGGAACGATTGCCAGGGCCGCTGGCCGTGCTGCACTCCGGCCTGAGCGACCGGGAGCGGCTGAACGCCTGGCTGCTGGCCCGCGCCGGCGCCGCCCGGGTGGTGGTCGGCACCCGCTCGGCGGTGTTCGCGCCGCTGCGCGCGCCGGGCATCCTCATCGTCGATGAGGAGCACGATTCGTCCTTCAAGCAGCAGGACGGCTTCCGCTATCACGCCCGCGATCTGGCGGTCTTTCGCGGCCGGCAGCTCGGGATTCCGGTCGTACTGGGCTCGGCCACCCCGGCCCTGGAAAGCTGCCACAACGCCGGGCGCGGCCGCTATCGGTTGCTGCAACTGCCGGAACGGGTTGGCGGCGGCATGGAAGCGCCCATCGAGATTCTGGACGTGCGCCGCCAACCGATGGCCGAAGGGCTGTCGCGACCGCTGCTGGAGCGAATGCGGGCGCATCTGGCCCGGAACGAACAGGTGCTGCTGTTTCTCAACCGGCGCGGCTTCGCGCCGATCCTGCTCTGCCACGAATGCGGCTGGCTGAGTCAGTGCCGCCACTGCGACGCCCGCATGACCTTTCACCTGCATCAGCGTCGGCTGATCTGCCACCACTGCGGCGACAGCCGGCCGGTGGACGCCGCCTGCCCGCTCTGCGGCAGCGTGGACCTGCGGGCGCTCGGCCACGGCACCGAACGTCTGGAAACGGCTCTGCGGCAGGAATTTCCGGATACCGGTATTACCCGCATGGACCGCGACAGCACTCGCCGCCGCGGCAGCCTGGAAACCTTGCTGGCCGACATTCACAACGGCGGTCGCCGCATCCTGATCGGCACCCAGATGCTGGCCAAGGGCCACCATTTCCCCGAAGTAACCCTGGTGGGCATCGTGGATGCCGACCAGGGCTTGTACGGCATCGACTTTCGGGCTGGCGAACGAATGGCGCAACTGATCGTTCAGGTCGCCGGCCGCGCCGGCCGCGCCGAGAAACCGGGTGCGGTCATCATTCAGACCCATCAACCGGACCATCCGCTGCTGCACGTCCTGGTATCCCAGGGTTACCCGGCGTTCGCGGCGGCGGCGCTGGCGGAGCGGCAAGCCGCGTGGCTGCCGCCGTTCGCCCATCAGGCGCTGTTGCGGGCGGAGGCCGCCGAGCCGGAACGGGCCACCGCGTTCCTGCAAGCCGCCCGAGCACTGGCGGCTCCATGCGCCGACGGCATCGAATTGTTGGGTCCGGCGCCCGCGCCGATGGAGCGCCGCGCCGGTCGCCACCGGGCGCATCTGCTGCTACAAGCGGTGCAGCGTCAGGATCTGCATCGTTTCCTGGACCCGTGGATCGTGCGGTTGCGGGCGGAGCACGCGGACCGCCGGGTGCGCTGGTCGTTGGATATCGATCCGGTGGAGCTTTTTTGAGTGTCCTTTTGAAATCGTGGCGCCCGTTTGGCCCGCACCCGGACCAAATTGAAGTATAAAAATCAATTTAATTGATATAAATCAAAATATTGTTAATGCGAATCCTGAAAATACGCAACCGCTTTTCGCTACTGATTATGAACAATTTCAAAGAATTGAAAAAATAACTTCGTTATTGACCCTTTACTTGACGCGGGATACAGCTAGACTTTTTGAGGCTTGCGGGGTTTCTCCGCAGCCAAGGGCAACCACTAAAGGACGTGTGGCGGAATTGATTCCTGGGAGGCACCTGAATCAGGTGGGTTCACCCCACTGCGGTCGCTGTCAAGCCGCAAAGTCCCGCTCATCACGACGACCCCGTCATTTCACCTACCACCGATGGGAAAGAACTATGCAACAAGATTTGGTTCATGCCATAAAAAGCAATCCAAAATACCACGAACTGGTCTCCAAGCGATCCAGGTTCGCCTGGATGATGGCGATCCTGATGTTGGTGATTTATTACGCTTTCATCCTGACCATCGCCTACGACAAACCGCTGTTGGCTGCTCCCCTGTGGGCAGGCGCCACCATGACCGTCGGCATTCCGATCGGGGTGGCGGTAATCCTGTTCGCCTTTGCCCTGACCGGGATTTACATCCAGCGGGCCAACGCCGTCTTCGACAAGCTCACCCGCGAAATCAAGGAGGAAGTGCTATGAGTTTCTGGAAGCGAGCGTTTCCGACGATCCTGCTCATGCTGGTTACGGGCAGCGCCCTGGCCGCCGGCGGCGATCTGGGAGCAGTCAAGAAGGCGGCGGTCAACATTCCCGCCATCATCATGTTCCTGGTGTTCGTCGCCGCCACCTTGGGCATCACCTACTGGGCGGCGCAACGGACCAAGACCGCCAAGGACTTCTACGCCGCCGGCGGCGGCATCACCGGTTTCCAGAATGGCTTGGCGATTGCCGGCGACTACATGTCCGCCGCCTCCTTCCTGGGCATTTCCGGCCTGGTGTTCCTCAACGGCTACGACGGGCTGATCTTCTCGGTGGGCTGGCTGGTCGGCTGGCCGATCATCATGTTCCTGATCGCCGAACAGCTCCGTAACCTCGGCAAGTACACCTACGCCGACGTGGTTTCCTACCGCTTCGAGCGGGTGCCGATGCGCAGCCTGGCCGCCACCGCCGCGCTGATCGTGGTGATCCTGTACCTGATCGGCCAGATGGTCGGCGCCGGTAAGCTGATTCAGGTGCTGTTCGGTCTGGATTACGTCTACGCGGTGGTCATCGTCGGCGTGCTGATCATCCTGTACGTCACCTTCGGCGGCATGTTGGCGACCACCTGGGTGCAGATCATCAAGGCCGGCCTGCTGTTGTTCGGCGCCACCATCATCGCCTTCGGCGCTCTGTACCTGGCCTCGGACGGCAGCATGAGCCCCGAGAAGATGTTTGAAAATGCCGTTAAGGTACACCCCAAGCATGGGGCTATCATGGGGCCAGGCACCCTGGTCTCCAGCCCGATCGAGTCGATTTCGCTCGGTTTGGCGCTGATGTTCGGTACCGCCGGCCTGCCGCACATCCTGATGCGGTTCTTCACCGTGGGCAACGCCATCGAGGCGCGCAAGTCGGTGTTCTACGCCACCGGCTGGATCGGCTATTTCTACATCCTGACCTTCCTGATGGGTTTCGGCGCCATCGTGCTGTTGACCGGCAATCCCGAGTTTGCCGACGCGGCGGCGGTCGGCGGGATCAAGGGTGGCCAGAACATGGCGGCGGTCAATCTGGCGGCGGCGGTGGGCGGCAACGTCCTGCTCGGCTTCATTTCCGCCGTGGCCTTCGCCACCATCCTGGCCGTGGTCTCCGGCCTGACCCTGGCTGGTGCTTCGGCCATCTCGCATGACCTGTACGCCAATGTCTGGGCGCACGGCAACGTGGACGAGCAGCAGGAAGTGCGGGTCTCCAAGATGGCCACCGTGGTGCTGGGCATCATCGCCATCCTGCTGGGCATCGCCTTCGAGAAGCAGAACATCGCCTATCTGGTGGCGCTGACCTTCTCGGTGGCGGCCAGCGCCAACTTCCCGATCCTGCTGATGTCGATCTACTACGGTAAGATGACCACCCGCGGCGCCCTCATCGGCGGCTGGCTGGGCCTGATCAGCGCCACCGTGCTGGTGATCATCGGCCCCACCGTGTGGACCGAGATCCTGAAACTGGGCGATCCGATCTTCCCGCTCAAGTACCCGGCGCTGTTCTCGATGAGCATCGCTTTCCTGGGCATCTGGATCGGCTCGATGCTGGACGGCAGCGAGCGCGCCAAGAAGGAACACGAAGCCTTCATCGCGCAGGACGTGCGTTGCCAGACCGGCATCGGCGCCGAAGGCTCGGTCAGCCACTAAGCGGTTCCGTCCGGCTTCGAGGTTGCCGCGCTCGCGCGGCGACCGTCCGGGTCCGGTCAAATCCTGTTAAAATAAAACCCCTTCCGGCTCCCGCCGCGAAGGGGTTCTTCATTGGGCCTACCGGAATCGAGCCGCCGTGACTACCCTGGACCAAAAATCCTTCCTTGCCCGTCAGCCCCCGTTCAACCGGCTTTCCGAGGCGGAACTGACGGTGCTGGCGTGGGAACTAAAGATCGGTCACTTTCAACCGGGCGAGGTGCTGCTGAAAGCCGGTGAAGTTCCCGCCTGTCTCTACCTCATGATCGATGGCGCAGTCTACGAGGTGGATGACGCCCCGATGCTTCCCTGTCGCACGGGCGAGGGATCCGCCGCCGCCAACGATGGCTCGTCCATGTGGTGCGTGATCGCTCTGTATGGCGCCGAGGATACCTTTGACGCCAAGGCGTTGCTCGAAGGCGTTGGCGAGCACAGCTTCGTGGTCAGCGAACCAACCCGTTGCTTGCAGATGCCGCGACCGGTCTTCCTGCAAGCCGTTCAAAATTATCCACCGCTGGCGGCTTTCTACAATCAGAAGATTTCCCAGCGACTCGCCACCCTGCGCGAGACCGACGGCCGTCAGGAACTGGCGGCGTTCACCATCGCCAAGATTCAGGATGCCTATATTCATCCGCCGGTCTTCGTATCCGCCGAAACGTCGATCCACGAAACCGCGCTGGCGATGAAGGCGCATAAAACCAATTCGGTGCTGGTTCGGGATGGCGACGAAACCGGCATCGTCACCGCCACCGATCTGCGGGAAGCGGCCATTATCCAGCGGCGATCCGTGGATGAAGCCGTCGGGCCGCTCGCCACCTACGACCCGATCAGCATGGAGCCGGGCGATTTTCTGTTTAACGCCCTGCTGCGGATGACCCACCACAATGTTAACCGGCTGGTGATCCGCGATGGCAAAACCATTCGTGGCATTCTCGAACAGATCGATCTGCTCAGTTATCTCTCCAACCACTCGCATCTGATCGCCTTGCAAATCGACCGGGCGCGCTCCCGGGAAGACCTGAAGTGGGCCAGCCGCGACCTGGTCAACGTGATCCGCGACCTGCACGACAAGGGCATCAAAATCCGCTACATCATGCAACTGGTGTCGGAATTGAACAAAAAGCTGTTGCGCAAGCTATTTGCCCTGCTTGCGCCGCCGGAGTTGCTGGAAAACGCCTGCCTGCTGGTGTTGGGCAGCGAGGGCCGCGAGGAGCAGGTGCTAAAGACCGACCAGGATAACGCCCTGATCCTGCGCGACGGATTCAGCTACCCCGACCTGGCGCGAGTCACTCGCGAATTTACCGAAAGCCTGATCGACTTCGGCTATCCACGCTGTCCCGGCAACATCATGGTATCGAACCCGTACTGGACCCGATCGGTGGCCGCCTTCAAGGACGAACTGTTTCAATGGATCGTTCATCCGACCCACGATTCCTTTCTGCAATTCGCCATCTTCTTCGACGCCACGGCGGTGGCCGGCGATGAGAATCTGCTGCGCCATGTCAAGGACCACATGTATCGCCTGCTCGGTGACCATCGCTCCTTCTACAGTCAATTCGCCAAATCCACCGTCGCATTTGAGACGCCATTGGGGTTTTTCACCAATTTCGTGGTCGAGAAAGACCGCGACGAGCTGGATATCAAGAAAGGCGGTATCTTCCCCATCGTTCATGGTACCCGCAGCTTGGCGTTGGAGTACCGGCTGCCGCAGACCCATACCGTGGACCGGATCATGGCGTTAAGCCAGCGCAACCTGTTCAAACCCTCCTTTGGCGTTGAGCTGATCGAAGTCTTCACCTACCTGTCCACCTTGCGCGCCGAGGCTGGCCTGCGCAAAATCAAACAGGGTATATCGCAGGATAATTATCTAAACCCGAAAGATCTGAATAAGTTGCAACGGGAAGTGCTGCGCGATTCGTTCAAGATCGTCAACGAATTCAAAAAATTCATCACCTATCACTTCAAACTGGGGATGATCAGTTAAACCGGCAAACCCCCATGAGACTTTCCCCTTGAAAACGCATCTGCACCATCTCATCGCCCAGGCGCTCCAGCAACTCCAACAGGAGGGGGTGCTCGCCGACGTCGATCCGTCGTCCTCGATTCCGCTGGAGCGCACCCGCGACCGCGTGCATGGCGACTTCGCCAGCACCATCGCCCTGGCCCTGGCCAAAACCGCCCGCCGCAAGCCCCGCGAGCTGGCCGAGCGCATCAAGGCGACCCTGCCCGCCTCCACCCATGTCGCCAAGGTGGAAATCGCCGGACCCGGTTTCATCAATTTCTTTCTGGCGCCCGCTGCCTATCAGGCGACGGTCGGCGAAATCCTCGAACAGCAGGACGATTTCGGCCGGAGCGCGCTCGGCGGCGGCCGACGGGTGCAAGTGGAGTTCGTTTCCGCCAACCCCACCGGACCGTTGCACGTCGGCCACGGCCGCGGCGCGGCGTTCGGCGCCACCGTCGCCAACCTGCTGGAAGCGATCGGCTACCGGGTCCACCGCGAGTACTACGTCAACGACGCTGGCCGGCAGATGAATATTCTGGCCGCCAGCATCTGGCTGCGCTATCTGGAGCATTGCGGCGAGAACTTCCGGTTTCCCAGCAACGGTTATCGAGGCGATTACGTGCGCGATATCGCCGCCCGCCTCTACGCCGAACACGACGGCGCCTACATGATCCCGGCGGCGCAGGTGTTTCAGGATGCACCGCCGGACGAGGTTCGCAACGAAGCGGGCGAAGTGATCGTCCCCGGCGACAAGGAAGCCCACATCGACGCCCTGGTCGAGCGCGCCCGCGCCCTGCTCGGCGACCACCACTACCGCTACATTTTCGAACTGGGCCTGAACACCATCCTGGACGACATCCGCGACGACCTGCGGGAGTTCGGCGTGACCTACGACGAGTGGTACTCGGAACTGACCCTGGCGGAACGCGGCGCGGTCAATAAAACCATCAACCGGCTGCGCGATACGGATTACATCTACGCGCAGGACGGGGCGCTCTGGTTTCGCTCCAGCGCTTTCGGCGACGAGAAGGATCGGGTGGTGCAGCGGGAAAATGGTCAAACCACCTACTTCGCTTCAGATATCGCTTACCACCTGGAAAAATTCGAACGCGGCTTCGATTGGGTTATCGACGTCTGGGGCGCCGATCATCACGGCTACATCCCGCGGGTCAAGGCCGCGCTGCAAGCGCTGGACGAGAATCCCGATCGCCTGGATGTTCTGCTGGTGCAGTTCGCCATCCTCTACCGCAATGGCGAGCGGGCGCAGATGTCCACCCGCTCCGGCGAGTTCGTCACCCTGCGAGAATTGCGTCAAGAGGTCGGCAACGACGCCGCCCGCTTCTTCTACGTCATGCGCAAGAGCGAGCAGCATCTGGATTTCGATCTCGACCTGGCCAAATCGCAATCCAAGGACAATCCCGTATACTATATTCAGTATGCTCATGCTCGAGTTTGTAGTGTTCTTAGGCAGTTGCACGAAAAAAGGCTCTCCCGCGACCCGGCGCGCGGCCAAGCCCATCTGGCGCTGCTGGTCGAACCGCACGAGGAAGCTCTGCTGGTGGCGCTGTCGCGCTATCCCGAAGCGGTGGAAACGGCGGCGCTCAACCATGAGCCGCACCAACTGGCCCACTATCTGCGGGAGCTGGCCAACGCCTTTCACACGTATTACAACGAACATCGGGTTCTGGCGAGCGACGATGCGTTGCGCGACGCCCGGCTCAACTTGAGCCTGGCCACGCGGCAAGTGATCAAAAACGGGCTCGCCTTGCTGGGCGTTTCGGCTCCGGAGGTCATGTGAGTATCCGACGCGACTACAAGCCCGCCTCGACCTGGCAGCGCCGCCGGTCGGCGCGCCGTCATGGGCTTCTGGTGGTTACATTGATGCTGATTGGCCTGTTCGGCGGCTTGCTGGCCTACATCAAGGGCGACCGGGTCCAGCATCTGGCCGTCTCGACCGTCGCGCCCAGCACGCGCGCCCCATCGACCCGCAGCCCCGCCACAACCGAACCACCGCCGGCCGCGCCTGAAATCGTGCCCGCGCCGCTCAAACCCAAATACGATTTTTATACCGAATTGCCCAAGCGGCAGATCAACCTCCAACAGCCTCCCCCCGGTCCACGCGGCGCCTCGCACCCGCCATCGGCCCGCCCGCAACCGGCGACCGAGCCATTGCGCAAATCGGCGCCGTCGAGGAAAAACCGGACGGCATCGGCCATGATCCGGGCCACCGCCGAGCCAGCGGTGACCGACCGCTCATAGCCATCATCCGGCGTTTCCGGCAATTTTCACATTCGAGCCCCCGCCAGACCCTACAAAGACCCCACCACCTATTCCAGAGCCCTCGCCATGAACCTACCCGACATCGTTCGGAGCTATCTGGACCAGCAGCAGGCACCCTATCGGATAATCACTTGTCCGACTGGCGAGACGCTCGGGCAGGTCGCGGCGCAGCTCGATCTGCCCATCCGCCGGATGGTGCGAATCGTCCTGCTGAAAGATAGCACCGGCTTGGTGATGGCCGTCCTGCCAGGTAGCCACATCCTGGATTTTTCCATGCTGTGCCAGACGCTACGGCGTGATCTGGTACCCCTATACGGCGCCGAGACCATCCGCTTTTTCCAAAACCGGGGCTGCAAGGCTGGCTCCCACCCACCCCTGCCCGAGGCTTTCGGTATTCCCGCGCTGGCCGATGATAGTTTGATCCTGGCGGACGAGGATGAAATCTACTTCGACGGCGGCAGTGGCGACACCCTGATCGGCATGCGAAACATTGATTTCCGGAGCTTGCTCGGCCGGGCGCGCTGGGAACACTTCGCGGTCCCCGTCGACGATCTCGATTCCCTGTTAAGCCAGCAGGCCATCACGCCGCAAAACCTGGCTAGCCTTACCAATCGTTATACGCCGGCGGGGTTGCAGGAAGGGATCGAGGCCATCACCGAACTACCGGTCATGCCGCAAACCGTTCAGCAGATCCTGATGCTGCGCGCCCATCCAGCCACCAGCGCCCAGGATATTCTTAACATCGTTGGACAGGATCCCAGCCTGGCCGCCCAGGTGGTGTATTGGGCGCGCTCGCCGTTGCACGGTCATCCGGTCGCGGTGGATTCGCTGCAAGCCGCGATCGAGCAGGTGCTGGGCGTCGATAACACGCTCAACCTGTTGCTCGGTTCCAGCATGGGCCAGACCTTCCGTATCCCGGCCGATGGCCCGGTCGGCCTGCAAGCCTTCTGGCGACACAGCGCCTATTGTGCGTCCCTGGTCAGCGAGCTGGTCAAGCTGTTACCCGAGTCGGTGAACGTCAAGCCGGGGCTGGCCTACCTGTGCGGACTGCTGCACAACTTCGGCTACCTGGTATTGGGCCATGTATTCCCAGCCCGTTTTTTTCTGTTCAACCGGTTTCTGGCGGTCAACCGGCATGTGGCGATCAACGCCGTCGAGCGCTATGTCCTGGGCACCGAGCACTGGCATATCGGCGCTTGGCTGATGCAAGCGTGGTCCATGCCCGAGGAAGTGATCGCCGCCGTGCGCTGGCACCACCATGAGGACTGCACCCAACCGCATGCGGAATATTCCAATCTGGTGCTGATCGCCAACCGCCTGCTGCATTACATCGGTGTGGGGGATGAAGAAAGCAACCGCTTGCCCGCCCTGGCCATGTTCACGCTCGGCATCAGTCACGATCAGGCCATGGCGGCGCTGGCGCAAGTGCAAGCCAGCATGAAAGCGCTCGACACCTTGTCGGAAGCCCTGCAATGGCCCTCCGAGGGTTAGCTGCGGTCCGGCATCATCCCCGCCAGGATTCCGATCGGCCGGTAACCGCCGTCCGGATGGCGCTCTATGCACCCGTCGGGATCGCGGATCGGAAAAGATGGCTGGCCTCATCGGAGTTCATGCGGCGGATGCTGGCCGAACCGGTCTGAATTCGCCGCCCCGAAACGCAAAGGGCGAAGCCGTGGCTTCGCCCTGTCCGATGCACCTCACGGCGCGGTTACAACGCGCTGGGACCGATTTCGCCAGTGCGAATCCGGATCGCGCGCCCCAGATCGAGGATAAAGATCTTGCCGTCGCCGATCTTGCCGGTGTTGGCGGTGGAGCAGATCGCTTCCACCACCTTGTCCACCAGACTGTCGTCCACGGCGATTTCCAGCTTGACCTTCGGCAGAAAGTCCACCACGTATTCGGCGCCACGGTACAGCTCGGTATGCCCCTTTTGGCGGCCGAAACCCTTGACCTCGGTCACGGTGATGCCCTGCACGCCGATAGCCGACAGGGCCTCCCGCACATCGTCCAATTTGAACGGTTTGATGATTGCAGTGACTAGCTTCATGGATACCCTCTAGCGTTCGCCTGACCCAAAACACAATGCCTATGCGGGAATATAACCGAAATCCAGGGTCGCGCGCGATGCTGGGCGGACATCGGACTCCCGCACCTCCCGATGCCCGCCAACGACCGTTACAGGCTGTAACCGCGCTCGTCGTGCAGAGCCAGATCCAGACCTTCGGTTTCCTGCTCTTCCTTGACCCGCAACCCGATCACGACATCCACAATCTTCAGAATCACGAAGCTCAGGATGCCGGAGTAGACGAGGGTGAACGCCACGCCCTTGCATTGCGCCCAGATCTGTTCGCCCAAGGTCACGCCATCCGCCAAACCGACGCCGCCCATCATTTTATCAACGCACAATCCAGTCAGGATCGCGCCGACGATGCCGCCGATGCAATGGACGCCGAACACGTCCAGCGAGTCATCATAACCCAGCGCGCGCTTGAGCTTGGTAGACGCCAGAAAGCAGATCACGCCCGCCGCAACGCCGATGAGCAACGCGCCCATCGGACCGGCGGTGCCGGAAGCGGGGGTGATGGCCACCAAGCCGGCCACCGCGCCGGAGGCGATGCCCAGCACGCTGGGTTTGCCGTGAGTCAGCCATTCCGCGAACATCCAGCTCAGCGCTGCGGTGGCGGTCGCAATCTGGGTCACCGCCATCGCCATGCCGGCGGAGCCGTTGGCCGCCACCGCGCTGCCGGCATTGAAGCCGAACCAGCCGACCCACAGCATCGAGGCGCCCATGACGGTGAAATTCATATTATGCGGCGGCATGGCGGTATGCGGATAGCCCTTGCGTTTGCCCAGCACCAGACAGGCCACCAAACCGGCGATACCCGCATTGATGTGCACCACCGTGCCGCCAGCGAAGTCTAGAACGCCCCAACTGCTGCCGATCAGCGAGCCGGAGCCGCCCCAGACCATATGCGCGACCGGCAGGTAGACCACCGTGAACCACACGCCCATGAACAGCAGCAGCGCGGAGAATTTCATCCGTTCGGCGAATGCGCCGACGATCAGCGCCGGGGTGATGATGGCGAAGGTCATTTGATAGGTCATGAACACCGTTTCCGGGATGGCGTTCGTCAACGTGGCGGCGGGTTGCCACAGACTTTCCACCGTGACGCCACTCAAAAACGCTTTGGCGAGGGTCCCGATAAAGGAGTTCAGATTGATCTGCTTGTCCACCATGCCGACGGTATCGAACGCCAAGCTGTAGCCGTATAACGTCCACAGCACCGTGATCAGCGCGGTGATGGCGAAGCACTGCATCATCACCGACAGCACGTTCTTGGCGCGCACCATGCCGGCGTAAAACAGCGCCAGACCGGGAATGGTCATGAACAGCACCAGCGCGGTCGAGGTTAGCATCCAGGCGGTGTCGCCCGAGTTCAGTTCCGGTTTGGCGGCTTCCTGCGCCAGCGCCAGCACCGGCGCCAGCGCTAGCACCGCCGTCGGCAGCAGTAGCCGACCGCCGTTTCTCGCTGCTTGCATCATTCTCGTCATCAGTCGGGTTCTCCTAGGGTTGAAAACAGGGTCGTGCATGAGTTTGGGTTGTCGCGGGGCCGGCCAACCCGGCTGCCACGCCGCGAGGCTCGGGATGAAACCGGGCGGGCACGCCTTTCATAGCGCCTCGGGTCCGGATTCTCCGGTACGAATGCGCACGGCGTTGTCCAACTCGAAAATGAAAATCTTGCCGTCGCCGACCTTGCCAGTGTTGGCGGCACGGGAGATCACCTCGACCACCCGGTCGGCCAGATCGTCGGTCACACCGACCTCGATCTTGATCTTGGGCAGGAAATCCACCACGTACTCCGCGCCCCGATACAGCTCGGTATGGCCCTTTTGCCGGCCGAACCCCTTGACTTCGGTGACCGTGACGCCTTGCGCGCCCACTTCGGAGAGTGCCTCCCGGACATCGTCCAGTTTGAACGGCTTGATAACCGCAGTGATGAGTTTCATGGATCAAAATCTCCTATGGCTTGGAACACCCCGATGGGGCGCGGCCTGTTATTTCTGCGTCTGGACCGTTTCCGCCCATCAGTGTTGACAGCGCGGTTAGTCACCGGCAAAAAGCATATCGTGTGCCATTATCAATATTTTTAATTAAAACAATATATTATATTAAAATTATGGAATTTTTTTCCAGCGATCAACCCGTAGTCGGGCACATGCTCCCCATATTGCACCGTTTTTGTGCATGATGGTCGGCACACACAAACCGCAAAATCCCGTTAAACTAAAGCGACGGCAATTTCCAACGTGGAGGAATGGTGATGATCGATCCCAAAACTTTTGATGATTTGGCCAAACGTTTCACGGAAGCGCTGCCGCCCAGCTTTCGCCAGTTTCAGACGGAGATGGAAAAGAACTTCCATGCAGCGCTGCAGGCGGCTTTCGCCAAGCTGGAACTGGTGACGCGAGAGGAATTCGACGTGCAGCAGGCCGTGCTGGCCCGTACCCGCGCCAAGCTGGAGACGCTGGAAAAGCAGGTGGCCGAACTGGAAGGCAAGGCGCCCGGCGGCAAAAGGCGCAAAACCGCGGAAAAGCCCGCGGAATCCGAAGAGGACGACGGCTAACCGCCGGCGGCCTTCTTTTCCGTCATGGCTGGATGGCGCACGTTCTTCGCGGCCGGTCTCTATTACAGCCTCTACCTGCACTTAAATAGTGCGAAACCGCCTTGCCAGCCGGCGCTGCAATTCAATAACCCGCTTGGCGGCAACCCGTAGCGGCTCGCAGGATTCCCATGTCGCTCGCCATCGTCCACACCCGCGCCCAAGTCGGCATCGACGCGCCGCCGGTCAGCGTGGAAGTGCATTTGTCCGCCGGCCTGCCGGGACTGTTCATCGTGGGCTTGCCGGAAGCGGCGGTGAAGGAGAGCAAAGACCGGGTGCGCGGCGCCATCCTCAACAGCCGCTTCGAATTTCCCAGCCGCCGCATCACCATCAACCTGGCGCCGGCCGATCTGCCCAAGGAGGGGGGGCGTTTCGACCTGCCGATCGCGTTGGGCATCCTGGCCGCATCGGGTCAGATCGGCCGCGAACGGCTGGGGCAGTACGAATGCCTCGGCGAACTGGCGCTGGGTGGGGAATTGCGCGGCGTCCGCGGCGTGCTGCCCGCCGCGCTGGCCTGTCGGGATGCCGGACGCGCCCTGCTGGCGCCGGCCGATAACGCCGCCGAGGCGCTGCTGGCCGGCGGCGCGACCGTGTTGGGCGCGGCCCACCTGTTGGAGGTTTGCCGGCAACTGGACACCGGCGCGGCTTTGCAGCCAGCGCACCCACCCTCCCGGCCGGCGCCGGAGCCGTTACTGGAACGGGATCTGAGCGACGTGCGCGGCCAGCAGCACGCCAAGCGCGCGCTGGAAATCGCCGCCGCTGGCGGCCACAATCTGCTGCTGATCGGCCCGCCCGGCACCGGCAAGACCATGCTCGCCAGCCGGTTGCCCGGCATCATGCCGCCGCTGAGCGAAATCGAAGCGCTGGAAACCGCCGCCGTCGCCTCGATCAGCGCTCAGGGACTGGACTTGCAGCAATGGGGAGTACGACCGTTCCGGGCGCCGCACCACACCGCCTCGGCGGTGGCGCTGGTCGGCGGCGGGGGTCTGCCGCGACCCGGCGAGATCTCGCTGGCCCACCACGGCGTGCTGTTTCTGGACGAATTGCCGGAGTATGACCGGCGTGTACTGGACGTGCTGCGCGAACCGATGGAATCGGGGCACATCACTATTTCCCGCGCCGCCCGCCAAGCCGATTTTCCGGCACGGTTCCAACTGGTGGCGGCCATGAACCCCTGTCCCTGCGGCTATCTGGGCGACGCCGAGCGGCGCTGCGCCTGCGGCCAGGAACAGGTGCGCCGCTACCGGGCACGGGTGTCGGGTCCGCTGCTGGACCGCATCGACCTGCACATCGAAGTGCCGCGACTGGCGCATCGGGTGCTGCGCGGCGACGTTCCGGAAGAAAACAGCGCTGCGGTGCGAGTGCGGGTCTGCGCCGCCCGCGAACGGCAAATCCAGCGCGCCGCCAAGCCCAACAGCGCCCTGCGCACCCGCGAGATCGAACGGCATTGCGCTCTGAGCGATGCCGACCACCGGCTGCTGGAACAGGCGCTGGAGCGGCTGGGGCTGTCGCCGCGCGCCTATCACCGCATCCTGAAGGTGGCCCGGACCATCGCCGATCTGGCCGGCAGCGACGGCATCAAGACCCCACATCTCACCGAGGCCATCAGCTACCGCGCGTTGGACCGGACCCTGGCGCGCTAGCGCGCCATCGCCCGACCCTTTCCTTTTTCACCGCGAGAGAAGGTTCCATGACTCGTACCGACCCCGCCACCGTGCCCTTTTACGTCCGGCTGCGTCACCTGCCTTTGCTGGGGACGCTGCTGCTCTGGACCCTGCTAGCCGCCGCCCAGACGCAAATTTCCGACGCCAAGGTGGAAGCCCTGGTCGAGGCGCTGCGCCTGTCCGCGCCACAGTCCGGCACCGGACTTTACAGCGACTGGCAAATCAAGTCGGACAACATCGTCCGCTGGTCCAAGCGCTGTTTGAATCAGGATGTGACGCCGGATCAGTTCGCCGCCGACCCCGCTTTGGCCCAGCGGGTGGTGGCGTGCGTGATGGGGAACGTGCTGCGCGAGCAGCTTGCCGCCGGCAACAATAACGAGATCGTCGCCGTGCAGCGCGCCGCCGCCTGGTGGATGACCGGCGACCCGGAACAGTACCGTAGCGGCACGACCGGCGATTACACCCTCAAGGTACTGGAGGCCTACTTGCGGTTCTTCTGACCGGCCGTACCGCGCGTGACACCCGCGAGCACGGGTCGCGGAGGGTAAAAAAACACCGGATCGACGGTAAAGACCGCTTTTTCACACAGCGCGACGGCGTGGCGGCCGGCTCGCTCCGCCCCGCCTGCTTCGGTCGCGGCCATGCGCCTACTCCATTCGAGCGAATATTCCGACGCCGAGATCGTCGAGGTTGAACACCAGTTCCCGGCTGTATTCGAGCAGCAGTTCGCGCAACCGGCGCTTGACGAAATGATCTTGCGACCGGTTGAAGTCCAGCATCTCCCGCGCCACGTCCAGCACGCTCAACCGCTCGCTGGTGCCCGCGCTGACAAACGACTGTAGACCGTCGGTGGCCACCGCCACCGTCGGAAACGTGTTCAGGGCAAAACTGAACACGAGCGGCGCGTCGAAGCGTTCCTGCCGGGTCGTCGTCCCGGCCTCGTTGACATAGCCGACGCTTTGCGCCGTCAGCGGATCGCCGATGGCCACCTGATAGAGCGCCCACCGTTCCCGATCCAGCAGATAGGAGAGGTAATAGGGCGCATTCCCGGCGTACTCGACCTGAATCGCCACCATCCCACCATCGGCACGCCGGGCGACCAGGCAGCCATCGCCGTAGAGATGCACGTACACCGTGTCCCCATCGCACCAGGCGACCAGCAAGGTGGCATCGAGCACGCTGTCCGCGCCCATTTCCCGCGCCTGCCGGGCCGCGCGGCGCACGATCCGCCGGCCCAACCGCCAGTGACAGGCGCGGCGTCCGACTTCATCCGTGGCGGCGGCCACGAACCACGGCAGCAAGCGGCGGGCGTTCAGCGCCAGCAACCGTGCTCCCACGTCGCTATCCGGCGCGGCGGAACAACCATCGGCCAGAATCACGTAGGGGTACGGCTCCAACCCCTGACAGGCGTAGTCCTGACAGAACAGATGCAACTGACCGATGGTGTAATGTGAATCCAGAATAATCGTCATGGAGCGCCCTGCGGGATTGAGTGAAGGCGATGCTGGACCGCGTTGGCGGGGGTGGATGGAACGGTGTAGCCCCCCGGGCCGCGCTGCCACGCATTCCGCTCTCAGGCTAAAAAATCTGCGGCCTTGGCCACCCGCATACCACGTTGCCGCATGTCGGCCACAAACTGCTGAGCCAACGCCTCAAAGCCCGGCACCGGCGAGCTGGTATCTTCGATCAACACCAGCTTGCGAATGCTCTCTTGGCCGAAGTAGGCGGCGATATCCCGGATCGTACTGGCAACGCAGTGTGAAAGCGCCTGGCCGGACAGCGCCACCACATCGGCGTTTTCCAGCGTCTGGATCAGCCGCCGGTTGATCTGGGTGCCTGGGTCGGCCGGATCGGGCACGTCGGCCCGCACCGCCGAATAGTGTTCGGTCCAGGGATTGTGGCCCTTGGTGACGTAATCCACCCGGGCGTATTTGGCTGCTTCCCAAGCCTGTAGCGCCTCGGCCACCACCGGCACCACGTTATGGCCCCAAGTGCCGATCAGGCAATGCGGCGGCCAAATGGTCAGTTGGTGGCGGCGGTTATCGCGCAAGGCCCGCACGTAAGCCAGCGCCCGCTGCTGGGAATGGGCGTCGAAGGTGCGCCAGATCCGGTTCTCGATATCGGCCACGCTGATCTGGGTGAAGGGCGCCGGCTGCCGGCCAGCGCCGTCGACCCAGAAAACGGGATGAGAGATATCCACCAGTTGATGGGTATCGAGGGTGACGTGAATGTCGTCGATGCGAGCGCGCAACCGGTTCAGCAAGCGCGCCAAGCGCTCGGCGTCCGCCCCGGCGCCCGGTACCGGCAAAGCCGCACCCGGCGCGTCGCTAAAGTCGTTCTGCGGATCGACAATCAGGAATTCGAGTCTTTCGTATAAAACGGACATGGGGTTTTTCCCCTGGTGTCATATACAATGGTTCGGACAATTTTCAGGCGGCCATCGAATGAACGATGCCGTGATCATTTCTATCTTATAAATTTATATGATTGATTTTTATATATTTTTATAAAGATAATGTAAGTCTTGCCAAGATGCAAGGCAGCGTGAGGTGAGACATGACTGGCGCGGCCTTGGACTGTCAAGCGCGTGGTTGGCGAGGCTGGCGCCTCCATGGACTCTGGTGACAATGGTGATGCCGTTTACTCCGGAGAAGCGTCGGCTCGATCACCCAGCCCGGCCGTGGTTGAGTGGCGCCGACATCCGAGCCTCATTGAACCACGTTCCGCCCCGCCGGGAAACCGCCTTGGACGAGATCCCGCAACAGATGAAACTCCGCTATCGCGAACGTCAAGCCGCAATCGATTCGCCCGCTGCGGGCGGAAACTTTACGAGTAGCGCCGGATCGGTACTCCGACAAATTAGAATTAACGTGTTGCCAGTAGCGTAACAGCGTTTTTTCCGGGTGCGACGGTCAATCTTTTGCAACTCCTTGTCGAGAAAGACATGGCCGCGCTACCGCGATTGTCGGGCGGGAAAATCGGTTGCGGGGGTGGAGTGATTTTGGACGCTCGAACGGTGGTCGACATGGATACAGGCCACCGGGAGTGATGAGTGTAGAGCGAATTTTACCACTTGCGCCCGCACCGGACGGTGGTCGTGGGATGAAAACTCGGCACAACGTATCGATGGCACGCCGGGCCACCGGGCCGGCGCCATGCGGTACAGCGCGATTGCCGCGCTCCAGCGTCCCGCTCTGTCGGGACTTTACTTGTCCGTTCGAGGTGATGACCGTGAAAGCGACCGATATCCTGATGGAAGAACACCAACTGATCATGCGGCTGCTGAAGGTGCTCGACGCCGCCGCGCAACGCCTGGATCAGGGCCAAGTGATCCGCCCTGGGATTTTTCTTGAACTAGCTGATTTTAGTCTTAATTTCACTGATCGCTGCCACCACCGCAAGGAAGAAGCGCTGTTCGCGTCGATGGTGGAGCACGGACTACCGGAACAAACCAGCGCGGTCGCGCTGATGCCGCAGGAGCACGGACAGGGGCGTGTCCATAACGAGAATCTACGCGCGATGGTGCAGCGCTGGCAGGCGGGCGACGACGCGGCGCGGGCGACGATCATCGCCGCCGTGAACGAATACGCCGCGATGCAGCGCCAGCACGTCCATGAAGAAACCCACATTCTGTTCCCCATCGCCGGGCAGATCATCCCGCCGGAGGCCCAGGATGAGCTGGTCGCGGCGTTCGAGCGCATCGAGCGGGAAGACATCGGCCCCGACGTCAAACCGAAGTACCGGACGCTGGTGGAAACGCTGGAGCACGAAGTCGGGTTGCGGTAACTTTTTGGATATTCAGGCAGGATTCAGGGCGCTGGTGTCTTGATAGTGACCGGCATTCACTTTCAGGAGCGTCGGGCAGCCATGTCAACCGCACTGGATATTTTCCGATTCACCACTCCCCGGCGGGTTGTCGCGCATCCGCACCCCTCCGTCCCAGGCTTGCTATTGATGCTGGCGTTTTGCGCGGACGCCGTTGCGGCCGGCACCTTCGCGACGCTGGCGCAGGAGGCCTTCGAGCGCTCTCAAATGTCTTGGGACCCACAAATCCCCACGGCCCTGGTGGAATTCGATCCCCCCGAGGGCGGTGATCCGCTCGGGCTCGATTTCGTCGAATACGGCAACCTGACGGGGAAGCCCTTTTACGACGACAGCGTCTGGTGGCTGCGGGCTAGCCCGCGCGGCAACTTCGAGAAAGATCCACTCGACCTGTGGCTGGGCCAGCCCGAGCCGGCGGGCCAGGCACCGGTCGCCTACCGCCCGGCGGACTTCAACTACCGTCATCCCGACATTCGGCCGGCACTGCCGCAGCCCGTTCCCGCCGCCGCCCGTTATCTCAGCGCGATCGATATCGGTGTCCGCCAGCGCGGCGCGGAACGCTGGCCGCAGATTTTCCACTTGGGCGGCAACGGTTACGGCCGACTGACCGGCTTCCCGCCGCTGGGGTTCGGTACCTCGTTCCGGCTCGGCGTGCGCAACGTGGGCGAACCGACCGAGGACTTCGTCAAGCTCCGCAAGCTGTATCTGATGAAAATCAACGATCAGGCGTTCCGGTTGCTGGGCCTGGCGGAGTGCGAGGCGTTCACGGTGGCGTTCGCGGCCACGCTGCAATCGGGCGACGCCAGCAGCCTGCGGGTCGCCATGAAGATTTTTCCACGCCTGCCGCTGCGGGTGGCCAACGAGCCGAGCCTGGGGCCGCTGGGCCTGAGTTCGATGTTCTGGAAGGACGAGAACGCCACGCCGGGCGACGCAAGCGATGAAGCACACGACGCCGATCTGTTCGTCGCCTGGTATGCGGACGGGGCGCAACGGCGGCAGGCGCTCGCCATTCCGGCCAGTTCGGCCGAGCCGCCGCTGGTGGCCAACTTCGGCGCGGCGACCGATTTCGCCCTGGTCCAGTCGGACCGGAACGCCGGTCACTATCGTCGCTACGAGTCGGTCGATTACGCCAACCGGGCGTCGCTGCTGGTCTCGGACATCCAGAGCAGCCTGCCCTACACCGTGGGGCTGTGGCAGTCGTACACCGCTTACGAAGGCGCCGACAACATCGCGGCGTTCGTGCGCTTCAACCAGGACATGGACCCGCCAGCCTCGGTTGAGGAGGGGATCGCGTTTTCCTACACCCTGACCGCTTACCGCTGAGCGTGCGGCCCGTCCGGGGTCCGCGCCGGCTACGTTCCACGCCAGCCGCATGCCCCGGATTCCTTGTGCTGGCCCTTTCAATAACAATTCGAGCAAAAAATTCCATACCGTGCCCGATAAGCCCGCATCGCCTCCAGATGCGCCGCATGCTCGGGCCGTTCCGCCAGATAGGTCACCACATCGCCCAAGGTCACAATGCCGGTCACGGCGATGTCATGGGCGTGTTCGACTTCCTGCACCGCCGATAGCGCGCCCTGCCCACGTTCCTGCCGGTCCAGGGCGATTACCACCCCGGCCGGCGTCGCGCCGTGCACCGCTAGAATCTCCATTGTCTCGCGGATGGCGGTGCCAGCGGTGATGACGTCATCCACGATCAGCACCCGGCCCTTGAGCGGCGCGCCGACGATCATCCCACCCTCGCCGTGGTCCTTGGCTTCCTTGCGGTTGAAGCACCAGGAAACATCACGGCCGTGTTGTTCGGCTAGAGCCACGGCGACTGTCGCCATTAGCGGAATGCCTTTGTAGGCCGGCCCGAACAGGGTATCGAATTCCAGTCCGGCATCCAGGATCGCGGCGGCGTAATAGCGGCCCAGCCGAGCCAATGCCGCGCCGCTGTCGAACAGCCCGGCGTTGAAGAAATAGGGGCTGACGCGCCCGGATTTGAGAGTGAACTCGCCGAAGCGCAGCACGCCCCGGCCGATGGCAAAATCGAGAAATTCCCGTTGATAGTCCCGCATGGTTCGAGATTCCGGCTGTGAGAAAGACGAATGCCGGTATCATAACGCGCTTCGAGACCCATTCGGCCGCCGGAGATCTACCCCCGACCATGCGCGTTATCACCTTCAATGCCAACGGCATCCGTTCCGCCGCCAGCAAGGGTTTTTTCGCCTGGCTGGCCGAACAGAACGCTGATGTGGTTTGCATTCAGGAAACCAAGGCCCAGGAGCATCAACTGCCTCCCGAGGTCTATCGTCCGGTCGGCTACCATTGCCATTATCACGATGCCGAACGTAAAGGCTACAGCGGCGTGGCGCTGTACGCTCGCCGCCAGCCGGACGAGGTGCGGACCGGGCTGGGTTGGCCGGAATGCGACCGCGAGGGCCGTTGGCTGGAAGCGCGCTTTGGCCCGCTCAGCGTGGTGTCGCTGTACCTGCCCTCCGGCTCCAGCAAGCCGGAACGACAACTGGTGAAATTCGATTTCATGGCGCGGCTGGCGGAACCGCTGCGGGCGATGCGCGCCAGTGGCCGTGACTTCATCTTGTGCGGCGATTGGAACATCGCCCACCGGGAAATCGATCTGAAAAACTGGCGGGCCAATCGCGACCACTCCGGCTTCCTGCCCGAGGAACGAGCCTGGCTGGATGAGTTGTTCGGATCGCTCGGCTGGGTGGACGCCTTCCGGGTCGTGAATCCCAACCCCGATCAATACACCTGGTGGTCCAATCGCGGCCGGGCGTGGGACAAGAATGTCGGTTGGCGGATCGATTATCAGGTGGTCACGCCCGGTTTGGCGGACCAAGCGCGCGCCGCCGCCATCTACCGCGAGCGGCGCTTTTCCGATCACGCGCCGTTAATTGTGGACTATGATTGCGATTTCTGATTTCCTCTTTTTTCAGTAAATTAATGAGTAAAAAATGATCCAAAATTTATATGAGATCTTAGAGGTTCAGTCTTCAGCTAGGCCAGAAATTATTAAAGCAAGTTATCGTATTCTGGCCCAGAAATATCACCCAGATAAAAATCAAAATGATCAATTGTTCGAAGAAAAATTTAAGCAGATTCAGCAAGCTTATGAAATCTTATCTGATGCAGAAAAGCGAGATGCTTATGATATTTTTTTGGCATCAAGACAAACAGAAAATAATTTCCAATCTACAGTTTCAGAACAAAAAGCTGGAGTGCACCGCCAGAACTCAACCGAGCCAATAACTAAATCCTCCAAGCACTCTAATCGTGACATTCTGCGCATCTTCCTCAGCGGCCGGATGCTGACGGCGCTGTTAATGGGTTTTTCCTCCGGTTTGCCGCTGCTGCTGGCCACCGGTTCGGTGCTGCAAGCCTGGCTGATCAAAGCCGGTGTCGATCTCGGCACCATCGGCCTGTTCGCTCTGGTCGGCCTACCCTACACCCTGAAATTTTTGTGGGCGCCGCTGCTGGATCGCTTTGCGCCGATTTCCGGCATGGGCCGGCGGCGCGGCTGGCTGCTGCTGATTCAGGTCACGCTGATCGCGGCGATTGCGGGATTGGGGCTGACCGATCCGACGCGGAGTCTGCCGTTGGTCACGCTGGCGGCGTTCCTGGTCTCGTTTTTTTCCGCCTCGCAGGACATCGTGATCGATGCTTATCGGCGCGAGTCGCTGGCCGACGACGAACAGGGACTGGGCGCCTCGCTCTACGTCAACGGTTACCGGGTGGGGTTGTTGGTGTCTTCCGGCGGCGGCTTGATCCTCGCCGACCTCATTCCCTTTTCAGCCGTGTACGGAGTGATGGCGGCGGCGATGCTGCCCGGCCTGATCACCACCCTGTTCTGCGTCGAGCCGCAAATGGCGGCCGGTACGCCCCGCACCCTGCGCGAGGCAGTGGTGCAGCCGTTTATGGAATACTTCTCGCGCCACGACGCCAGCTTGATCCTGCTGTTCGTGCTGCTTTACAAGGTCGGCGAGATGATGGCCAGCCAGATGACCACGCCGTTTTATCTGGATCTCGGTTTCAGCAAGAGCGAGATCGGCACCGTCGTCAAGTTGTTCGGCTTCTGGGCGACGGTGATCGGCGGTCTGATGGGCGGCGTGTTGATCCTGCGGCTGGGCTTGTACCGTGCGCTATGGGCCTTCGGAGTGCTGCAAGCGACCGGGCTGATCGGCTTCGTCATCCTGGCCCGGCTGGGGCATAGTCTGCCCGGCTTGGCGCTGGCCATCGCCAGCGAAAATCTGTTCAGCGGCATGGCGACCACCGCCTACGTGGCGTTTATGGCCACCCTCACCAACCGGAAATTTACCGCCACCCAATACGCGCTGCTCAGCAGCCTGATGGGCATTCCTCGGGTGATCGTCAACACCCCGACCGGCTATCTGGCCGAGTGGCTGGGCTGGGAAGGTTTCTTCCTGTTCTGCATGGTGGCCACCGTGCCCGGCTTGTGGCTGCTGACCCGATTTCGGGCGTGGATGGAACCGGCGCAGGAAGCGATGGTTGCGGAACCGGCGCCAGCGGTGTCGGGAACCGGCAAGGATTGAGCGTGGCCGTCGCGGTGCTCGAACTGGCCGACGGGCGACGGATTCCCTACCGTATCGCCGTTTCGCCCCGCAGCCATAACATTCGGTTCCGGCTGAGCGCGCGGAGCGGTCTGGTCGTGACCGTTCCTCGCGGGTTTGACCGGTCTCGCCTCAGCGCGATCGTCGACGGCAAGCGGGACTGGGTGGCCCATCATCTTGAGCGGTTCGCGGCGACCAGTCCGTCGCCGGTCAGCCTTACGCCCCCCCGGGAGTTCAAACTGCTGGCGCTGGCGGAAACCTGGCGAGTCGAGTATCAAGCCATGCCGGCCAAGGCGACCGGCGCCCACACCGCTGGCTCCGGGCGGATTGTCGTGGCTGGCCAAGTGGAGAATGTAGCGACCTGTCACGCCGTCTTGCACCGCTGGCTGGCCCGCCGGGGTCGAGATACGCTGGCACCGTGGCTGGAGCGATTGTCCGGCGAGACCGGACTACGCTATGCCGGGGTTGCCATCAAGGGGCAGCAAACTCGCTGGGGCAGTTGTTCGGCCAGGGGCGGCATCAACCTGAATTACAAGTTGTTGTTCCTGCCGCGCGAGTGGGTTCGTTACGTATTGGTCCACGAGCTGTGTCATACCGCCGAACTGAACCATTCCCCTCGATTCTGGGATCTGGTCCAGCGGTTCGAGCCGCAAGCACAGGAGATCAGCGCGACGCTCCGCAACGCGCGGGCGTATCTGCCGGCCTGGGTGCTGCAACCCGCGACCGCATGATCGGGCGGGAGCGAGCCGTGGACGCCACGGCGACTACTGTTTTCTGCCCCTTTCGGCCAACGTCCTGTCGATCCTGGCCACCCAGATCAATACCTCGTCCTGAGTCAGAAGCAGGATTTGCAGACTGTTGCGAAAATCCTGCCAGGACTTCTCAACGCAATCGCTGAGGGCATCCACGTAAACCACCACCAGCTTTTCGGGGGGATCGGTCAACCGGGCCTGCTCGGCATACACCGCGCCGTGCTGCAAACATAACAGATAGGTATCCAGCGCCTTGCGTGCCGAACTGATGGCGCCGAGGCTCATCAGCCCGCTCGCACGCAACATGCACTGCCATGCCAGCAAACCCACCGCCTGATTTCGTTCGATGACCTTGTCGATGCTCATTTCGAAGACCCCATGCCAACCATCTGTGATGGTGCATCGCAACACAATTTAGGCAACCCGTCAAGCCGGTTGGAATCATGAGAGGCCGCACCAATAAAACAGTTATCCAGCATCTCCGCCGCACGGCGGGTCCATCGGCTACACCGCCACCGGAGCCCGGATGGCCGGGTGCGCTTGATAGCCGATGATCTCGAAATCCTCGTAACGGTACTCGAACAGGGTCTCGGGCCGGCGCCGGATCGCCAATCGTGGCGGTGGATACGGCTCGCGGCCAAGCTGCGTGCGAGCCTGCTCCAGATGGTTCAGATACAGATGGCAGTCACCGCCGGTCCAGATGAACTCACCCACCGCCAGATCAGCCTGCTGGGCGACCAAATGGGTCAGCAGGGCATAGCTGGCGATGTTGAACGGGACCCCGAGAAACAGGTCGGCGCTGCGCTGGTAAAGCTGGCAGGAGAGCTCGCCGCCGGCCACGTAAAACTGGAACAGCACATGACAGGGCAACAACCGCATCCGCTCCAGCTCGCCGACATTCCACGCCGACACCACGATCCGCCGCGAATCCGGGTCGCGCCGCAACAGATCGACGGCGTTGGCGAGTTGGTCGATGCGACGGCCGTCGGTCGCTTCCCAGCTCCGCCACTGCTGGCCATAAATCGGCCCCAGATCATCGTTGGCGTCGGCCCATTCATCCCAGATGGTCACGCCCTGCTCGTGCAAATAGCGCAGGTGAGTATCGCCGCGCAGAAACCACAACAGTTCGTGCACGATCGAGCGCAGGTGCAACTTCTTGGTTGTCACCAGCGGAAACCCGGCCCGCAAATCGAAGCACAGTTGCGCGCCGAAGAGGCTCAAAGTCCCGACGCCGGTGCGGTCCTGTTTGCGTGTCCCCTCATCCAACACCCGCCGCAACAAGTCGAGATAGGCTCTCATCGCCGGCGCGCTCCCGGATTTAGTCCTGATCTAAAACGATGAAAATTGATTGTGCAGTGCAATATCGTAGGCTCAATTTCATGTTATCGGACATGGCTTCGTCGAGCGCGGCCGGTTGCTCCGATCATCGAACGGCTACGCGACCAGACCGGTGAAACCGTCAACCGGAGCGTGCGGGAAGGCGACGAGGTGGTTTGCGTGGAACGGGCGACCCTGTTGCGAATCATGCGGGTTAAACAGGTGATCGGGGACGAGCACCGTTGCGTGTCAGCGCCGCCGACCACCCAAGCCGGTTCG
>JAPUDV010000112.1:37168-47104 GCA_027492875.1 Candidatus Competibacteraceae bacterium | reverse complement strand
AAAACTCATTTGTTGTTCAGTAACTTAAGGCATATTTATTGATGGACAACTCTATGTTCGAGAACGAGCAAGAAAAAATAGGTGACTCATATTTTATTATTTTTATCACAGTTCTTTGGGTTCTAATAATTCCATATAGTATTACATTATTTTTTCCTGTTACATTAGCGCTGCTGCTATGGTTGGTCTTTTATTATAAAAAATATATCAAATTTTTGAAAAAAAGCTATAACTTTATCTTAAGTATAGGGGTTGTTATTATTCTTTTTTCTATTTATTTCGCGATAGGTATTTTGTCAAAAAGCACATATAAAATAGCTATAGCTTTTGATAATTTGCAATACTTGCAAAACGTATTTTTTAGCCTAACACCAATTATACTTTTAGCTATCTATTACTTAGTGAAAAATAAAAAAATTGAATTTTACTTTGTTGTTTGGTTTTGTTGTTTGCTGGTTCCAACGGTACTCTATATCGAGGGATCTCCTACTGGAAAGATAGATTTCTCGATGAAGACTTTTACATTATTAGCAGTGATTCTGGTTCCGATAGTGGCTTGGTCATTGAATGATGCTTTCAGTAACTCAAGCAAATCATTAAAAATAATTATAGCTTTTTTTATTTTTGCTGGAATTTTAAACTCTTTTTGTTATGCGTTTCAATTCGTTGGATATCGTTATTTTGGAGTAAAAAAACAATTTTTTGAAATAGACTATGATTATTTTAAAACCCTTGATTACTTAAGAGTAAGATCGAATAAAAGTAGCATAATTTTCGATCCTCAATCCCTGCAGCGCGATGATATTAATTTGACCCTTTGGTTGAGTGAGCGAAGAACGTATCTGGTTCCAAAATCTTTGCATTTTCAAGGTGACAAGAGGTTGCTGGATCGTAATAATCAATGGGAGGCATGGAGGAAAAACGGTTTTGATAAGATACAGGAATGTAAGCTATCGAAAAACATAGATTTTTTAATCGGAAAATCAGATTGGCCTATGTCTATTTTCTTTAAAAATGAAATCGAGTTTGGTGATTTCGTAGTCATGAAATCTATAAAGACATTAATTGATTGCAATGCCATTGGTCATGAATAGAGGCTCTGAGAGGTAGAAATGCTTTTCGGTAGAAATTTTAAATTAACATGAATCAATTGCCTGCAATCTCCATCCTCATCCCCGTCTACCGCTCGGCGGAAAGCCTGCCGGAGTTACATCGCCGCTTGGTTTCGCTATTCGAACAACGGGGCGATGAGTTCGAGGTTGTTTTCGTCGAAGACTGCGGCGGTGACCACTCTTGGGACATCATCAAGAGTTTGGCGGCGGCTGATGCGCGGGTGCGTGGCTTTAAAATGAGTCGCAACTACGGCCAGCACAACGCCCTGCTGTGTGGGATTCGGGCGGCGCGCGGCGCGGTGATCGTGACGATGGACGACGATCTCCAGCACCCGCCGGAGGAATTGCCCAAACTGCTGACCAAGCTGGAGGAAGGCTACGACGTGGTGTACGGCCCGCCGGAGCGCGAACAGCACGGTTTTTTGCGCGATCTGGCGTCCCGCATCACCAAGATCGCCTTGCAGGGCGCGATGGGTGCGGAAACCGCCCGTCACGTCAGCGCCCTGCGAGTGTTCCGCGCCGAACTGCGCGCCGTCTTCGCCGACTACCGCAGCCCCTCGGTCAACATCGACGTGCTGCTGACTTGGGCCACCACCCGCTTCGCCGCCGTGCGCGTGCGCCACGAGCCGCGCCTGTTCGGTCAATCCGGTTACACGCCGCGCAAGCTGGTCCGCCATGCCCTGAACATGATGACCGGCTTTTCGATCCGGCCGCTGCAACTGGCCAGCGTGATGGGTTTCGCCTTCGCCCTGTTCGGCGCGCTGGTGCTGGCGTACGTGCTGGGGCGTTATCTGATTCAGGGTGGCGGAGTGCCGGGTTTTCCCTTCCTGGCCTCGATCATCGCTCTGTTTTCCGGCGCGCAACTGTTGGCCCTGGGGATCATCGGCGAGTATCTGGCGCGGATGCATTTCCGCACCATGGAGCGACCGCCCTATGCGGTGCGGGAGCGGACGGGCGGGGAGGAAACCGTCGAATGCGCGGGCGATGGCGGGCGATGACGAGCATGGCCGACGATTACGATTCGCCTTGGAAGGAGGCGCTGGAACGATACTTTCCGGCCTTTCTGGCCTTTTTCTTCCCCGCCGCCCACGCCGATATCGCCTGGGAACAGGGTCATCGCTTTCTCGACAAGGAATTGCAACAGGTGGTGCGCGACGCCGAACTGGGGCGGCGCTGGGCCGATAAACTGGTGCAGGTGACCACCCGCGACGGCGGCGAGGATTGGCTCCTGGTCCACGTCGAAGTGCAGGGGCGGCGGGAGGTCGGCTTCGCCCAACGGATGTTCAGCTACAACTACCGCCTGTTCGACCGCCACGCCCGGACGGTGGTCAGCCTGGCGGTGCTGGGCGAGGGACGCGGCGAAACGGTGGGACAATTCGGCTACGGCCGCTGGGGCGGCGAAACCCGCTTCGCTTTTCCGGTGGCGTGCCTGAACGATTTCCGCGACCGACAAGCGGAACTGGCCGAATCGACCAACCCCTTTGCAGTCGTGGTGCAGGCCCATCTCCAGGCCCGAGCCACCGCCACCGATCCCGACGCCCGTTACCGGGGCAAGCTGGAGCTGGTGAAGAGCTTGTACCGGCGGGGTTGGCAACGGCGAGATATTCTCGAACTGTTTCGGGTCATCGATTGGCTGCTACAGTTGCCGGTCGCCTTGGAAGACCGGCTTTGGGTTGAAGTGCGAACATTTGAGGAGGCGACGCAAATGCGCTACGTGACCAGCGTGGAACGTATCGGAATACGAAAGGGTATGGAACAGGGTTTGCAGCAGGGTTTGCAACAGGGTTTGCAGCAGGGTTTGCAACAGGGTTTGCAGCAGGGTTTGCAACAGGGTTTGCAATCGGAGCGTGACTTGGTATTGAGGTTGGCACGCCGCCGCTTTGGGGCGGAAGTCGCGACGCGCAGCACGCCGATGCTGGCGCGGGTGACGACTCCGGAGACTCTGGAACAACTCGGCGAGTGGCTGCTGGATTGCGCCGACGGCGAGGCATGGCTGGCGCTGCTGGATTCGTTGGCTGGCGTGAATAACTCCTGAGAATCGGACGCGACGCTGTGTCTGTCTTTTCCCTCACAGGTTCAGGCCTGTGTCTGATGGCTCGTCAAATCCCGTGGGACACCGAGGCTTTTGGTTTTTCCGTTGCGCAAATTGAAACGCTGGAGGTAGTCGACCCATCTTCCGCTTCGGATGATTATCGGAAATTCCAAGACTGGTTGGATGCTCGCGAGATCAAGATAGCCAGTTGTCGATTGCCGCATGATCGGTTGCGGGAATCGATGTTCTTGGAGTCTAAAGGTTTTCGTTTTATCGAAATGGTGCTGCATCCGAAAATCGAGAAACTACAATCCTTGGATTTTTCACCAGACAATCTTATAGCTATTCCCGCATTAGAAAACGATTTGCCTGCACTACGAGAGATTGCTGAACATGCCTTTAGCCACGAACGCTATCATATCGACCCACGGCTCGATCCACGTTTGGGCGATGCGCGCTATGGTCAATGGGTAGTAAACACTCTCAGCCATCCTCGGCAACGCTTGCTTAAAGTCATGGAAGGTGATCGCATCGCGGCGCTCTTTATTGTTGAGTCTAAGGAAAATCAATCGGTTTATTGGCACCTGACCGCCATTGCTCCCCAATGGCAGGGGCGGGGCTATGGCTGGAGAGTTTGGCGGATGATGTTGCGCCACCATCAGGCGGAAGGACAAGATGGCGTGATGACCACGATTTCGGCGCGAAACGTGGCGGTATTGAATCTCTATGTCAAGCTTGGTTTCCGTTTTTTACAACCGGAAATGACCTTTCACTGGGTTCGGGAGGGTGGGTGAGCACTTGGCGTATCCAGAGCCTACGCTTCGTCATCGTCGGTTTGGCTTCCAACCTCGTTCTCTATCTGCTCTATCTAACCTTGACCACTTTCGGCTTGGGCCATAAAACCGCTATGACCCTGCTTTATCTGGTGGGGACGTTGCAGACTTTCTTTTTCAACCAGCGCTGGACTTTCAAATACCATGGCCACATCCAGAAAAGTATGCTGCGTTACTTTACGGTTTATGGTGCTTGCTATTTCTTCAACCTAGCCCTGCTGTACACGTTCGCTGATCATTTTGGCTGGCCTCATGCGTGGATACAGGGATTCGCCATTCCAATTGTTGCCACCCTGCTTTTTTTGGCACAGAAATACTGGGTTTTTCGGGGTAATGGCAACAATTCCGTGCAAGCCGGAGGGATTGCTTGAAACGCTGTCCCGCTTGTGTTCAGTTGTTTGATCGAGCCGATTGGTCGTGTCCTGCCTGCGGCTATCAACCGCCCAACATTGCTGGATTTCCCGCCCTAGCGCCGGACTTGGCTGACAGCAGCGATGGTTACCGCGCGGGATTGTATTCGGAACTGGCCGTGCTCGAAGCCGACAACTTCTGGTTTCAGGCGCGTAACCAACTGATCATCCAGGTAATGCAGCGCTATTTTCCCCAAGCGCACCGCGTTCTGGAAATTGGCTGCGGTACCGGCTTCGTGTTGTCGGGGATCGCCGCCGTATTTCCCGAAGCGCTGCTCACGGGCAGCGAAATCTTCAGCGCAGGTCTTGCTTACGCCGCCGACCGGGTTGCGAGCGCGGAATTCCTGCAAATGGATGCCCGGCATTTACCGTTTGTGGCCCACTTTGACATGGTCGGTGCTTTCGATGTGCTGGAACACATCATCGAGGACGAACTTGTTCTAGCTGAAATCCACAACGCGCTGCAACCGGGCGGCGGTCTGATTCTGACCGTGCCTCAGCATCGCTGGCTGTGGAGCCGACAGGATGAGTCGGCCTGCCATGTGCGGCGCTACACCGCTGCCGAGCTACGGTATAAGGTCAACGCCGCTGGTTTTAGCTCCCTGTATGAAACGTCCTTCGTTTCCCTGCTGCTACCGCTCTTGTGGCTATCTCGCCTGCGCAAAAACCACGCGGTCGGCGAGAATGACCCCATGTCGGAATTGCGGATTGGAAGCATCGCCAACACCGCTCTGGGGTGGGTAATGATGCTTGAACGGATTCTGATTCAGGCGGGTATCCGTTTTCCGGCTGGTGGTTCCCGCTTGCTGGTCGCAAGGAAAAATTGACGTGACGAGCATCCCCTTCAACAAACCCCACATCGGCGGCAAGGAGCTCTGGTACATCGCCCAAGCCCACGCTAACGGTCAACTGGCCGGCGATGGCCGTTTCACCCAACGATGCCAAACCTGGCTCGAAGCCCGCACCGGCGCCCGCAAGGCCCTGCTGACCCATTCCTGCACCGCCGCGCTGGAAATGGCCGCCCTTCTCGCCGACATCCAGCCGGGCGACGAAGTGATCCTGCCGTCCTACACCTTCGTCTCCACCGCCAACGCCTTCGTGCTGCGGGGTGGGGTGCCGGTGTTCGTGGACATCCGGCCCGACACCCTCAACCTCGACGAAACCCGGATCGAAGCCGCCATCACCCCGCGCACCCGCGCCATCGTCCCGGTTCACTACGCCGGCGTCGGTTGCGAGATGGATGCCATCATGGCCATCGCCGAGCGCCACGACCTGCTGGTGATCGAAGACGCCGCCCAAGGGATCATGTCTGCTTACCAGGGCCGGCCGCTGGGTTCCATCGGTCATCTGGGCTGTCTCAGTTTCCACGAAACCAAGAACCTCATCTCCGGCGAAGGCGGCGCGCTGCTGATCAACGACCCCACCCTGATCGCCCGCGCCGAGATCATCCGCGAGAAAGGCACCAACCGCAGCCAGTTCTTTCGCGGCCAGGTGGACAAATACACCTGGGTCGATATCGGCTCCTCCTACCTGCCCGGCGAGATCATCGCCGCCTTCCTGTGGGCGCAAATGGAGGAGGCCGAAGACATCACCGCCCGGCGGCTGGCCATCTGGGACCGTTATCACCAAGCTCTGGAACCGCTGGAACGCGCCGGACGTCTGCGCCGGCCCATCATCCCGGACTCCTGTACCCACAACGCCCATCTGTACTACCTGCTGCTCGACAGCCTGGAACAGCGCACCGCTTTTATCGACCGGCTTAAACAGGACGGCGTGAACTGCGTGTTCCACTACGTGCCGCTGCATGCCTCGCCGCAGGGGCAACGCTGTGGCCGGATCGCTGGCGATCTGGAAAACACCACCCGCCTCGCCGACCGGCTGGTCCGGTTGCCGCTGTGGCTGGGCCTGGAAGAACACCAGCCCGCCGTGATCGAAACGATCAGGCGGGTGTTCGGCGATAGAGCGTGAACCATGACCGACCGTGATCGCGGCTACAAACGGCAATAGTGGTTTGACGGTGTTTCGGCCGATCCAACTCATTGCAAAAGCGAAACAGGACATCCGATGACGCTGAAGCGGGGAGGTTTGCGCCTGCTCCACATTGTGCCCACCTACCTGCCCGCCACCCGTTACGGCGGGCCGATCTACTCGGTGCATGGTTTGTGCAAGGCGCTGGCGGCGCGCGGTCATGAGGTCCACGTTTTCACCACCAACGTGGACGGGCCGGACGACAGCCCGGTGCCGCTGGGCCAGCCGGTCGATCTGGACGGGGTAAAGATCTGGTATTTCCCCTCGCGGCGCTTGCGGCGGCTGTACTGGTCGCCGCCGATGATGGTCGCCCTGCGACGGGAGATCGGCGGTTTTGATCGGGTTCATCTGCATTCGGTGTTTCTGTGGCCGACCTGGGCGGCGGCGCGGGCGGCGCGGGCGGCGGGCGTGCCGTATGTGTTGTCGCCGCGCGGAATGCTGGTCCAGGACCTGATTCGCCGCAAGAGCCGCTGGCTGAAAACCGCCTGGATCCTGCTGATCGAGCGGCGCAACCTCGAACGGGCCGCCGCGATTCACGTCACGTCCGCAACCGAGGCGGACGATCTACGACCCTTCGGCTTCCACCTGCCGCCGGTAATCGTGGTCCCCAACGGCATCGAGCTGCCCGAGTCCGTTGTCGGTCAGCCGGTGAGTGCCGGGATCGAAGCCATCGCCGCCCATCAACCGCTGATTTTGTTTCTCAGCCGCATCCATTGGAAAAAGGGTCTGGATCGGCTGATTCCGGCGCTGGCCGAAACACCGGTCGGTCACTTGGCCATCGTGGGCAACGATGAGGAAGGTTATCTGCCGGAACTGCAACGGTTGGCGGCGGCGCATGGAGTGGCGGAACGGATCGCGTTTTTGCCCCGGTCGGTGGGTGGGGCCGACAAGGAAGCTTTATTTGCGGCAGCCAAGGTATTCGTGCTGCCGTCCTACTCGGAGAACTTTGGTAATGTGGTGCTGGAGGCGTTGGCGCGGGGCTGTCCGGCCCTGGTCACGCCGGAGGTGGGAGCGGCGGAGGTGGTGCGAGCGTCGGGCGGGGGCGTGGTGGTGGAGGGCGACCCCAAAGCCTTGGCGCGGGCGCTCAGCGCGTTGATCGAGAATCCGCAGCGGCTGGAGATCGGTCAGCGTGGCCAGCGGCACGTCGCGGCGCATTTCGCTTGGAGCGACATCGCCGAGCGGATGGAAGCAGCCTGTCTTGCTCTGTTCCCCACGCGCCTGCCGGTTATTGTTTCCCGGCGTCGGAAGGTGACATGAACACCGCAACCCCGGTTACCGTCATGATCTTCACCCTGAATGAAGAGATTCACCTGCCGTCCTGCTTGGCCGCGCTGGATTGGTGCGACGACGTGATCGTGGTGGATTCCTTCAGCACCGACCGTACCGAGGCGATCTGTCGGGCGCGCGGCGTCCGTTTTTTCCAGCACGGGTTTGAAGGGTTCGGTTCCCAGCGCAACTGGGCGCTGGATCATACCGATCCCCGTCATTCCTGGATTCTGATTCTGGACGCGGACGAGCGGGTTCCGTTGGAACTGGCCCGCGAGTTGGGCGAGAAAGCCTTGAATAGCCCGCCCGATGTCGGCGCGTACCGAGTGCGCCGCCGTTTCTATCTGTGGGGGCGGTGGCTGAGGTACAGCAGCCTGTATCCGAGCTGGGTGGTGCGCTTTATCCATCGAGACCGGGTTCGTTACCTCAATCGTGGCCACGCCGAAACTCAGACGGTTCAGGGTGGAATCCGCGACTTGGACCACGATCTCATCGACGAGAACCTGAAGGGCATCGACGAGTGGTTCGAACGGCAAAACCGCTACTCCCGCAAGGATGCGCTGCACGAGTTGGAGCAGGCAGGAAACAGGCCGCCCTGGAGCAAGTTCGTGACCGGCGATGCGCTCGAACGGCGCGCAGTCTTGAAAGCACTGGCTGCCCGGTTGCCAGCACGGGGCTTACTTTATTTCCTGTACGCCTACTTTTGGCGGCGCGGCTTTCTGGACGGGCGGGACGGATTTCTGTTTTGCCTGATGCGGGCGATGTATCAAACCATGGTCGCCGTGAAGAAGTATGACGCGCGCCGGAACCGGATGTGAGCGAGGCACGGATGAAGCAGAACCTCTCCGCTGAGTACCGTTATGGGAACGCCGACTTGACTTGGTCGAACCATTATCTTTGGCCGGTTCTGCGCCGCATCGTCGAGACGCGGGATTGGCCGGAAAGGCGAGCGTTCGAAATCGGTTGCGGCAACGGCGCTATCGCGAATTTATTGAGCGCGCTGGGTTTCTCGGTCGCGGGCATCGACCCCTCGGAAAGCGGCATCACGGCGGCTCAGAAGGCATATCCGCATCTGCGCGCGGCGGTCGGCGATGCTTACGATGATCTTGCCGGTCAGTACGGAAGTTTTCCGCTGGTGGTCAGCCTGGAAGTCATCGAACATTGTTTTTATCCCCGCAGGTTTGCTCGAACGTTTTACGACCTGATCGAGCGGGGGGGGTAGGCGTGCTTTCAACCCCCTATCACGGTTACCTCAAAAATCTGGCGTTGGCGCTGGCGGGAAAGTGGGACGATCACCTCGGCCCCTTATGGGACGGCGGGCATATCAAGTTCTTCTCGGCGCGGACCTTGCGGGCCTTGCTGGAAGAGGTTGGCTTCCAGCAGATCGAGTTCATTCGAGTAGGCCGGATTCCGCCGCTGGCCAAGTCGTTGGTCGCGGTCGCGCGCAAGTGAAGCGGGTGCAGCGCTTGGCGAGGGATTGATAACGCCATGACCGACCACGATCATGGCTACAAACGGCTGTTTTCCCATCCCGAAATGGTTCGCGACCTGCTGGTCGGCTTCGTCCGCCAGGACTGGATCGGCGAGATCGATTTCGGCACCTTGGAAAAATATCCCACCGAATTTATCGACGACCGGCTCGATGAACGCCGCAGTGACGTCATCTGGCGGCTGCGCTGGGGAACGGACTGGCTCTATGTCTACATCCTGCTCGAATTCCAGTCCGGCGTGCATCCCTTCATGGCAGCGCGGCTGTTCAATTACGTCAACCTGCTCTACCAGGATTTGATCCACAACCGGCAACTCGGCCGGCGGCGGCGCCTGCCCCCGGTCCTGCCGGTGGTGCTCTACAACGGCAAACGGCGCTGGACCGCCGCGCGCGAACTGGCCGAATTGATCGATGCCGGTCCGGCGGCGCTGGAACCCTATCAGCCGCGCCTGCGCTACCTGCTGATCGACGAAAGCGCTTACGCCGACGCCGATCTGGCCACCATGCGCAACCTGGTGGCCGCTTTATTCCGGTTGGAGAACAGCCACGATCCCCGGCGGGTACAATCGGTGCTGGTCGCCCTCGCGGACTGGTTGCGAGATCCCGAACAGATCGAGGTACGCCGTTCTTTTCTGATCTGGCTCAAGCGGGTGTTTCTCAAGGCCCGCCTGCCCGATGTAGAGTTACCCGAACTGAACGACTTGGAGGAGATCCGCGCCATGCTGTCCGAAAACCTGCGTGAATGGTCGGAAAACTGGAAACGTCA
>JAPUDV010000112.1:2772-37068 GCA_027492875.1 Candidatus Competibacteraceae bacterium | reverse complement strand
GGGCCTGCAACAGGGCCTGCAACAGGGCCTGCAACAGGGCCTGCAACAGGGCCTGCAACAGGGCCTGGATTCGGAGCGCAACCTGTTGCTGCGACAAACGCGGCATCGCTTCGGTGCGGCGGTGGCGGAGCGGAGCGCGCCGTTGCTGGCGCGAGTGACGGCGTCGGAGACCCTGGAGCGACTCGGCGAGGCGTTGCTGGACTGCGCCGACGGCGAGTCTTGGCTGGCGGTCCTGAGCGAGCAGGCGAGCGAGGAATGAGGATCGTCATCGTGTATCGCTCAGAACCTGGACGGGGAATGGTTTGATGCCTCATTCGATTCTGGTGGCTGGCGGCGCCGGCTACATCGGTTCGCACATGGTGCAAATGCTGGTGGATGCCGGCCATCGGGTCGCGGTGTTCGACAATCTGTCGCGCGGCCATCGCGATGCGGTTGGGTCGGCCGAACTGATCGAGGGCGACCTGCGTTCCGCCGACGATCTGCGCCGCTGCTTCGCCGCGCGCGACTATGAGCTGGTGATGCACTTCGCCGCGCTGGCTTACGTCGGCGAGTCGGTCCAGCACCCGGCGCGCTACTACGACAACAACGTCACGGGCACCCTTAATTTGCTGGCGGCGATGCGGGCCAGCGGGATTCGGCACCTGGTGTTCTCCTCCACCTGCGCCACCTACGGCGAACCCCTGGAGCGGCCGATCACCGAAACCCACCCCCAGCAGCCGGTCAATCCCTACGGTTGGACCAAGCTGATCGTCGAACAGATCCTGCGGGATGACGCCCAAGCCTATGGCCTGGCCAGCATCAGCCTGCGCTACTTTAACGCCGCCGGCTGCGATCCCGCCGGTCGCCTGGGCGAACGGCACGAGCCGGAAACCCATCTGATCCCGCTGGTGTTGCGCGAAGCCGCACGGATGCGGGCCGGCGGCGACCCGCGCGCAACGCAACTGGCGGTGTACGGCGACGACTTCGCCACCCCGGACGGTACCTGCGTGCGCGACTACATTCACGTCGCCGACCTGTGCGTCGCTCATCTGCTTGCCGCCGACCGGCTGATGGCGGATCGAGCGGAGGGTGCCGAAGCCTATAACCTGGGCAACGGCGCCGGCTACTCGGTCAGGGAGGTCATCGAAACCGCCCGGCGGGTAACGGACGCCGATATCCGCTACCGGATCGACCCGCGCCGACCCGGCGACCCGGCCTGGCTGGTGGGCAGCGCGATCCAGGCGCGGGACATGCTCGGCTGGCGTCCGGCCATTCCCGCGCTGGAGGAGATCATCCGCACGGCGTGGGTGTGGATGCGGAGCAGGAAAGATCAGGGGCGAGGCTGCTGATCCCTGAATTTCCAACCTTTGACTCTTGACGCCCCCATCCGCGCTTTAAGGAATATCCATCGATGCTGATCCTCGGCCTTAACGCTTTCCACGGTGACTCCGCCGCCTGCCTGGTGCGCGATGGCCAGCTTGTCGCGGCGGCGGAGGAAGAGCGTTTCCGCCGCGTCAAGCACTGGGCCGGCTTCCCCGGCGAGGCGATCCGCTACTGCCTGCGCGAAGCCGGCATCGGCTTGGATGCCATCGATCACCTCGCCGTCAATCAGGATCGCACCGCCCATCTATGGAAAAAGATCGGTTACACCCTGGCTCATCGTCCCGACCTTGGTCTGGTGCTGGATCGGTTGCGCAATAAGCAGGAACGCGCCAGCGTTGCCGAACATCTGGCCCGTGCCTTCCCCGGCCCGCATTTCAGCGGCCAGGTCCACGCCGTCGAGCACCACCTCGCCCATCTGTCTTCGGCCTTCCATGTCTCGCCCTTTCCGGAAGCGGTCGTGGTGTCGGTGGATGGCTTTGGCGATTTCGCCAGCGCCGCCTGGGGCGTGGGGCGGGGTGCGCGAATCGAGGTCGAGGACCAGGTCTATTTCCCGCACTCGCTCGGCATCTTTTATCAAGCCCTAACTCAGTATCTTGGCTTTCCCCACTACGGAGACGAGTACAAGGTCATGGGGTTGGCGCCCTACGGTGAACCGCGCCATCTGGACGCCATGCGCCGCATCGTCCGGCTGGAAGACGGTGGCGGTTTCCGCCTGAATCTGGACTACTTCCGTCACCATCGCGAAAAGATCGACTATGAATGGTCCGATGGCTCCCCGACCGTCGGCCGGTTATACAGCCCGGCGCTGGAAGACCTGCTCGGCCCGGCCCGCGCTCCGGATCAGCCGCTGGAGTCGCGCCACCACGATATCGCCCGGTCGGTCCAGGCCCTGTACGAAGAAGCGTTTTTTCATCTGCTCGACACGTTGCACGCCCGCCATCGGCTCGACGCCGTTGCTATCGCTGGCGGTTGCGGCATGAACTCGGTGGCCAACGGCAAGGTGCGGCGCATGACGCCGTTCCGCCAGGTTTACGTCCAGTCGGCGGCCGGCGACGCCGGTGGAGCCATCGGCGCGGCCTTCGTGACCTGGCACCGACTCAATGCCGCCGGGCCGCGCTTTCACATGGATCATGCCTACTGGGGACCCCGGTTCGGCGAGGCCGAACTCGGCGAGGCGCTGGAGATGCGGCGTGAGGAGCTGAAAACCCAGCACTGCCGGGTGGAGCGGATCGCCGACGTGGAGGAACGATGCCGGCTGACCGCGCGGGCGGTGGCGGACGGGCAAGTGGTCGGCTGGTTCCAGGGGCGGATGGAGTGGGGGCCGCGAGCGCTGGGCAATCGCTCCATCGTCTGCGATCCACGGCGGCCCGACATGAAGGACATCCTCAACCGCAAGATCAAACGCCGCGAATCGTTTCGGCCGTTCGCGCCCTCCATCCTGCGCGAAGCGGTGGCCGACTGGTTCGAGGACGAGGACGAGGTGCCGTTCATGATGCAGGTCTTCCAGATTCGAGAGGAGAAGCGCCCGCTCGTTCCCGCCGTTACCCATGTCGATGGCTCCGGCCGCTTGCAGACCGTCCACCGCGCCACCAACCCGCTGTACCACCGCCTGATCGAAACCTTCCGCGACCTGACCGGGGTGCCGATGGTGCTCAACACCTCGTTCAACGAGAACGAACCGGTGGTGTGCCGACCCGAGGAAGCACTCGACTGTTTCCTGCGCACCCACATGGATCTGTTGGTGCTGGGCGAGTGGGTGGTGAGCAGGACGTAAACAGGGGCCAGGGGTCAGAACCTGTCTTTCCCCCATCTTTATCCAAACTTTCGATGAAAATTTCCGTTATCACCGCCGTGCGCAACGGTCGCGCCACGCTGGCCGACGCGCTCGATTCGGCGCTGGCTCAGGATCATTCCGACCTGGAGTTGATCGTCATCGACGGCGCTTCCACCGATGGGACTCAGGAGGTGATCCAGCGTTACGCCGGGCGGCTGGACCATGTAATCAGCGAGCCGGACGAGGGGATTTACGATGCGCTCAACAAGGGCCTGCGCCTGGCCATGGGCGACATTGTCGGTTTTCTGCACGCCGATGATCGCTATGCCGATGATCGGGTGCTGTCGCGAGTGGCCGCCGCCCTGACCGATCCCGGCGTGGACGCCTGCTACGGTGACCTGCTTTACGTCCGCCGGGACGATCCCGGTCGCGTGGTCCGCTGCTGGCGGGCTGGTTCCTACCGGCCGCGCCGGCTCGCCTGGGGCTGGATGCCGCCGCATCCCACCTTCTACGCCCGCCGCGCGGTGTACCAGCGGCTCGGCGGCTTTGACTCCGGCTACCGCATCGCCGCCGACTACGACTGTCTGTTGCGTTTTCTCGGCGCCGGACGGATCGCCTGTGCCTACATTCCTGAAGTGCTGGTGCACATGCGCACGGGTGGCGCCAGCAACCGCTCCCCGCGCAGCCTGCTGCGGAAATCGTGGGAAGATTACCGCGCCCTCCGGCATAATCGGGTCGGCGGCTTGGGCGCGCTGCTGTTGAAGAACCTGCAAAAACTGCCGCAGTTCTTTATCCGTCCGGGCTGAAGGTCTCGATGCCCAAGGACATCCCGGTCTGCCCTGCCTTATGCCCCAGCCACTCCGACTTCTCAAATTCCATGAACAAGACCGCTCTCGTCACCGGCGTTACCGGCCAGGACGGCGCCTACCTGGCCGAATTCCTGCTCGCCAAGGGCTACACCGTCCATGGTATCAAGCGCCGCAGCTCGCTGTTCAACACCGACCGCATCGATCACCTCTACCAGGACCCGCACGAGCCGGATCGCCGCTTCATTCTCCATCACGGCGATCTGACCGATTCCAGCAGCCTGATCCGCATCCTCCAACAGGTGCGGCCCGACGAACTCTACAACCTCGCCGCCCAGAGCCATGTCGCCGTCTCCTTCGAAGAACCGGAGTACACCGCCAACTCCGATGGGCTCGGCGCCCTGCGCCTGCTCGAAGCCATCCGCATCCTGGGGTTGGAGCGGAAAACCCGCTTTTACCAGGCCAGCACCTCCGAACTGTACGGTCGGGTACGGGAAACCCCCCAGCGGGAAACCACGCCCTTCTACCCGCGCTCGCCCTACGCCGTCGCCAAGCTTTATGCCTATTGGATCACCGTCAACTACCGCGAGGCCTACGGGTTGCACGCCAGCAACGGCATCCTGTTCAATCACGAAAGCCCGGTGCGCGGCGAGACCTTCGTCACCCGCAAGATCACCCGCGCCCTGGCCCGTATCGCCCTCGGCTTGCAGGATTGTCTGTACCTTGGCAACCTGTCGGCCCGGCGCGACTGGGGCCATGCCCGCGATTACGTCGAGATGCAGTGGCTGATGTTGCAACAGGACGCGCCCGACGACTACGTGATTGCCACCGGCGAACAGCACAGCGTGCGCGAGTTCGCCAGCCGGGCCGCCGCAGCGCTCGGCCTGGCGCTGCGCTGGGAAGGGGAGGGCGTCGCCGAGACGGGCACGGTCGCCGCAGTCGAGCTCGAACCGGCCGGCTTGACCGAGAGCGCTCGGGCGCTGGTCGGCCGCGTCGTGGTCCGGGTCGATCCGCGCTACTTTCGCCCCACCGAGGTCGAAACCCTGCTCGGCGATCCCGGCAAGGCCCGCGAAAAACTCGGCTGGACCTCGCGCACCACCTTCGCCGAGCTGGTCGCCGAGATGGCGCGTGAAGATCTGCGCCAGGCTCAATGCGACGCTTTGGTCAAGTCGGCCGGCTACCGCGCCTTCGATCACCAGGAGTAAGACCATGGAGCACGATGCCCGCATCTACGTCGCCGGCCACCGGGGGCTGGTGGGTTCGGCTATCGTCCGCCGCCTGCAACAGGCCGGTTATTCCCAACTCCTCGTCCGCACCCACGCCGAACTCGATCTGACCGACCCGGCGGCGGTCGATGCCTTTTTCGATGCCGAGCGCCCGGATTACGTGTTTCTGGCGGCAGCCAAGGTCGGTGGCATACACGCCAACGCCCGCTCCCCGGCTGAATTCATTCGCGACAACCTGGCGATTCAGACTAGTGTGATTCATGCCGCTTGGCGCCATGGGGTGAAGAAGTTGCAGTTTCTCGGTTCCTCCTGCATCTACCCCAGGCTGGCTCCGCAGCCGATCCGCGAGGACAGCCTGTTGACCGGGCCATTGGAACCGAGCAACGAGTGGTACGCCATCGCCAAGATCGCCGGCATCAAGACCTGTCAGGCCTATCGCCGCCAGTACGGTTTCGACGCCATCAGCCTGATGCCCACCAACTTGTACGGTCCCGGCGATAACTTCGATCTGGCCAACTCCCATGTCCTGCCGGCGCTGATCCGCAAGTTTCACGAGGCCCGGATCGCCGATGCGCCGAGCGTGACCGTCTGGGGCAGCGGTACACCCCGCCGCGAGTTCCTGCATGTGGACGACCTGGCCGACGCCGCGCTGTTTTTGATGCGGCATTACGGCGACGAGCGCATTATCAATGTCGGCGTGGGCGAGGATATCGCCATTCGCGAGCTGGCCGAGCTGATCGGCGGTATTGTTGGCTATTCCGGGGCGATCGTTTTCGATCCCAGCCAGCCCGACGGCACGCCGCGCAAGCTGCTCGATGTGTCCAGGCTCCATGCGCTGGGCTGGAAAGCCCGCATCCCCCTGCGCGAGGGTATCGCCGCCACCTACGCCTGGTATCTGGAGCAGCGAGGTGTCGGGGCGCTGAGGCATTGACGGTGGCGACCAGCGGGATTCCGCTTTTTTGCGACGAGTATCATCCAGACGACGATTATTTTGACTTTTCACGGCTAAGCCGCCACATCCAGGTTTCACGAGCATGATCGACTTGCACTGCCATCTGTTACCGGGGATCGACGATGGGGCACCGGACCTGGAAACCGCGCTGGCCATGGCCCGCATCGCCGTTGCCGATGGCATCGAAATCGTCGCCTGCACGCCGCACATTTATCCGGGCTTGTACGAGAACGACGGTCCGTCCATCCGCCGGGCGGTGGCGGAACTCCAGCGCCGGCTGATCGATGCCGATATTCCGCTGCGGCTGACCCACGGCGCCGATACCCATCTCGCGCGGGATTTGGTGGACGGCCTGCGCTCCGGCCGGGTGCCGTCGCTGCACGGCGGCCGCTATTTCCTGTTGGAGCCGCCGCATCATGTGGCGCCGCCGCGCCTGGGCGAAACCGTGTTCGACCTGTTGACCGCCGGCTACGTGCCGGTGATCACCCACCCCGAGCGCTTGAGCTGGATCGAGGACCATTACGGCGCTTTCGTGGAACTGGTGCGTAGGGGCGCCTGGCTGCAAGTGACCGCCGGCAGCCTGACCGGCCGATTCGGTCCAGCGGCGCAATATTGGGGCGAGCGGTTGCTGGATGAAGGCTGGGTTCACATTTTGGCCACCGATTCGCATGGCGCGGATCGGCGACCGCCGCTGTTGGCGGAGGGGCAGCGCGCGGCGGAGTGCTGGCTGGGCGCGGAAGAGGCGACGTATCTGGTGCGGACGCGCCCTAAAGGTATACTGGATAATATCGAACCGGATCGAATGCCGGCGCTGCCGGGGTTGGTTTCAACCGCGCCATGGATGCAGTCGGTCAAGACGATGTTGGGTAAATGGTTGGGTCGGTACTGAACGGTTTCAAGTCGATGATCACTAAATCCGAGGTGTGCGAGCGTGCGGGCTGAGAAAGTGTTTGCGGGGATGACGGTGCTGTGGATGGTTTTCCTTGGCGTCGCTGGATGCGCCGGTACGTCGCCCACCGCCGATCCGGCCGCCGCCGCGCCGGTTTCCACGCCCGCCGATCCGGCCGCTGCGTCGCGTCCCGTGGCCGCCATGGTCCAGGTATCCGCCGCTCCCGTTGCGGTGGCGGGTGCGCCTCCAACGTCGGCGATCGCCACCGCGCCGGTCGAGGCGCCGAGCGACTATTTCATCGGCCCGCAGGATTTACTGAAGGTCGAGGTGTTTGGCGTCGAGAGTCTGAACCGTTCGGTTCGAGTCAACTCCCGAGGTCAGATCTCCCTGCCGCTGGTCGGCCTGGTGCAGGCGGCGGGCCGGACGGGCGAGCAACTGGCGGCCGATATCGCAACCCGGTTGGCCAAGGACTATCTGCAGAATCCACAAGTCACCATTTTCATTGAGGAATTCACCAGCCAGCGGGCCACGGTGGTGGGTTCGGTCAAGAGTCCGGGCGTGTATCCGCTCAAGGGACGGACCACCCTGTTGCAGGTGGTGGCCGGCGCCGGCGGCACGACCAACGTGGCGACCGGCACGGCCATGGTGCTGCGCTCCGAGCCGGACGGCATGCGCAAAATGCGGCAATACGATCTGGAGGCGATCCGCGACGGCAAGGCGCCGGATCCCGAAGTACTCGGTGAGGACGTCGTCCACGTCGAAACGTCGGGATTCAAGGCCACCGCCAAGGAAATCATGGAATTCGTCCTGCCGTTCTGGCTTATCGCCCCCTGAAACAGAACCCCTACCTGATCCAGCGCTTGATGAACACTCCCGAATTGCCCCAACACCCGGCCAGTTCTCAGCCGCCGGGACGCGCCCTGACCGAACGCCAGGTTGGCGTTCCCATGGCGGCCCCGCCGCGGAACTATCAGCCTTTCGAGGAAGAGTCGGAGGGGGAAAGCTTCAACCTCCGCGAACTGTGGCAGGTCGTTCTCAAGCGCCGCTGGACCATCCTCATTTTTACCGGCATCGTGGTCGCGGCGGTGGTGACCGCCACCTACCTGAAGACCCCGATCTACCGCGCCAGCCTGACCTTGCAGATCGACCGCGAGGATATCCGGGTTTTCCAGAACCAGCAGATGGGGTCGGTCGATACTTCGATCGGCAGTCCGGATTACTACCAGACCCAGTACGAACTGTTGAGGAGTCGCAGCCTGGCTTTGCGGGTGATCAACCAGATGGGCCTGGCCGACCGGCAGGCGGACACCCCGCCGCCGCCCTCGCTGGGCGCGCAACTGAAGAGCTGGTTGGTCGGTTGGTTGCCGAAAACCAGCGACGCCGAGATTGAATCCGGGAAACAGGATGCAAAATCCGCGCCCTCGGCGGAAACCGCCCGCGTCGAGGGCGCCATCGGCGCGTTCCTGGGCGGCTTGGCGGTCGAGCCGGTGCCAAGGTCGCGACTGGTCATCCTGCGCTACGATAGCCCCGACCCCAAGTTGGCTGCCACCGTTCTTAATACCCTGGCCAAGACTTATATCAACATGAATCTGGAACGGCGCTTCGATGCGTCCACCTACGCCCGCAACTTTCTGCAAGAGCGGTTGCAGCAGGTCAAGGCCAAGCTGGAGGAGTCCGAACGGGGGTTGGTCGACTTTTCCCGCCGGGAAGAGATCATCACCGTCGGCGAAAAGGAGAGCATCGTCGGCCAGAATCTGTCGGCCACCAACGCCGCCCTGGGCGAGGCGGAAAAGCGGCGGATCGCCGCCGAGGCGATGTACCGGCAGATGCTGGGCACCCGCGGTCAGGGGCTGAGCCAGGTATTGGACAGCAAGATCATTCAGGACCTCAAGCAGACCAAGGCCAAGTTGGAGACCCAGTACCAGGACAACCTCAGCATCTACAAGCCGGCCTATCCGACCATGGTGCAACTGCGCAACCAGATCGGCCAGGTCGACAACATGATCAACCTGGAAATCGGCAACATTCGGGCGGCGATCACCGCCAGCTACGAGGCGGCCAAGGCCGAGGAAGCGTTGCTGCGCGCCAACCTCGACCAGCTCAAGCAGGAAGTGCTGGCGCTGCAAGGCCGCAGCATCCAGTTCAACATCCTGCGCCGTGAGGTGGATACCAATCGCGAGCTGTACGACGGGCTGTTGCAGCGCTTCAAGGAAGTCGGGGTGGCGGCCGGGATCGGCACCAACAACATCTCGATCGTGGACGAGGCCAAGGCGCCCGGCGCCCCCTACACGCCCAACCTGCGCAAGAACGCCTGGATGGCGCTGATCCTGGGCCTGCTGGGCGGGATCGGCTTGGCCTTCCTGTTCGAGCATCTCGACGACACCTTCCGCAAACCCGAGGATCTGGAAAAGCTGCTGGGCCTGCCGGTGCTGGGCGTGATCCCGATGACCAAACAGGAGCGCGGCGACGGGCGCCCCATCGCCCTGATCGGCCACGACGACCCGCGCTCGGCCTTCGCCGAAGCCTACCGCTCGGTGCGCACCGCCCTGCAATTTTCGACCGCCAGCGGCGTGCCCCGGCTGCTGACCGTAACCAGCGCCATGGTCGGCGAGGGTAAGAGCACCACGGCGGTCAGCCTGGCCATCCAGTTCGCCCAGTCCGGCAAGCGGACGTTGCTGGTCGAGGCCGACCTGCGCAAGCCTTCGCTCCACAAGACCCTGAAGCTCGACAACCAGACCGGGTTGACCAATTACCTGGCCGGCGGGGAGGTGCAGCCGGCCGACATCACCCGGCCTACGCTCATCGCCAATCTGTTCGCCATCCCGTCCGGGCCGCTGCCGCCCAACCCCGCCGAACTGCTGTCGTCCGGCCGGATGGTGGCGTTGCTGACGCTGGCCGCCGAGAAATTCGATCAGGTGGTGTTGGATAGCCCCCCGCTGCTGGGTTTGGCCGACGCGCTGATCATCGGCAATCTTTGCGAAGGCACCTTGTTGACCGTGGAAATGGGCAGTACGCCTCGTGGCTACGTGCAGGGTGCTTTCAAACGGTTGCGCGGGGCGCGGGTGCACGTATTGGGCACCATCTTGACCAAGCTGGAGGCCCGGCCCGGCGCCTACGGGTATTACCGCAGCTATTACTACTACTACCACACCGGTTACTACGGCGAGACCACGCCCGATACCAAAAAACTGCCGGTCGAGGAGATGAAGGCGGAAGCGTGAGGCGCACGGCATGACCGATCCCGGCCTCGATATCTTCGAGCTGGCGCTGGCCTGCTACCGCGCCCCACTGTCCCATCAGGACCGTCTGGCTGCCGCCGCGCCGCTGCCGCCGGATATGACCCGCCTGCTGTGGCTGGCTAACGGTTCGCCGGAAACGCTGGAGAGCGCCATCCGTCAAACCGGGGCCAAGGTGGACGAACTGTGCGCCGCCGCCCGGTTTCTGGTCCAGCAGCTTTGCTTCGCCCGCGACGCCAGTCTTTACCGCGTGTTGGGACTCGAGCCCGGCGCGACGGTCCAACAGCTTAAGGAACACCACCGATTGCTGATGCGGTTGTTTCACCCCGACCGCACCGGCGGCGAGGGCTGGACCGATCATTTCGCCAGCCGGGTCAACGAAGCCTGGACCGTGTTGTCCCGTCCCCAATCCCGCGTGGCTTACGACGCCCGACGGTCGCAATCGCCGTCACGGGTGATCGTTCCGGTTGCCACCCGCCCAACCGAATCTCCCCCAGTGACCCCGGTGCACCCCCCGGGTCGGCGGCGGCGCCTGTCCGTCCGTTGTCGTGCCCGGGCCGCCGCGCCGCGCCGCTGGCTGCCGGGTTTGGTGCTGGGTGGGTTTGCCTTGGCGGCGGTGCTGGCGGTTTGGGGCATTTATGAAACCCGACCGCAAGCCGCCGCGCCCACCGGACCCGCGCTCGTCGCCGGCCCGGTTGCCACGGAGCCGGAGTCGTTCGCCGATTCCGCCGACCGTAGCGCCATCGCCGCGCTGCTGACCGCGCCGGACTGGCAGGCGCTGGGGCAGCGCGAGCGCCACGCCCGCCAACAGGCCAGCGACAGCCGCGCCGCCCAGGAGCACATGGAACAGACCCGCCGGGAGCGGCTGGCGGCTGATGAAGCGCTGTTGGAACAGATGCGGGTGGAGCGGACCCGCTTGGAAGAACAGTTGCGTGCCGAACAGTTGCGCGCCGAACGCATCTGGAGCGAGCGGCTGGTGGCCGAGCAGGCGAAGCTGGAGCGGTTGAAAGCCGAGCAGGCTCAAGCGGAACAGGCACGGAGCGAGCGGCTGGTGGCCGGGCAGGCGAAACTGGAAGAACTTCAAGCCGAGCAGGCCAGCGCCGAACGGCTGGCCGAGGCCTTGCGGACCGAGCGGGAACAGGCCGAGCGAACCCGGCTCGGACGGGTGCGACCCGAGCCGGTTCGGCAGGCGGAACCGGCGGGCGAATCGCGGTTGGCCGCCGCCCCGGACGCCGGTGCGCCAACCATCCAGGAACTGGACGAACTGATCGGGCGCTATGCCGATGCCTACCGGCGCGGCGATCTGGACAGATTGATGGCGCTGTTCGCGGCCGACGCCCGCGGCAAGGAGGGAGTCGACCTCGACCGCATCCGTCGTGATTACGGAACGCTGTTCGGCGCGCACTGGATCCGGCGGATGCAATTGCACGATCTGCGCTGGGCGTACAACGGTGGCTCCGCCAGCGCCGTCGGCCGCTACGAAGTGTGGTTGCGACGGCGTGATACCGGTGCTTCGATTCAGTTGGCGGGCACAATCCGCTTCGCAGTGAGCAAGCGGGACGGGCAGCCATCCATCGTGGCCATCGATTACGACTGGCCCGGACATTGAGTGGAAAGTGGCAACGCGCGACGACCGAAGGAATCCACGGACATGGCCGTGACGAACAAGGTGATCGGGGCGGCGGTTCTGACCCTGCTGGGTGCGGTTTTGGCCTGGCGGGTGTTGGTGACCGGGCTGGCCGAGTACTATGCCGGCCGGGACACGCCGGAAGCCGACGCCGGCGCACTGCGCTGGCGGGGTGGCCAACCGGTGGCGCTGTACCGGCAGGGTCTGGCGCTGGCCGGGCGCGACCCGACCGCCGCTGGGCGGCTGTTGCAGGCGGCGGCTTGGGCCAATCCCACCGATGCGCTGGTCTATCTCGCGCTGGCCGAACTGCGGGCGGGAGCCGGTCAGCCGGCGGTCGCGTTGGCGGAAACGGCCGATGCGCTGGGGCCGATGCGCACGCCGGTGCTGGCCCGCTCGGCGGCATTCTGGCTGGCGCAGAGCCGGCCGGATCGGGCGCTGGCGCGTTGGGATATGCTACTGCGAAATCGGCCGGAAACCGCCGATCAGTTGTATCCGCTGCTGCTGCGCTGGGTCGAGAGCGCCGAGGCTCGCCCGTTGTTGCGGCCGCTGCTGGCCGATCCGCCGCCGTGGTGGAACGGATTCTTCGCCTATGTCGCGGCCCGGGCGGCGCACCTGGAAGCGGTGGTCTTTTTGTATCGAAACCGCGAGCGTGGTGGAAAACTGCCCAGCGTCGCCGAACAGCAGGTCTACTTGGAGCGGTTATGGCGGGAAGGACACTGGCTGGAGACGTATCTAGCCTGGTTGAGCGGGTTAGACGAGCGCCAGCAACAGGGTTTGGGGAATCTCTATAACGGCGGCTTCGAACTGCCGGTGACCGGTTTGGGTTTCGATTGGCGTATTTCGACGCCGAGCGGGGCGCTGGTCGAAATCACCGAGACCTACGGCACCCGCGGCGGCAAAGCCCTGCATGTGGCCTTCAACGGCCAGCGGGTGCGTTTCCAGCACGTTCGGCAACCGCTGTATCTGGAGCCGGGCCGCTATCGCTTGCAAGGGCGGGTGCGTCCGGATGGCTTGCAGGCGGAGCGTGGCCTGCGTTGGACGGTGCGCTGCGGCGAGTCGGGCGACCGACTGCTGGCGGAGGGTCCATCCTTTATCGGTTCCGACGACTGGCAGTCTTTCACCCAGGATTTCACCGTTCCAGGGGCGGATTGCCCGGTGCAATGGTTGCGGCTGGAACTGGAGGGTCGGGCGGAACTGGATTTCGAAGCTCAGGGCGGCGTCTGGTTCGACGATCTGGCGATCAGCCGGCAGGGTTAGCGGTCTTTCTTCCGGTTTCCGGTAAGGCTGCCGCCGATATTTTCAAGTTGGCGAAACCTCAACGTCCGTGTTCGCTTGCCGTATACTCGAGAATGTACTGTATCGCCTGTCAGGCGAGTGTGGTGGCTGTGGCGATGGAAAGTAGTGAGGTTTGACGAATCATGAAAACACAAGCGATGACTGTGAGTTTGGCGCTGGTTTTGGCGGGATACGCCGCCGTGGCCAGCGCGATGGAGCCCTCGGCCGTGCTGCGGCGGTCGCAGGGGCGGGTATTTGTCGGTCAAGCCACGACGATGGGGCCGGCCCAGGATGGCTTGCCCTTGTACGCCGGCAACCGGGTGGTGGCGGTCGCCGGCGGCCGGGCGGAAGTCGTGTATCCGGACGGCTGCGCGGTGGCGGTGCCCGAGAACGGTCTGCTGGCTATCGGGGAGCCCGGACAATGTCGCCAGAGCCAGGCTCGCGTCCGCACCATCGACGGATTTCAGGATACTCGGATCGGTCAGGCGGGTCCGTTACCGGCGGCGGCACCCGGTCCCGCCCAGGCCAGTCCCTCACCGGCCAATCCCCCACGGGCGAACGCCGCTGGCGCGACAACCGGTGGCGGCGGCTGGGACGCACGGCTGGAACAGCCAAAGGGCAGCACCTTTGTGGAAGAGCGCGGCGTCCGGGCGCCGGCCCGGCAGAACATGGGCGTCCAGAACGACACTCGGTTGATCACCGAGAAGGACAGCGAGCTTACTGTGGTTTTCAAAGGCTGCGAGGTGGAAGTCGGTCCCGGCGAGCGCGTCAAGGTCGAAGAATTAAGAGCCCGGTGCAAGGAAGGTGTTTTGGATGGTTCCAAAACCGGCAAGGACTTGGTGGCGGGATTGAAGCAGCCGAAGGGTGACGTGTTCGTCGGCGAAGGAGAGGGTCGGGCGCAAGTGCGTTCGAGAAGACCTGTCATGGGCGACGACCTGATCGTCACCGAAGCGGGTAGCCGGGTCGTGGTCGTGTTCGATGGCTGCCGGACGCGGTTGGGAGAGAAGGAGCGAGTGCTGGTCGAGGATCTATCGAGCCTTTGCGTGGCGGGTTTGCGGGCGGGTGCTGGCGTTGCTGGGACGGGCGGAACCACCGCCACCAGCGCCGGGCTTGCCGCGGTGGGCACCGTTAGCGGCGGGACCATCGTCGCCGTGCTGGGTGGGGTGCTGGTCGGTGCGGCCATCATAGCGAATAACAATCAGGACGCGACGGCCGCTACTTCTTCTACTCCTCCCTAGTAGCTTTATATCCGGTCGCGTTGGGGGTCGAACGTGCTGTCGGGTTCCACCACGAACCGCGCCGCCGAAAGCGGTGCGGTTCTGTTTTATGGGCTATCCGCCCTGCTGGTGTTCGCGCCATTGTACTGGGGTGGCAACCAGCCGCTGCCGTTGCTGGTCATGGAGCTGGCGGCGCTGGTGCTGTTGGCCGGTTTGGTTTGGGGAGGAGTGAGGCCGGTTCAACCCTCGGCGCTGTCCCGGCCGGTGCGGGTGTTCCTTATCGCGCTCTTTCTGCTGCCGTTGATGCAGTTGTTGCCGGTGCCGCTGGCGCTTTGGGCGGGTTTGCCCGGACGCGAATACTATGCCGGGGCGCTGCGTCTGGCTGGCTCGGGCGTCGTCGCCGGCTTCGACTGGCGGGCGATTTCGCTGGTTCCGTCCTCGACCGAGGCGGCTTGGCTGGCATTGTTGCCGCCGCTGGCGGTGTTTGTGGCGGCGAGCTGCCTGTCCGGCCGGCAACTGCTGGCGCTGGCGCAGGTGTTTCTGGGAATCGCCGCTGCTCAGGCGCTGCTGGGCTTGATTCAGTACGGCGATGGAGCGGACAGCGCGTTCCGGTTTGGCAACACGCTGATGGGCGGCAACGCCTCGGGTACCTACGTTAACCGCAACCATCTGGCGGGTCTGCTGGAAATGGGGCTACCGGTGGCCTTGGCGCTGCTGGCGGCCACGGTCGGCCACGGATTGCCCCGACATATCGGCGGCGGCCGGCGCAAACGGACCGTGCGCCAATGGCTGGCGCGCTTCAGCGTGAGCCGGATCGATCAGGCGACGCTGTACGGCGCGGTGGCGCTGATCATCCTGCTGGGGTTGGTGTTCACCCGCTCCCGCGCCGGGGTCAGTCTGGCGATGCTGGGCATTCTGTTATGCACCGCGCTGTTCTCGACCCGGTTGGGCGGACGCAACGCCTACGGGCTGATGGGGAGTTTCACCACGGTTGGCGTCGGGTTGGCCGGGCTGATCGGATTGACGCCGGTATGGAGTCGCTTTGCCTATTCGGATCCGATCGAGGACGGACGTTGGCGGATTTTCGACGCCACTCTCCAGGCGATCGGCGAATTCTTCCCGCTAGGCAGCGGCGGCGGCACTTTCGAGGACGTGCTGCGGCGGTTTCACCCGGCGGATTTTCTGGGGGTAACCATCAATCGAGCCCACAATGATTACCTCGAATGGCTACTCGAGTTCGGGCTGGCGGCGGCGCTGCTCATTGCGATTTGGCTGGTGTTTTACCTGCGCCAGTGGGGGCGGGTATGGAAACGCGGCGAGTGGACGCCGCTGCGTTTCGCTCAGGCCGGAGCCGGCATCGCGCTGCTGTTGATGATGTTGCATACCCTGGTAGATTTTAATCTGCGAATACCGGCCAACGCCGTATTCGCGGCTTTGTTGGCGGCGGTATTTTTTCACCGTCCGGTCGAGGAGGAGCGGCAACCCGCACGGCGGCGGCGGGGAGCGTCCGGCGGTGGGGAAGAGCCAGCCGCCGCGCCGGTCTACGAGATTCCACCGGAAAATCGAACCAACCCGTTTGCGTTGTGAAGCGGGCCTACCAGCGTAGCGCTCGCCGGGCGTGGGGCAGATCCGCCACCGGCAACCGGCCCCGCAGCGCGCCCCCGTCGACGAATGTTTCCAGCGTGCAGATCTGACAGCGCAGGCCCATGTCCAGCACCCAGCGACCGTCCACCAGCAGGGCGGCGTGGGTGACCCGCAGTGGCGGACCGGCGACCAGCACGTATTCCAGCCGATCCGGGTGATAGCCGTGCCGGTGGATCAGTCGGTCGGCCTTGGCGACGGCGTAGGCCTTGCAGTCCCAAGCGGTCAGCCGGTCGAGATCGGCGGCGTCTGGCCAGTCATCCAGGCAGAAATCGCTCGGGCAGGGCTGGCCCTGCTGGTTGACGGCGGTGTTGATTCGGATCAGTTCGGTCGGCGGGGCGGGGGGTAAAATCGGCTCCGGCACGGTCCGGCAGCCGCCGGCAAGCAGCAGCAGGGCAAGCAGGGGCGAGGCTGGCCGGTGACGAGAGCGTGACATGCCGCTAGCATAACAGGATCGCATTTTCCGATGCCGTCACTTTTCCAGTCCTCGCGCGAGACTGTTCACGCTCCGTTGCGAGGGTGTCATGCAATAGGAGAAATTCCATGCCCCAGCTTGCTTTCATTACCGGCGCCACTTCCGGGTTCGGCGCTGCCTGCGCCCGCCGCTTCGCCATCGCCGGCTGGTCGCTGGTCCTGTGCGGCCGGCGTCAGGATCGTCTGGATGCCTTGCGCGCCGAACTGGCCGGTGTCCCGATACGCGCCTTCCCGCTCGATGTGCGCGACGGAGCCGCCGTCAAGGCCGCCATCGCTGGCCTGTCGCCGGAATTCGCCGAGATCGACGTGTTGGTGAACAACGCTGGCCTGGCGCTGGGTCTGGAGCCGGCTCACCGTTGCGACATGGAGGATTGGGAACGGATGGTGGACACCAATATCAAGGGGCTGTTGTATTGCACGCGGGCCATCCTGCCCGGCATGGTAGCCCGCGACTGCGGCCATGTGATCAATATCGGCTCGGTGGCCGGTAGCTATCCCTATCCGGGCGGCAACGCCTACGGTGGCACCAAGGCCTTCGTCAAACAATTTTCCCTGAACCTGCGCGCCGACCTGCTGGGTACCCGGGTGCGGGTGACCAACATCGAACCGGGTTTGGCGGAAAGCGAGTTTTCCCTGGTGCGGTTCAAGGGCGACGATGCTCAGGCCGCCAAGGTCTATCAGGGTACTCAGCCGCTGCGGCCGGAGGATATCGCCGATATCGTGTACTGGGCGACGAGCCGCCCGGTCCACGTCAATCTCAACAGCATCGAGGTGATGCCGGTGTGTCAGGCGTTCGCGCCGTTCGCGATCGGCCGTGAGGGCTAAGGCGGATAGCAGGGTTTGGTCACGGAGGGGCCATGCAGGCTGAGTGCCGGCTGGGCCAGATCCACCACGGCGCTGTTTCGATCCGGCTCGGCTCTAGACCCGGCCGTTGCCTGCTGCCGGTTCCAGAGCCGGGCGGTGAACCGGTAGTACAGCGCGAACACGGCGAGGAAGGCGTAAAACTGCCAGTATTCGGGCACCCTTAGCCGCCAGGCCAGGACACTACCGCCGGCGGCAAGCGTGGCGACGGCCAGCAGGATCGCGCAGACCCGTCCGTCCGTCAGGCCGATGCCGAGCAGCAGGTGGTGAAAGTGCTGGCGGTCGGCGGCGAACGGGCTGTGACCGGCGCGGATGCGGCGGGTCATCACCGCGATGGTATCCATCAGAGGCAGGGCCACGATCCAGATCGCGGTGACCGGCGCCATCACGGCCTGCGGACCCTGGGACGAGCGAATCAGGAACCAGCCCAGGATAAAGCCAAGGGTGGTGCTGCCGGCATCGCCCATGAACACGCTGGCGCGGGTCCGCCAGGGATGGCGCAGGTTGAAGCAGAGAAAGCCGGCGATCACCAGGGCCAACACCGACAGGGCGCCGATAGCCGTGCTTCCCCCGGCTGGAGCGAGTAGGTTCAGGATGATCAGGCAGAGGGTGGCGAGTAGCGCCAGCCCGCCGGCCAGGCCGTCGAGCCCGTCGATCATGTTGAAGGCGTTGATGATGCCGACCACGGCGAAAATGGTGAATGGGATCGTGAAATCGCCGAGCAGGATACGGCCCCCCCCGAACAGGTCGCCCAGGCTGGCCAAGGTCACGTCTCCCACCAACCCCATCAATAGGATGGCGCCGATCTGGAACAGGAAGCGCAATGCGGGGCGAAGGGAGAATAGATCGTCATAAAGGCCGACCAGGGTGAGCAGAGTCATGCCGATCAGCAACGCGGGGGAGGCGTGGGGCTGTTCCGCCAGCAGCGGTACGCTCGCCCAGAACGCCGCGCACATCGCCACTCCGCCGACCATGGGAACCGGATTGCGATGATATTTGCGGGCATCCGGTTGATCGACCCAGCCCAGGATCCGCGCCGGTTTGACCAGCAGTGCAATGAATCCGACGCTGCACAGGAACGCGCTCGGCAGCGACGCATATTCGAATAATGTATTATCCATGCCGCTCTCTCTTTTGAGAGACGATAGTAATTATATAGATTGTGATGACGCTCAAGAGGTATGAATCAACAAAAAAATTGCTTCTTGGTGATCGCCCAACCCCTTACGGCTCGATCACACCCTTCAACAGAACCCCATCCACCCCGACGATGCGCAGCCGGGCACCGGCCGGACAATCCTGATCCACCAGAACTTTCCAGGTACTGTCGTCGACGCGGATCTTGCCGTGGCCATTAACCGCCGGCACATCCAGGGTGAAGACCCGCCCGACGTATTGATGGCCACGACGATTGAGCAGCGGATCCTCGGTATGGGTCGGGTGTCGTCGCAATCGCAGTCGCCAGGCGACGATGGAACCGACCGACAGCAGCGCGAACAGCAGCACCTGATAGGTCCACGCCAGTTCCGGCAGCAGGGTCAGCACCAGCCCCACCAGCAGGGCCGCCACGCCCATCCATAGAAAGAAGAAGCCGGGGGCGATGGCTTCGATCACCATCAACACCACGCCCAGCAGCCACCAGTTCCAGTAAACCGGCGCCAGCAGCCAGCTGCTCACGAACGCGCGCCCGTCTTACTCAGCGCCTCCCGCGTCAGTTCGGCCACCCCGGCCAGCGTGCCGATCAGCCCCGAAGTATCCAGTGGCATCAACAGCACTTTCTGGTTTGGCGCCGCCGCCAGCTTTGCCACCGCCTCCACGTATTTCTGCGCCACGAAGTAGTTGATCGCCTGCACGTCGCCCTTGCCGATAGCTTCCGACAGCATCAGGGTGGCGCGGGCCTCGGCCTGAGCCAGCCGCTCGCGGGCTTCAGCGTCGCGGAAGGCGGATTCCTTGCGGCCCTCGGCTTCGAGAATAGCCGCCTGTTTGAGGCCTTCGGCTTCCAGAATAGCGGCCTGGCGCGCACCTTCAGCGGTGAGAATCGACGCCCGTTTATCCCGCTCGGCTTTCATTTGCCGCGCCATCGAATCCACCAAATCCTTGGGTGGAGCGATGTCCTTGATTTCGATACGAATGACCTTGAGACCCCAGGGCGTGGTTGCCTCGTCCACCACGGTGAGCAGTCGAGCGTTGATGTCGTCGCGCCTGGATAGCAGTTCGTCCAGATCCATCGAGCCCATGACCGTGCGGATGTTGGTCATGGTGAGGTTGAGGACGGCGAATTCCAGGTTGTTGACTTCGTAGGCGGCCTTGGCGGCGTCCAGCACTTGATAGAACACCACGCCGTCCACTTGGACCATGGCGTTGTCCTTGGTGATGATCTCCTGCGAGGGGACATCCAGCACCGTTTCCATCATATTGATCTTGTGACCGATGCGGTCGATGATCGGGATGATGAGGTTCAGGCCGGGCCGCATGGTTTCGGTATAGCGGCCGAAGCGCTCGACCGTGTATTCCATGCCTTGTGGCACGGACTTGACGCCCAGAAAGATCAGGATGACCGCCAGCACCGCCAGCGCCACCACAAACGCGGAGAAGCCCTCCAACATGACTATTTTCTCCAGTGTGGGTAGGGTTAAAGATTAAAGGGAAAAGGGCGAAGGGCAAAGGATCAAAGATTGGAATTGGTTTTGGCTTGTCCCCACGTCCGTGCCCGATCCCCGTTATCCGTCACCTTTATCCTCGATCAAACCCGAACGCGCGTCCACCACCACATGCAGGGGCCGGTCTTTGTAGTCCCAGGCTACCCACCTGCCAGCAGGTCGTGCCGCGCTCGTCCACATGGAGCGAGGCCGAATCCAGGGCAAGCGCGCTGGCTCGGATGGCCAGCGCCGCCTGGACCGACGGTAGCACCCGGTCGAGATCGTGCAGCCAGGATCCCAGCACCAGCGGGGCCAGCGGCGTGGCGGCGGCCAGCTCGTCCCATCCGGCCTCGTCGGCCGCCTGCTCGAACTCCCGATCCACGGCGGTCACCGCGAGTTGGCCGGCCGTCGGGTCGAGCAGGATGTCGAAGCTGTATAACCGCCGGATGCGCCGTTGCGGATAGTCCTCGCAGCCGCAGAAGGCATAGCGCAGTTCCCGGATCTTGATCGCGCCTTGGATCCCGCCGTCCAACTCCGCCACCACGGCTTCCAGCATCGCGCGGGGGGCGGCGTCTTGGGCCACTGGCCGTACTATTGGGTAGCCGGCGCGGGCGGTGTCGATCACGGTTTCAGCCGGTAGTGGCTGGCGGTCGACCAGGATGGCAGTGGCGCCGCCGGCGAAGGCGGACGCATCGATACCATGGCTGGCCAGCACGCGGCGGGCATGACGGTCGGCGGCCCGCAGGTACAGACTGGCCAGCGGCCAGGCTTGACGCCAGACTCCTGCCGCCGCCGCCCGCAGTCGCAGCCGGGCCGCGCCGCCGTCCCGGTCCGCTCGCAGCCAGCCTTGTCCGATCAGCGCCTGGATTTCGCGGGTGTAACCATCAGCCAGCAGACCGGCCGGGTCGCGGACAGCCCGCGCGGCTGGGTTTGGATCCACCGCTGATTTCAAGGCGTTCAACAACCTGCGGTGCAGGGCGTACAGCGCTCGTGGGTCCCAGACATCCTTCAATTGTAGCCGCGCCATATAGGCCGGTGGGGGTAGGCTGTAAGGTAGGTTCAGGTTATTGGTGGCTAGCACCCGACCGTCTTGCAATTGGGTCGAGAACTCGACGAAATCGTGCGGCGGGCGGGAACCGGCCACAAACTGGATATGAGCGATCAGAGCGCCGCTGCCCTGTTCCGACTGCGCCAGCAGCCGCAGCCACGCATCCTGGATCAGGTCGTCGCTGCGAAAGTCGTTGCAGCGGGTGAAGCCGGCTGCGGCCAGCGATTCGGCGGCATCGGTGAGCGCGAGCCAAGCGGCGTCGGGTAGCTCCACTTCCTGGACCGGGACGAAGCGCGGTCGTAGCGGCTGGCGGACGCGCCACAGCGCCAGCGGCGTCCCAAACAGCAGTTGCAACAGCAGGAGGGGTGGGGCAATCAGCCACTTGATCAGGCGCACCAGCAAGACCAGGCCATACGATGGCAGTAGGACAAAGACGCGCAGCAGGGACAGCAGCAGATGACGCATCGGCGGACCCCGCTTCAGCTCTCGTCGTCCAACCGGCCGAGGCTGAAGAACGCGCCCTCGCTCCATACCCCGTAGTTGCGGCCACTGTCGGCCGCCGGCTGCTCCTCGCCCAGTTCGATCAGCTCCAGGAACACCGCCCGGCTCACAAGCGCGCGCAAACCGCCGCGCACATGGATGTAGGGCGAGGGTTCGCCGCCGGGACTGCGGTATTCGACTATCAGCGGATGGGTGGGGCCGGCGCCGACCTGATCGCCGAGGTTGGTGGTGAAGAGCAGTCGCTGCTCGCGGCCGGTGCCGACGACATCCAACCGTACCGCCAGGAATGGCGCGTCATCGACTTGAATGCGCCATTTTTCCACCGGCGTGACCAGGTAACAATGACCGTCCGGATCGCATCGCAGGATGGAGGCGAACAGTCGGACCAGCGCCTCGCGCTGGATGGGGGCGCCTTCATGGTGCCAAGTGCCGTCGCGGGCGATGCGCAGGTCCATTTCACCGCTGAATGGCGGGTTCCAGCGCTCCACTGGCGGCAGCGATGGAGCGGACGACAGTTGAGAGGTCAGGGTTTCCGGGTCGAGGGTGGCTCGGTGCATAACGAGGTCGGAGGTCAAGGTGCGGTTTCCCGTTCATCCTTATTATGAAGGATGAACGAGCGCGCGGCGAACCTCCACCGCTCGGAATCTCTACCAAGCCCATTCCAGGCAGGATCCGTGAGCTAAAACGCTCGCACCCCTTTCCCAGTTTGGCAAAGGGGGTGCGAGCGGCTCCTCAATATATAAGGAGTGCGAAACGGATTTTGCCTCAGCCCTCGACGGTGACCCGTTGCAGCCGGTGGTAGATCCGGATGACCTTGTCCGGGAAAGACGAGCGTGTGCCCAGGCTACCGTTGTAGTTGAGCAACGCCCGGCGTAGGTTGCCAGAGTGGTCTTCGAGGTATTCCACCAGGATTTGCGAGCCGGCGTGGATGTTCTTGGCGGGGTCGAACAGTGCAGGAGCGCCGCCGATTTGTCGAATCTTGCCCTTGTGGGAACCCGGCATCACCTGCATCAGGCCACGGGCGCCGACCCGGCTGACAGCCCGCTCCTTGAATGTCGATTCGACGGCGATGATGGCAAGGATGAGCTCCGGATCCACATCGTGGCGCTTGCCGTTGCGAATCGCTTCGCGGACGATCTGCCGCGCCCGGGCTTCGGGAATTCGATACTTGCTTTGGATATGGCTGGAAAGCCGGGCGACTTTCCCTTGGTCGGCCGGTTTGATGTCGGCGGCGCCGGCATCGGCGCCGGAATCCAGGTTGATGGTTGCGGTGACCGGACTAGGCTCTTCGCCACGGACTGTCTCCGGCGATTGAGCCAGCGCTGCGGTGGGGGCAAGAATGACCGCGCACAGCAGTCCTGACTTCAGGGTCAGAGTAAGCCTTTCCTTGACGCATTCCGTGAATTCCATAAAAAACCTCCGTCGTTGATCAGCACGAACTGATAGTGCTCGATAGGCCCGTATCCTGGATCGGTACCGGTCCTCCCTGGACCCAGCCGGATCGCTCCGGCCGCCGCAGACCCGACTAAGCAACTCCGGAAATATGGCCTGCCAGCCTGATTTCCGGTGTCGCCTGATGTTCCTAGGCCAGGTATCAAACTACGATACCTGGCCTATGGCAGGAACATACTGCAATACAACATTGGCAACTATGAAAGCATGGGACTGAAATGTTTTGCAAGTATCAGATTGCCAAATAAATAATTTTTATATGTCGAAAATTTGGTTTCTAACCGCCGTTCATTTATAAAATATATGTTATAAAACAGCATGTTATGCTGTCGTCAATTTTTGCGGCTGATTATAAAAAAAATTATTAAAAACAATAAATTATAATTTTTTTGTAAATTGGCAAAAAAGAACGGCTATCAAACGAGAGCGATTCTTTTCAGCGACGTGAAGCTTATTTAAAAACAGTGTAATATTAAATTTAATTTGTATAAAATCAGTAAGTTAAATAATATTTTTATCTTATATCAACCCCATGAATTTTTTTATCAACTCTATGAAAAATATGAATTTTAAACAAAAATCCCGGTCGGTTCTGGCTGGATATGAAACGGGACCGTTGGTGAACGAATCCTGAATCAACCGCTTGTGGCGGGGGAAGAGTAGAATCGAAGGCGGGTTCCCGGCCCGGGGCTCGGGGTCTGTTGAGCAGCTTGGAAAAGAGGCTGGCGCACTCCGAGCAGATGGAAAATCGAGGTTCCATGGAGTTGGAAATTTTCCAAGTTTGGCCGCGAAAAATGGGTACCAACGATTAACAGAGGAGCGACGATGGGCAACCGACTTTCCAAAATCTACACGCGCACGGGGGACAAGGGGACCACCGGTTTGGGCAACGGGGATCGGGTTGCCAAGGATTGCCCGCGCATCGAGGCGATCGGCGCGGTCGATGAATTGAATTGCATCATTGGCCGGGTTCTGGTGCATGACCTGCGCGAGCCTATCCGCGACTGCTTGCGGGACGCGCAGCACAAGCTGTTCGATCTGGGAGGGGAGTTGAGCGTTCCGGGCTACCAGGCGATCAAGGAGGAAGACGTGGAGCGACTGGAAGCGGCGCTGAACGAATTCAACAGCCAGTTGCCGCCGCTCAAGGAGTTCATACTTCCTGGCGGTGGACGGGCGGCGGCGGATTGCCACATGGCGCGGGCGATTTGCCGGCGTGCCGAGCGGCGGGTGGTATCGCTGGCACGACTGGAACACGCCAGCGAGCATGTGCAGGTTTACCTGAACCGGCTGTCGGACCTGCTGTTCGTGCTGTGCCGAATTCTCGCCCGGGACGAGGGGGGGATTGAGGTGCTATGGCGCAATCCGGGGCGGGGTTTGGGTTGAAGCTTGGAGCTTTCACTTTTCACTTCATTTTTCAAACACATATCGACCAGGCGCTACTTCCAGGGGCGGGTAAGCGGTGCTGCCCGGAGCCGGTGGCTCGACCAGTGGCCCGCAGCGCTCGCCGAGCCAGCGGGTCCAGTCGTCCCACCATGATCCCGTCGCCTTGGTGGTGCTTTCCCGCCAGGCTTCCGGATCGTGTGGGTCGCTGACGTCTCCAACCCAGTAGCGCCGCTTGGGCGGCGTCACCGGCGGATTGATGATGCCGAGAATGTGCCCGGAGGTGGCCAGAACATAGCGCGCTGGCCCGCCGGTCAACCCGCAGAGCCGGAAGGTCTGACGCCAGGGCGCGATGTGGTCCTGCTCGGCGCCAACCGCGTACAGCGGTTGGTCGATCAGGCCCAAGTCGAGCCGGCGCCCGCCGATCACCAAATCGCCCGACCGCGCCAGCCGGTTGTTCAGGTAAAGCTCTCTCAAATAAAACTCGTGCATGGCCGCCGGCATGCGTGTGGTGTCGCAGTTCCAGAACAGCACGTCGCTGGGCGGCAGTTCCTCACCGTACAGATAGCTGTGAATTGCATAGTGCCAGATCAGGCTATTAGGCCGCAGTAGCCGGAAAGCGCTGGCCATATCGGCGCCGTCCAGATAGCCGTCGGCGTTCATGCGCTCGCGCAGGAATTCGAAGCTGTCCTCGCTCAGAAAAGCGCTAATTTCGCCGGGATCCTGAAAGTCCACTAACGTAGTGAAGGTCGTCCAGTGAGCAACTGGGCTGGCGGCGCGGTCGCCAGAATCGGCGTTGAACCAGGCCAGCAGCATCGCTAGTGCGGTGCCACCCAGGCAATAGCCGGTGGCGTGGACTTGGGGTACACCCCGGATGGTGCGAGCCGTTTCCAGCGCCGGCCGCACGCCGCGTAGCAGGTAGTCGTCCAGCGTCGTCGCCCGCGCTTCAGGAGTTGGATTCTTCCAACTGGTGACGAACACGGTGAAGCCCCGCTCAACCAGATAACGCACCAAGCTGTTACGCGGGCCGAGATCCAGGATGTAGTACTTGTTGATCCACGGTGCGATCAGTACCACCGGTATGGCATGGACCCGTTCGGTGGTGGGTGCGTATTGAATCAGTTCCAGCAAGTCGTTGCGCAGCACCACCTGACCGGGGGTGGCGGCCAGGTCGCGTCCCACCGTGAAGGCGTCCGGCTCCACCATCCGCACCTCGCCGGCGGCGGTGTCGCGCAGCCAGTTTTGCAGTCCCCACAATAGACTGTAGCCGTGGCTGGCGATGCCGCGCCGCAGGGCTTCGGGGTTGGTCCAGAAAAAATTGCTGGGCGCGATGGCGTCCAGCCACTGCCGGACCCAGAACGCCGCCCGCTGCCGGCGGGATGGCTCGATGCCTTCAGTGGCGTAGATGGCGTTTTCCAACCAGCGGCTGTACAGCAGGTACATCTCTTTTAGATAGCTAAAGCCGGGCTGCTCGCTCCAGACCGGATCTTGAAAGCGTTCGTCGCGGGGGACGGCGGCCACCGCCGGTGCGCTGGGAATGCCCAGGCCGGTTTGAGCGAAACGCTGGTGAACCCGGTGGCCGTCCAATGCCAGTCCTTGCAGGATGGCGGCCAGCCGCTCGGGTTGCCGCAACCAGGCCTGCTGTACCGCTAGGCTGGAACCGATAACATCGAACGGATCGAGCATGGATCCGGGTCGGGGGGAAGTGGCCTGCTTGCTGGATGTTTGAGCACTCATCATGTCGGTCCTCCGGCGCCGCGCCTCAGGCATTACACTTATTATTATAGTGTCTTTTGTGGCGGGCATTCCCTCCACTTCACCGCCGCGCGATCCGCCAGCAATGATGAATTTTGGGCTGGCGGGCGAAGTCGGGCGGCAGCGTGCGCCGGCTCCAGTCCTCGATCCGCAGATCGGCCAGAGCGTCCCGGTCCAGCCGGAACGCGCGGTGGTTGGTGGAGAAAATCAGCACGCCGTCCGGCGCCAGCAACCGCAACGTCTGGCGCAGCAGGCCGATGTGGTCCCGCTGTACGTCGAATGATTCCGGCAGTCGCCTGGAGTTGGAAAAAGTCGGCGGGTCGAGAAAAATCAGGTCGTAGCGTTCCCGCGACTGGTCCAGCCATTGCCGGCAGTCGGCCCTAATCAGCGCGTGGCGGGGGCCGCAGAGGCCGTTCAGTTCCAGATTGCGCCGAGCCCAGTCCAGATAGGTCGCCGACAAATCCACGGTGGTGCTGCTGGCCGCACCCCCCAATGCGGCGCACACGGACGCCGTGCCGGTGTAGCCGAACAGGTTGAGGAAACGCCGTCCGGCCGCCAATTCGCCCAGCCGTTGCCGGGTGATGCGGTGGTCGAGGAACAGCCCGGTATCTAGGTAGTCGGTGAAATTGACCCAGAAACGGGCAGCTCCTTCGCGAATTTGGTGGAAAGGTCCCTGTTCGGCTAGTTTCTGGTATTGGCTGGCCCCCCGTTGCCGCTGGCGGACCTTGAGGAAGACCTGCTCCGGAGGCAGCTCCAGCAGCGCCGGCAGCACAGCCATCACCTGCTCCAGCCGCGCGCGCGCCTGGACGGGATCGATGCTGGATGGGGGTGCATATTCCTGTACGTGCAGCCATTGCTCGTAACGGTCCACCGCCACCGCATATTCCGGCAGGTCGGCGTCGTACAAGCGGTAGCAGCGCACGCCTTCCCGTTCCGCCCAACGGCCGAGATGGCGCAGGTTTTTGCGCAGCCGGTTGATGAAACCGTCGGCGCCGTGCTCGATGGCCTGCTGCAAAATCCGGGTTCGGGCGCGCTGGTCGGCCGCGTCCCGATCGACGAAGAAGGTGGGTTCGACCCGGAAGCGCAGCAACCGGCATTCCAGCGGGCCATTGTAAAAAACATGGGTTTTTTCGGCGCGCAGCCCCATGCGTTTGCCAAGTTCGGGGTTGCCGGTCAGGATCGCGGCTCGCCAACCGCCAAAGCGTGTTTTCAGCCGCTCGCCGATCTGGTGATATAACCCGGCCAGATCGTCCTGCTCGCCCAGCCGTTCGCCGTAGGGCGGGTTGGCGATCAACAGTCCCGGTGGGCCATCCGGTGGCTCGAGTTCGACCAAGTCGCGCCGCTCGATGCCGATCCGGTTGGCTACTCCGGCGCGGTTGGCGTTGAGCAGCGCGGCCCGCACGGCCTTGGGGTCGTGATCGCTGGCCAGAATCGGAGGGATGTGAGTCAGGCCGATTTCCCGTCGCTGTCGCGCCTCGGCCAGCAGCCGGTTCCACAGCGCCGGCATATGGCCCAGCCAGCCGCTGAAACCCCAGCGCTCGCGCGACAGGCCGGGAGCGCGATCACCGGCGATCCAGGCGGCTTCGATGGCCAGCGTCCCGGAGCCGCACAACGGATCGAGCAGGGGGCCGTCGGTCGCGGCGATTGCCGGCCAGCCGGCTTTGAGCAGCAGGGCGGCGGCCAGGGTTTCTTTCAAGGGCGCCGCGACCGTCTCTATACGGTAACCGCGCCGATGCAGGCTGTCGCCCGACAGGTCGAGGCTGATTGTGGCTCGGCCATCGCGGGCCTGAACCTGGATGCGCAGGTCCGGTCGCAGTCGGTCGACGCATGGCCGCCGGCCGCAGCGTGTCCGAAACCGGTCGACGATGGCGTCCTTGACCCGCTGCGCGCCGTAGTGGCTGTGATCGATACCGGCGCAGGCGCCGCCGAAATCCACGGCGAGCGTGCCGTCCGGGTCCAGGTGCTCCTCCCAGGGCAGATCGTGAACTCCACTGTAGAGTTCGCCGGCGTCGGCGGCGGAGATTTCAGCCAGCACCCGCAGTACCCGGCTGGCGGTCCGCGACCACAGGCAGGCGCGGTAAGCGAGTTCCAGCGGTCCCTGAAAACGGATGCCGCCGCGGACGGGTCTAGTTTCCGCCACGCCCAGCCCTGTCAGTTCCACCGTCAACAGCGGTTCGACACCGGCCGGCGCGGTGACGATAAAAGTGGGTTCATCCATGGTTCAGCCCTCGATGGCGACGTTGACCGGGATCGGTTCCAGCACGCGCTGGATATCGGCCGGCGCCAGACCGACCAGTAGGCCGCGCCTGCCGCCGTTGAGGTAGATGAGCGGTAATTCCAGGATGCTCGCTTCCAGATGGACCGACATGGGCTTGCGGGTGCCAAAAGGCGAGGTTCCGCCGACCAGATAACCGCTGTGTTTGTGAGCCGTGGCCGGGTCACAGGGATTTACGGCCTTGACGCCCAGCAGCCGGGCCAGCTCGCGAGTGGACACCTTGCGATCGCCGTGCATCAATACGATGAGTGGTTGTTGCCGGTCATCTTCCATGATCAGGGTTTTAATTACACAGTGTTCATCGACTCCCAGACAACGCGCGCTGTGGGCGGTGCCGCCACGCTTTTCGTAAGGGTACGGATGTACGCTGAAGGCGACTTGGCGATCTCGTAGGAGACGGATCGCGGGGGTTATTGAAAATTTAATTTTGCTCATTACATTTTTTCATGGGTGCGCGTTGTTTTTTTGTATATTTAATAATTGTTGCAGAAAATACAAAATTTGTATTTATAAAGATAAAATCTAGCACGATGAAATGGTAATTTCATTATATCTATTTGTAAAATAAAATTTTTAAAATGGTACTTATTTCATGCTGGATAAGAGCTTTATGAGGCTGATGGTTTGATAATAGAGGTCAAATATCCGAGTTAAAGACTGGGAAATTGGTATTTGTTGCTCAATGGCAAAAAAATCGTGGTATGTCTGATTCTTGATTTGGCAAACTTGATTTGCTTAGATGAAGCGAACGCTCACTAATAAGCTCGTTGCTGGGAGGATTTTACGACAATGCGAACAGACGTAGCGCTTCAACCGAGCAACAATAAGAAAGACAGTCAGCCAGAACTGGGCAGGCGAGGATTCCTGAAGCTGGCGGCGGGTAGCCTTGGCGCCTTAGCCTTGGCGCCGGCTCTGCTCGAGGCGGCCGTCCGGCGCGACCGCTATCTGCTGTTCTACAACCCCAATACCGGCGAGAGTGTCCGCCAAGTCTACTGGACCCCCCGGGACGGTTATATCCATGAAGCCATCGGCGAGTTGAGTTGGGGGCTGCGCGACCATCATAACGGTGAGGTCAAGCAGTTCGACCCTAATGTTTTGGATCAGCTTTACGCCTTGCAGGTGCAGATCAATCCCGGCAGGCCGATCCATGTCATCAGCGGTTATCGATCGCCGTCCACCAACCGCATGTTGTGCGAGAGTAACCGGCGCGTGGCGCGCAACAGCTACCATATTCAGGCCATGGCGCTCGATATCCGCCTGCCGGACGGTCGGATATCGGATCTTTATCAGGTGGCTCGTTCCCTGGGCGCGGGGGGGGTCGGCTACTATCCCCGTTCCAATTTCATTCACGTCGACAGCGGTCCGGTGCGTTACTGGAGCTGAGCGGGCGGCTTGTCACGGCGAAAACTAGCTGTCGCGATTGCTGGCGCCGGCTTGCTTGGGGTTGTCGGCTGGATGGCTTGGCCTCCGCCCGATACCTTCTGCGAGGGCTCTCATTACTTACCGCTTGGCGGCTCGGTGACTGTCCAGGCGCTGAAAGTGGTGGTCGAACCCTTTTCCGGTCGCCATCATGTTTACGGTATTTTCGCCTTGCCCGAGACCTACCGGCCCGGCGAGGCGGTGCTACTCTCCGTGGCCGGGGCGGGTCGCTATTGCGATACGGCCGAGTTTGCCGGCTATGCTTTGGACGGCGTGAGCGCACCCGCCGGCCACTACCTCATGCGGGATCATATCCGTACCCGCACCGCGCTGGGACTGCTGTTATTCGGCGCGGGCGCCGAATTGCGCCAGCCTCGCAACTGGGTGTTGCGCTATGCGGCTCCGCCGGTTTTGAACGGCACGAAAAAAGGGGCGATATGCACCGCCCCCTCGTGCCATTCAGCCGATGCCACCGGCGCTAGAACAGCAACTGCGGCAGGAACAGACTGATTTGCGGGATGTAGGTCACGATGATCAGGAAGCTCAGCATGACCATCAGCCAGGGCATGGCGGCCTTCACCACGTCCCACAGCGGCATGCCGGTGACGCCGGCGGTTACAAACAGATTGAGTCCCACCGGGGGGGTAATCATGCCGATTTCCATGTTGACCGTCATGATGATGCCCAGATGGATTGGGTCGATGCCGAGTTGGGTGGCGATGGGGAAGAAGATGGGCGCCAGGATCAGCAGGATCGACGATGGCTCCATGAAGTTGCCGGCGATCAGCAGTACGATGTTGACCACGATCAGGAACTGCCAGCCCGACAATCCCCAACCGACGATGGTTTCCGCCATCATCTGGGGGATGCGCTCGGTGGTCAGGACGTGGGCGAACAGCATGGCGTTGGAGATGATAAACAGCAGCATCACCGTGACCTTGCCGGCATCGGCGAACACCCGGGGCACCTCGCGAAATCCCATGTCGCGGTGGATGAACAGAGCGACCACAAAGGCGTAAACCGCCGCCACCGCCGCCGCTTCAGTAGCGGTGAAGAAACCGCCGTAGATACCGCCCATCACCACGATGATCAGACCCAGTCCCCAGATGGCCTCCCGGGTCGCCACCATCAACTCCCGAAACGAAACGCGCGGTTGCAACGGAATCTTCATCTTCCTTGCGCTGACGTAAATGGCGATCATCAGCATCAGGCCCAGCACGATGCCCGGCACCACCCCGGCCATAAATAGCTGACCGACCGAAGTTTCAGTCGCGGCGGCGTACACCACCATCACAATCGACGGTGGAATCAAAATCCCCAGAGTCCCCGCGTTACAGATAATGCCGGCGGCGTATTTCTGCGGATAGCCGCCCTTGACCATGGCGCCGATCACGATAGAGCCGATCGCGGCCACGGTGGCCGGCGACGAACCCGACACCGCCGCGAACAACATGCAGGCCAGCACTGAAGCGATAGCCATGCCGCCGGTGATGTGGCCAACGGCGGCAACGGCGAAGCGAATCAGCCGCTTGGCCACCCCGCCCGTGGTCAGAAACGCCGAGGCCAGCACGAAATATGGAATCGCCAGCAGGGTGTAATGATCCATGGTGTCGAACAGCTTCAGCGACATGGAGGCCAGCGAATCGTTGGTGAAGAACAGGATGGTCAGGATGCTGGATAGACCCAGGGAGAAGGCGATGGGAATGCCCATCAGCAGGAAAACAAACAGAATGGTAAACAGGAACAGCGAGGTCATGGCGCTTTCTCCTGACGGGCAGGACCGGCGGCTGGATGCAGGATTTCGACCGCCTCGACTACTTCAACGCCCTCAACCGCATCGATCGCTTCGCGGGCTTCGTCGGCCAGTTGCAGTCCTTCCTGCTGGCCGAGCCAGGTGCGCCAGCCCACTTGCAGCAGTCGCAGCAGGGCCAGAGAAAGACCGATGGGCAGCATGATGAAGGGAATCCAGCGCGGGACCGGCAAATCCTGGGCTTCGATACCCAGTTCGTAGAGCTTATAGACATAGCCGGCTGAGCCGACCAGCATGATGATGCAATAGGCGCAACAGGCCAGCACCCCGAGCAGGCCGATGATGCGGCGCAGCTTGTGTGGAAACTGGCGCACCAGCACGTCGATGCCGATGTGCGCGCCAGTTCTGATCCCGTAGGAAACGCCGAACAGCACAAGCCAAGCGAACAGGAAGGTGACCAGTTCCAGCGCCCAGGTAAAACCGGTACCAAGTACATAGCGGTTGATCACCTGCACGAAGGAGATGGTGACCATCAGCGCCAGTAGCAGGGCGATAAACCCTTCTTCCAGATGATGGACGATGCGGGCAAACATGGGGAACCCTCTGAGCGGAAGCCTGAAAAAACGCACCTCCCGGCGTTGTTCCGAACGCCGGGAGGCGCGGCCGACGAAGGATTACTTGTTGGCTGCCAGGGCTGCGTCGACGATATCCTGACCGATATCGGGCGTGAATTTGTCGTAGACCGACTTCATGGCCGTCTTCCAGGCCGCCAGTTCCTCGGGCTTCAGCGCCAGAATTTCGGTCTTGCCGGAATCCTTGATCTTCTGGCGATCACTCTCGCTGAACTCGGTGGCCCACTGGTTGACCTGCACCGTGACCTCGGTGAGGGTTTCTTCCAGAGTCTTGCGTACGTCGGGCGGCAAGCCATCCCAGAACTTGGTGTTGGTCACCAGCATGTAGCCCAGATAGCCGTTGTTGGTTTCGCTGATGTATTTCTGCACCTCGAAAAACTTCTGCGAATAGATATTCGACCAGGGGTTCTCGGCGCCATCGACCACACCGGTTTCCAGGGCCTGGTAGACTTCCGAGAACGCCAGTTTCTGTGGGAAGGCCCCGACCGCCTTGAATTGGGCTTCGAGAATGTCGGAAGCCTGGATGCGGAATTTCATGCCCTTGGCGTCCTCGGGCTTGCGCAGCGGCTTGTTGGCCGAGAGCTGTTTCATGCCGTTATCCCAATAGCCGAGACCGGTCAGGTTCTTCTTTTTGAGCGAGCCGAGAATCGACTGGCCGACCGGCCCGTTCTGGAAGCGGTGGACCGCGGCGATGTCCTTGAACAGAAATGGCAGATCGAACACCTGAATCTGTTTGGTGTAGCGGTCGAACTTCGACAGCGAGGGCGCGATCAATTGCACGTCGCCGAGCAGCAATGCCTCCATTTCCTTGCCGTCGCCGAACAACTGGGAGTTGGGATACACCTCCACCTTCACTTTACCTTTCAGCCGTTCCTCGGCCAGCTTCTTGAACAGCAGGGCGCCCTTGCCCTTGGGGGTGTTCTCGGCGACCACATGCGAGAACTTGATCACGATTTCCGCATGGGCGATTCCGCTCAGCAGGGCCAGGGTGGCGCCAGTCAGCAGGGCGTGAAAGAGGCTTGATTTGCGCATGAGCAGCATTCTCCTTTGGGTGTTGCCTTTTCTTGGTTTTAGCGGTAAGGGGCTAATCGATGGCATTAGCCCAAGCATTCAGGTTCGCGGAGGAACCGGAACCCTAGAAACTAAGCATAGAAAAAAAATAGCGTCATGCGCGGATAACGCGCACAACGGCCGTTTGCCGCACCTTGGGCGGGGCGGGGAAAGTCAGCTGCGGATGCCGGTACCCCGACGCAGCAGCCACAGGCTGTAGCCGAACAGGACAGCGACGAACAGCAGGATGATGGCGAAGGCGAAGCGGATATCGATGTCTGACACACCCAGGATGCCGTAACGGAAGGCATTGATCATGTACAGGATGGGGTTGAGCAGGGACGCAGCCTGCCAGAACGGCGGCAGCATCTTGATGGAGTAGAAGATGCCGCCCAGATAGATCAGCGGGGTGAGCACGAACGTGGGCACCACCGAGATGTCGTCGAAGCTCTTGGCGTAAATACCGTTGAGCAACCCGGCCAAGGCGAACAGTACCGAGGTCAGGACGATCACCGCCAGCGTGACCAGCGGATGCCGCCACGGCAGGTCGGTGAAAAATAGCGAGACCGCCGCGACCACGCCGCCCACCGCCAAGCCCCGCGCCACCCCGCCGCCGACGAAACCCAGCACGATGATGGTGTTGGGCAGAGGCGAGACCAGCATTTCCTCGATGTGCCGCTGAAACTTGGCGCTGAAGAACGAGGACACCACGTTCGAATAGGCATTGGTGATCACCGCCATCATGATTAGCCCCGGCGCGATGTACTGGGGATAGCTCAAGCCTTCCACCGGCCCGATTTGGGCGCCGATCAGCGTGCCGAAAATAATGAAATACAGCGCGGTGGTCACCGCTGGCGGCAGGATGGTCTGGATCCAGATGCGCAGGAAACGCAGGGTTTCCTTGATCAGAATGGTTTGCAGGGCGATGGATTGGGTACGAATGTTCATGGGGGATGGTGGGTTCCGGATCGCTAACGCCGTTCCTTCTGGCAACAGCGCCATACTCTACTAATATTTCAATCAGTTTTCATGGTTCGAACAGCGAGGCGCAAACG
>JAPUDV010000112.1:0-2672 GCA_027492875.1 Candidatus Competibacteraceae bacterium | reverse complement strand
AAACGGGGCGTCGGGCGAAGACCGTCAAACAACAGGGGGAGGCCGACATGTCGGACGAGAACGCGCAAACCGCAACAGAGATGCCTGAGAATTCCGAGCGTGCGCCTTCCCAGGAGCACGATCCCCAGACCGCGAAACTGCCGATGAGCGGCATTCGTGTCATTGATGTGGGTACCTTTCTGGCTGGCCCCTACGCAGCGTCGGTGCTGGGCGAATTCGGCGCCGAGGTGCTCAAGGTGGAGCATCCGCTGGCGGGCGATCCGATGCGGCGCTTCGGCACGGCGACCAAGCGTCACGATGCCACTTTGGCCTGGCTCAGCGAGGCGCGCAACAAAAAATCGGTGCTGATCGACCTGCGCCAGAAAGAAGGGGTGCAACTGTTCCTTAAGCTGGTCGAGAAATCCGACGTGCTCATCGAAAACTTTCGGCCGGGGACGATGGAGGAATGGGGCATCGGCTGGAAGGAGCTGAGCGAGATCAATCCTGGCCTGGTTTTTTTGCGGGTGTCGGGCTACGGCCAAACCGGACCCTACCGCCACCGCTCCGGCTTTGCGCACATTGCCCACGCTTTCGGTGGGCTGTCCTATCTGGCCGGCTTTCCGGGCGAGACGCCGGTGGTGCCCGGCACCGCGCCGCTGGGCGATTACCTGTCGAGCCTGTACGGCGCGATCGGCATCATGCTGGCTCTACGCCATCGGGAAAAAACCGGGCGCGGCCAGATTGTCGATATCGGTATTTACGAGGCGGTGTTCCGCCATCTGGACGAAATTTCTGCCTCTTACGGCTTGTTCGGCAAGGTTCGGGAACGGGAAGGAGCCGGCAGTTTCGTCGCGGTGCCGCACGGGCATTTCCGCACCCGGGACGATAAATGGATCGCCATCGCCTGCACCACCGACAAGATGTTCGAACGGTTGTCCGAGGCCATGGAGCGGCCGGAACTGGCCTCTTCCCGGCTCTACGGCGAGCAGCGCAAGCGGCTGGCGGCGCGCGATGAAGTCAACCGGATCGTCATCGAGTGGGTGGGCTCGCTCAGCCGCGAGGAGGTACTGAATCGTTGTCTGGAGAAGGAAGTCCCGATCGGCAAGGTGAACAGCATCGCCGACATCTTCGAGGACGAGCATTTCCAGGCGCGCGGCAATCTGGCCCGGCTGGAAGAGCCAGGGCTGGGCGAGGTGGTGGTGCCCGGCGTGACGCCCCGGCTATCGTTGACGCCCGGCCAGATCAGCAATCTCGGGCCATCGATGGGCAACGCGACCTATGAAATCATGCGCGAGCTGCTCGGGCTGTCGGCCGAGGAGATCAAGCAATTGCGCCAGCGTAAAATCATCTAGCGAGCGAGAGCACCATGACGACCGCAACTTCTCAGACTGAACTGCCGCTCGCCGGCATCCGGGTCATCGATGTGGCCACGGTGATCGCGGCGCCCTATTGCGCGACCATCCTCGGCGAATTCGGCGCCGATGTGCTCAAGGTGGAACACCCGATGGGCGGCGATGTTTGCCGCAAGTTCGGTACGCCGACCCATCGAGGCGACACGCTGGCCTGGCTCGGTGAGGCCCGCAACAAGAAGTCGGTGACCATCGACTTGCACCGCCCCGACGGCGTCGAGCTGTTCAAACGCTTGATCGAAAAGGCGGACGTGCTGTGCGAAAATTTTCGGACCGGTACGCTGGAAAAATGGGGCTTGGGCTGGGAGGTGCTGCAACGGATCAATCCCGGCCTGATCATGCTGCGGGTGACCGGCTACGGTCAGACCGGCCCGTACCGGGACCGGCCCGGCTTCGCCCGTATCGCGCATGCCGTCGGCGGTATCGCCTATCTGTCCGGGATGCCCAAGGGGACTCCGGTCACACCAGGCTCGACCACGCTGGGCGATTATCTGACCGGCCTGTACGGCTGCGTGGGTGTGCTGATGGCCTTGCGTTATCGCGAGCAAACCGGTTTGGGCCAGTATGTCGATGCCGCCCTGTACGAATCGGTGTTTCGTTGCACCGACGAATTGGCGTCGGCCTTTGCCATGTTCGGCACCGTGCGCGAGCGGCACGGGCCGACCCATAACGATTTCGCTTGTCCCTACGGCCATTTTCCGACCAAGGATGGGAAGTGGGTGGCCCTCGCCTGCGCGACTGACAAGCTGTTCGGACGGCTGGCCGAAGCGATGGGGCGGCCGGAACTGGCTTCTTCCGGGCTTTATGGCGAGCAGAAAACTCGGTTGGAGAACCGCCATGACGTCAACGAAATCGTGCGGGACTGGTGCGGTTCTCTGACCCGCGAGGAAGTACTCAAGCGCTGTTATGCGACCGGCGCGCCGGCTGGCCCGCTGAATAACATCGCCGATATTTACGGTGACCGGCAGTTTCACGCCCGGCGCAATCTGGTGGCCATCGATGACGAGGATTTGGGCGAGACCATCGTCGTGCCGTCGGTTATTCCCCGGTTGTCGGAAACGCCGGGACAGATCCGCCATCTCGGTCCCAAACTCGGACAGCATACCGAAGAAGTGCTCGGCGAGCTGCTGGGGATGAGCCAAGAGGAAATCGCTGAGCTGAAGAAGAAGCGGGTGATCTAGCTTTCTTCTTTCATGGGTCGATGGCGAGCGATGGTGTGCTGTCATCGCTAATGCTAATCATTGGCCGATTAGAGTTATTGTCGAAACCATACTTGACAATTGG
>JAPUDV010000111.1 GCA_027492875.1 Candidatus Competibacteraceae bacterium | reverse complement strand
TCTCATCGAGAAACGCCTCTTCCAGAGCCTCGGGCAAGGCCAGCAGCCAGTCGATGAACTCGTACAAGTCCAGCACTTCCGGTTTGGTCCAGCCCCGCTGGTACAGCCGCCGGGTCAGGGCCAGCTTGCCGGCTAGCCGTTGCGGCAGATCCTTGCGGGTCGCCTGCGCCAGCAGATGGGCCGCCGTCGCTAGGGCGAAAGGATTCGGGTCCGTTTCCAGTTCCGCCATCCGCCCCTGATCGTCCAATAGTTTGACCACCGGAAACGTCAGCTTGAGCTCGCAGCCCCACAATTGGCGTTCGTAGCGATCCGGTCGCCACTGGGGCCGGTCGTCGGCCAGCACCACCAGACTGGCCAAGGGCAACCGGTAGCGGTCGAACAGCCGGTAGTAGTAGATGAACATCCGCTCGGCGAAGTCGGTTTCCTGGCCGGCCTAGATTTCGACATGAACCAGCACCCACATTTCCTCACCGGTACGCCGCCAGACTCTAACCAGTTTGTCGGCATAGCGGCGCTTTTCCTTGGCGCGGCGGCTGATTTTCTGCAACTCCTTGTCCAGGAACACGTAGCCGCACGCCCAGTCGATCTCGGCGGCGATGGGCGGGAAGAACCAGGCCATGAAGGCGGGAAACCAGCGTTCCAGCAGGGTCTTCCAGGGGGAGTCAAAGTCGTCCGAACGGTCGGGTGGCTTTCGGCGGGTGCGGGAGGGATTTTTCATCACCAGATCAGGTTTGCAAGAAGCAACTCGGCCTACCGCTATACGTCACCAACAACCGCTCCCTGGCACGAGTACAGGCCACATAGAGCAATTGCCGTTCCTGCTCGATAAAAACCGCCCGATCAGCCTCATCCACCAATTCGCTGAGTACGCTGGCGCGCGGCAACATATCCTCATCGCAGCCCATCACGATGACGATCTTGAACTCCAGACCCTTGGCCCGATGCATGCTGCCCAGCGAAACATGCGTGTCGGTCGGCGGCGCTTCATCGCTGAGACAATGCCCCGCCAAGCCACACTGCTGCAAAGCCGGTTCGGCGCGTTCCTTGAGCCGGGTTTCGCTGCGGCAGAAGATCGCGATATCGCGGGGCGAAAAGCCGCCAGCCGTCAACTCCCGCAAGCGTCGGGCAACGCCGGCGATTTCTTCATTCACATGGGCATAGCCGCTGACTTCCGGTGGCGGCCCCTTCAACAGCGAAAGGGACGCGCGCGATTCCGGCTTGCTGTCGCCGTCCTCGTCCAGCGCGGCGGGCAACAACGTGTCGGCGAAACGGCGGATTTGCTCGGTGGTGCGGTAATTCACCGTCAGGCGCGTCGCCCGTCCGCGCACCTCGATACCCGCCGCCTTCCAGGAAAACCGGGGCTGATAAATCCGCTGGCCGGCGTCGCCGCACAAAAACAGATCGTTATCGCCGGGCGCCACCAGCGCGCGTAACAGGCGGAATTCGGCGGGGCCGAAGTCCTGCGCCTCGTCGGCGACCACATGCCGGTAGAGCGGCGGTCGTTCGGCCAATTCGGCGGCGAGACGGAAGCACAGGCGTTCCCAAGTCATGTAATGCTTCTCGTCCAGCACCGCCAACAGCTCCGCGAACACCCGCCAGACCGCCCGCCGCTGTCGGGCACCCAATCGCGTGCCGCGCCCTTTCCGGGAAGCGCCAAGATACGCTTCCTCATCACCGATGCCCCACAAGTTGACGATGGCCTCCCATTCGGCCTTGAGAAATGCCGGAGAGTGTTCGGCCACGCCGGTCCTGGCGATGGCGGCTTGCAGCAATTCGTTGAACCGCTTGGTATTGATGAAGGCGAACTTGTGTTTGAGCGTGTTGACCCACGTATCCCGCGCCAGCTTGTGGAGATGAACGATGTCGATCCGGGCGCGCTCCGGGGCGTCGGAACCCAGCAGCAAATCGGCGTTCTGGCTCAAACGCGCGGCGAGGGTTTTGGAAAAGGTGGTCAACAACACCCGCCCATCCGGGGCGGAACGGACCAGCGCGGCGGCCCGGTGCAGGGCGACCACCGATTTACCGGTACCGGCGGCTCCGGAAACCCGCGCCGGGCCGCCGTAGCGCCGTTCGACCACGCCGCGCTGGGTCGGATGCAGGAAGACGATCCAGCGCTCCCAGGGATATTCCAGCGCCCGGCGCAATTCCTGTTGGTTGTCGATGACGCGAAACCGGCGCTGGGCGTCGGGATGCGCGAAGGGCGTCTCGGCGACCGTCACCGGACGCGGCACCGGCTCGCCGCACGCGAGTTTCAGCAGGCGCTCCGCCGCCTCCTGCGGCAAGCGATCCAGCAACTCATCCAGATGCTCTTCGCCGGCATGGCGCACCGCATCCAGCCATGCCTCCGGCACGCCCAGCGCGAGCAGATAGTCGCTGTCGTAATGACCGAACAGCAACGGCGTCTCGCGCGGTATGTATTTGACGACTTCTTCCACCCGCTCATGGATTTCAACGACTTGCGCGGCATGAGTCTGAGGGTGTACTTCAAAGCGCCGCTTCTGGCCCCAACGGTACGCTTCGTCGTGAGGCGCGGCATAACACAGCACGAGGTGATCGGCGTCGCGGTAGAGAATGATGCGCAAGTCGAGGTTGACCCGCGCCGACCAGAAATGCTTGTCGGTCGCGCGATCCAGGCGATGCAACTGAAAGCTCGGGTGTTCCGGCCCCAGTTGGAGATCGAACGCCGCCTGTTTGACCAGGGTCTGCGCTTGGGTCGCGAGACGAGCCAGGCTGTCGATAAAGGTACTGGCGATGATGAAATTCATGGATGCGACGACCAAGACACTCCGCTACTGGGTGCTATCGAAAGGGTTACCCATGTATTGTAGCTTATGAGCCAGATGTCAAAAGTCGCTAGCTTCACTCGACCTGAATAGACGGAATGCGGGTCTGATCGCCGGGAAACGGGCATCGATCCAGTCCACGCGCGGTTGTGGGGATACAGCGCGAACTTGCGTTAGAATTGCGGCCCGCGCGCCCCGGCGACGCGCCTCGCACCCTGAAGACCCTCCCATTCCGCCGAGCGGGAACGACCAAACTGCCCGTGAAGCCGACATTTTTGCAGGAACCGACATGAACGAAACCGTCAAATACCTGCTCGACGAGAGCCGGATGCCAAAATCCTGGTATAACCTGGTCGCCGATCTGCCGGCGCCGCCGCCGCCGGTACTGCATCCGGGTACGCTGAAGCCCATCGGTCCGGACGACTTGGCGCCACTGTTCCCCATGGCGCTGATCCAGCAGGAAGTCGCCACCGAACGGGACATCGAAATCCCGCAGCCGGTGCGGGACATCTACCGGCAATGGCGGCCCAGTCCACTGTACCGCGCCCGCCGGCTGGAACAGGCGCTCGGCACCCCGGCACGCATCTACTACAAGTACGAGGGCGTCAGCCCGGCCGGCAGCCACAAGCCCAACACCGCCGTGGCCCAGGCGTTCTACAACAAGGAAGCCGGGATCACGCGCATCGCCACCGAAACCGGCGCCGGGCAATGGGGTTCCTCGCTGGCCTTCGCCGGCGCGTTGTTCGGCATCGACGTGCAGGTGTTCATGGTGCGGGTTTCGTATAACCAGAAACCCTACCGCCGGGCGTTGATGGAAACCTACGGGGCGCGCTGCGTGGCCTCGCCGTCCGAGGAAACCGCCTCCGGACGGGCGATTCTGGCCCGACGCCCCGACCATCCGGGCAGTCTCGGCATCGCCATTTCCGAAGCGGTGGAAATCGCCGCGCAGCGCGACGACACCAAATACGCGCTGGGTTCGGTGCTGAATCATGTGTTGCTGCATCAAACCGTGGTCGGCCTGGAAGCCATGGCGCAATTGGAACTGGCCGACGACTATCCCGATGTCATCGTCGGCTGCACCGGCGGCGGCTCCAACTTCGCCGGCATCGCCTTCCCGTTCCTGGGCGCGCAACTGCGCGGCGGCCGTCAGATCCGCATCGTCGCCATCGAGCCGGCGGCCTGTCCCACGCTGACCCGTGGCCCCTACGCCTACGATTTCGGCGACACCGCCCATCTGACCCCGCTGACCAAGATGCACACCCTGGGTTCGACCTTTACCCCGCCCGGCTTCCACGCTGGCGGCCTGCGCTATCACGGCATGGCGCCGCTGGTCAGCCACGTCAAGGAACTGGGCCTGATCGAGGCCCGCGCCTTCCACCAGCTCGGCTGCTTCGAGGCCGGGGTATTGTTCGCCCGCGCCGAGGGCATCCTGCCGGCCCCGGAAGCCAACCACGCGGTCAAGGGCGCCATCGACGAGGCGCTGCGCTGCAAGGAAGAAGGCGTCAGCCGGGCGATCCTGTTCAACCTCTGCGGCCACGGTCACTTCGACATGCAGGCCTACATGGACTACTTCGCCGGCAAGCTGACCGATCAAAAGTACGACGAAGCCGAACTGGCGATGGCGCTGTCCGGTTTGCCGTCGGTGACCGGGGCTTAAAATTTCCTTCTCCCCGTGAGGGAGAAGGGTGGGGGCGAGGGGGCGGAATCAGTCCAGCGTCTTGAGCCAGAACACCATCAGCTTGGGGGATTCGGCGTCCTCGTCCAAATCCCGCCACGAGAATGTGGTCCGCAATTCCGGATGCTTGAGAAAACCGTAGCGGCTCCAGAACGCATCCAGCGGCGCGTAGCCCGCCGGCCGGCGCGGATGGCCAGCGGGCCGTTCCACCGCGCAAAAGCAGGCGAGGTCGAAGCGGCCCAGGCCGCGGACGTGCGCTTCCCGCTCCTCGAAAAACCGTTTCCCCAACCCCTGGCCCCGGTATTCGGGCAGCAGCACCGACTCGCCGTAATAGAAAACCCGTCGTGGATCATGGCCGTGCGCCAGGAAGGGCTCGATCACCTGCGGCGGTTCGGCCGTCAGCGGCAGGCCGCTGGACGCGCCCGCCACCCGTTCCCCGTCTCGAACCAGCACCAGCACGCTATCCGGCGTGCCGACATAGGTTTTTAGGTAGTTTTCCTCATAAGCCGCGCTACCCTGGTAGAGATACGGAAACTCGCGGAACACTTGGATGCGCAACCGGGCCAGTGCGGAGAGATAGGGATCGATGGCACAGCCGGACAATCGTTGAACGTGCAAGAATGGGGGCATGGGAGCGGATACCCAGGGTTGCGGCCGTGACCGGAAGGGGTGGAAGATTAGCCGATGTCCGGCGGTGGTGGCCACGGCCTCGGACCAACGGACCAAACCACAGGCGTTGCTACTTGATTGGCGTGGAGGTGAGTATGTTCATTCGGATCAACACCATGCTGATCACGGGCAGACAGGGGGCGTGGATTCTGCTGGGTTTGTTACTGCTGTGGCAGCCCGTTCGGGTCGTGCTGGCCGAGGGAGAGGTTTACACTTGGAAAGATGCGACCGGCCGCGTGCATTACGGCAACCGTCCGCCCGAGGGTCAGGCCGCGCAACCGGTCCTGCTCAACGCCAAGCCCGTGTCCGTTCAACCCACCGAACGGATCTACACCTGGACCGATACCGAAGGCGCGGTGCACTATGGCGCTCGGCCACCCTCCGATACTGAAATCAGGGAACTCAAGGAAGAAGACAGTTCGCTGTCCACCATTCGATCCAGCAAGCTGCGGCCCGGCGAACAACAATTGCTACGGGAACTGCCGGATCGCGAGTGAACGCCGACATGTCTTGACCCCGAACCGTTGCGGAAATACGCCGGAGGCGCGGGGATCCGGCATCGTTCGTTATTTCCAAGCATCCGGCCAGCGGCGCTGCAATTCGACCAGCCACAAACTGCGCAAGTGCTGACGTGTCGCGTCGGGCGCCCCTTGCAACACGGCGCGATAGTATCGATAGGACGCGCGTGTCACCGCCTGTTCGGATTGATGCAGTTTGTTGATATCACGCATGGTCATTATGGCAAGCCTCCTGCCCTGTGAAAATGACAAAGTCTAAACAATCTAAAGCAAGATTCATGCCTTTTCCGTCGAATAACCCTCGCCATGACCCCGGAAGATTACTGTCATAACCTGGCTGCCCCACAGGGCTCGGATTTCCGCTACAGTCTACTCGGTTTACCGCTCGCGCGGCGTCGAGCCTTGTGCGCGATTCAGGCTTTTTGCCTGGAAACCGCGCAAGTGGTCGCGGAGTGCCGGGATCCGGGTGTTGCCCGGACCAAACTGGACTGGTGGCGCACCGAATTGGATAAACTGTTCGTCGGTGAATCGCGGCACCCGATCACGCGCGCCCTGCTGCCGCACTTGAACCTCTTTAACCTGCCCGAAGAATACTTCAGGGAAATCCTCGACGGGGTCGCCATGGACCTCGACTACGACGCCTACCCCACGTTCAACGAACTCTCGCTCTACGTCCATCGTTGCGGCAGCGTGGCGGCGCTGTTGGCCGCCGAGGTATCGGGTTACCGCGACCGCCGCGCCACCCCCCGCTTCGCGCACGAAGCTGGCGCGGCGCTACTGCTGTTCGAGCGGCTCTACGAGGTGCGCCGACACGCCCAGCATGGTCGGCTTTATCTGCCCGAGGACGAAATGCGTCAGTTCGGTACCCATCCGGGCGACTTACTGGCCGCGCAAACCACGGACCGGATCCGGCAACTGTTCGCCTTCCAGGCCGAGCGGATCCAGGAATATCACCGCCGGGCGCTGGACTATCTGCCGGCCGTGGACTGTCTGGACCAGTGTCCCCTGCGGGTTCGGTTGGAACTGGCGATGGCGCTGCTGGCGGAAATCGCCGGGGAAGGTTACCGGTTGCTGGAGCAGCGCACCCGCCTGACGCCGCTGCGCAAGCTGTGGTTGGCCTGGCGGCTGCGGCGGCGCGAACGATGCCGCTTTCGACGCCTGCCGACTAGAGGGTAAACTATGCTTATATGCTTAGTTCAACCCTGCCGGACACACTCGTCATGAAGGATTACCAACCCGCCGCCGATCTGCTGAAAGACCGGGTCATTCTGGTGACCGGTGCCGGGGACGGTATCGGCCGCGCCGCCGCCCGCCGGCTGGGTATGCACGGCGCCACCGTGATTTTGCTCGGACGCACCATCCGCAAGCTGGAACAGGCTTACGACGAACTCGAACGGGCGGGCGCCCCCAAGCCGGCCATTTATCCGATGAACCTGGAAGGGGCCACCCCCAAGGACTATGCCGATCTGGCGCAGGTGCTGGAAGCCGAGTTCGGCCGCCTGGACGGGTTGCTGCACAACGCGGCCCTGTTCGAGGGGTTGACGCCGATCGCCAATTTCGACATCGAACTCTGGTATCGAATCCTGCAAGTCAACCTTAACGCCCCGTTCATGCTGACCCAGGCGGTGTTGGGTTTATTGAACCATTCCGCCGATGCTTCGGTCGTTTTCACCGCCGACCGGGTCAGCGAGAACGGCCAAGCCTATTGGGGCGCCTATGCGGTGGCCAAGGGCGGCGCCCAGACCTTGATGAAGCTGCTGGCCAGCGAACTGGAAACCAACACGCCGATTCGGGTCAACAGCGTCGATCCAGGCCGGGTCCGCACCGCGATGATGCTCAAGGTCTATCCGGGTCGCGAACCGAAGGAATGGCCCGCTCCGGAAACCGTGCTGGACGCTTACCTCTATCTGCTGGGTCCGGACAGCAAGGGTGTCACCGGCCAGATTTTCCGGGCCCAGGATTAGGC
>JAPUDV010000110.1 GCA_027492875.1 Candidatus Competibacteraceae bacterium | reverse complement strand
GCTCTCCGGCGATGCGTAGATTTTCGCTTTCGCCAAAATCCGTTCCAGGAACCAAGTGTCCTCCGGAACTTCAATCGGTGGGTGCGCCACCCCGTCCGGCACAGGGTAGAGGAACCGCTTTCCCGCCCTGATGACCAGCATCCGGATCGTCGGCAACGCCTCGGTGCTTTGCTGGAACAGCACAAAATCGCCGCTCTTCAGGTCGTTGCGCAGCGGGTCGATGATCAGGATTTCTCCGTCCCGAAATTCGGGTTCCGCACTCCGGCCCGAAACACGCACGCCAAAGCCCTGATCGCTCACAACCGTCGGCGGGAAGGTCCGTTCGGCATCCTCAGGGTCGGCTGGACCATTCACCAGGGCCACAAACGCCGCCTGTTCTTCGGGCGTCGGGTCCCGGGTCAGCAGCGCTTCGTCCACCAGCGGCTCGTTCAGAGGCCTCAGGCTGTGGAATTCGCGGATCGGGATCGAGGGGTCCTCCTTGGGGAAGGTCAGCTCCTCGTCACCGAGAAGGTTCTCGACGGTCGTATTCAAAAATGCCGCTAGCCGAAACAGTTGCTCAGGCGACGGCTTCAACCGATTTCCTAAATAATGCTCCACGGTAACCAGTGTTCGGTCGAACACTTTCGGGAGATCTTTCTTCGTGACACCGCACCGCGCCATGATCTGGTTCGCGCGCTTGGCCCAACTGGGTGCATCGGGGTTGATTCGAAATGCCTGCATGAAATTGCTCCTATATAGATTTCTTCATTATATTTAAAATCTATTATAGAGTCAAGGACTTTACTAAAAGTTTTTTGTGGGAGCTGGAGCTGGGAGCTCGGCCCGCTATCCCTCCCCGGCATGAACGCCGGGGTCTCTCGCGGAGAATCTGATGAGCTGGAGTAGGGGGAGGGCAGCCTGGCAGGTCCGGGTCATGGTGCAATTTGGCACACTGGATCGTGCCCAAACGCCCTGGAGCCGGGCGGTAAATCGAGTGCGTTCAGTCTCGGCGATCTATACTTTGGAGGCATCGAGCGTGGTGCAAATTTGGCACAATCCGTGGGCCAAACGCGCTTATTACTGGCCAAGGGCGACCCCGCGCTTGCCGCCCGCGAGCCGGGGAAAACGCAGCGTAGCTGGATTGCAATCTGGCGGAGAGGGAGGGATTCGAACCCTCGGACCCTCGCGGGTCAACGGTTTTCAAGACCGTCGCAATCGACCGCTCTGCCACCTCTCCGGGTCTTGGATTGTAACCGCCCGGCTCCAAGCTCGCCAGCACCCCGGGATGACCGCTCGGCTACGGTAGCATCCCGGCGTTGGCCGGCGGCCGGCTCCAGAATAGCGCGTGCAGTCGCAACAGGGTATCCGGGTCCGAAATCAGATCACGCTTCTGCGTCGCGCTTAGACTGTCGGGACCTTCTTCCTCCAGTTGATGGACCAAGCCTTCCAGATAATGCCGGCGACGCTTGCCGGGCGGTTCGCTCTCCGGCAGCAGCGACAAGTGCAGTGCATTGACGTAGGGATCGGTCAATGCCTGGACGAAACGGCTGGCCGGCTGATCCCACAACACCGGCAGCACCGGATCGACTTCCCGCAGATTCTCATCCAGGTAGCACAGCACCGGTGGCGGATCGGTTTCCTCCGGCGTCAGGAACAGGCCCAGCTCTCTCGACTTGCGACCCAGAGCGATACTGCTGGACAGTACCGAAACCGGAATCGACAGCAGCAAGCCCAGCAACACCGGCGTGAACCACCAGAAAAACGCCGGCATGTACTGATAGCTCAGCACGCCGGCGACAATGCCGGTCAGGGTATGCCCACCGTGCGCCAGCGCCGCTTCCTTGAAACTGGTCATGTGATCGCCGCGCTGCTGCGTCGGCCAGCCGACGGCGCGACGCAACAGGATCGCCAGCACGAACTTGGTCTGGAACAGCATCAGCACCGGCGCCGTCAGCACCGAAAACACCGTTTCCAGCACCACGCTTAGCGTCGCCGCAAACATCCCGCCGTAGCCGCGACGCAGCCGGCTATCTTTCAACAGCAGCAGCAGTGCCAGCAGCTTGGGCAGGAACAGCATGGTCAGCGTCACCAGCAGCACGGTGGTCATTTCCACCGCGAACGACACCGGCCACACCGGCATCCAGTTATCGCCGAAAAAATAGATCGTTTCCTGCCGGGTCTGGATGAACGCCTCCACCCCGGTGGCGAGCAGGAACAGCAGCCACAGCGGTGAGGCCAGATAAGACATGACGCCCATCGAAAAATGCAGCCGGCTCAGGCCGTTGAATCCGTGGGCCAACGCCAGCCGCAGATGTTGCAGGTTGCCCTGGCACCAGCGGCGGTCGCGTTTGGCGTAGTCGATCAGGGTTGGCGGGATTTCCTCGTAGCTGCCTTCCAGATCGTAGGCCAGCCAAACCTCCCAGCCCGCCCGCCGCAACAACGCCGCCTCGACGAAGTCGTGACTGAGGATCGCGCCGCCGAACGGCTCCCGACCCGGCAGCTTCGGCAGGCCACAGTGCTCCAGAAACGGCCGCACCCGGATGATGGCGTTGTGGCCCCAGTAGTTGCTTTCGCCGAGCTGCCAGTAGTTCAGCCCGGCGGTGAACATCCGCCCGTAGATGCTGCCGGCAAACTGCAAGATGCGGGCGAACAGCGACTCGCGGTTGACCGGCACCGGCGGCGTTTGGATCAGCGCCACGTCCGGATGGCGCTCCATCAGCCGCACCATGTCTACCAGAGTGGAGCCTTTCATGATGCTGTCGGCGTCCAGCACGATCATGTAACGGTACCGGCCGCCCCAGCGGACGCAGAAATCCTCCAGGTTGCCGCTCTTGCGGTCGGTGTTCTCCGGCCGGTTGCGGTAGAAAATCCGTCCCTTGCCGTCCAGCGCCCGCACCATGTCCTGCCAGCGCAGTTCCTCCTCCACCCACACGTCGGGATCGCGGGTATCGCTGAGGATGAAGAAATCGAAGTCCGCCAAGCGACCGGTTTCCGCCAGTGATCGATGGATGGCGCGCAGGCCGGCAAACACCCGCTCCGAATCCTCGTTGTAGATCGGCATCAGGATCGCGGTGCGCGGCGGCGGCGCGGCGGGGTCGGGCGGCGGCGTGGCCGGCTGGCGGTGGGAAATCGCCCAGCGGTCGCGGCCGAACAGAATCGTGAAAAAACCCATGAGCGCCGTCCAGAACGACATGCAGATCCAGCCGATCAGGATCGTGTACAGCAGCAATAGCAGCAGCTCCATCGGGCTGAAACCGTTGCTTTGGAACACGCTGACCAGCAGTCCCAGGGCGATCAGCGTGGTCAGATTCGCCAGTAGAAAGAATATCAGTCGCCGGAGGGTATGCCCCTTCGCCGACGGTCGAACGGATGGGGTCATGAAGGCGTTATTCCGGAAGGAGAGGAAGCGCCCCGCCGTCGCCAGCGACGCAGCGGGTCCAACAGCGAAAACAGCTCGATCCGCTGGGCCGACATGACGCCGGGAGCAGACGCTGGAGCGGGATCGGCCACAGCCGCGCGCAGGGCGTCGGCCATGTCCCGCGCGGCGCCGGGCGGCGCGAACAACGCGGCCGGCCAATCCGGCGCGGCGCCGCTCAGCAGCGCCGCCCGCGCCGCCGCCAGCGCCCGTGATCGCCGGGGCAGGTCGAGCGTCCGCGCCAGCCAGTCGTCCAGCAATTCCCGCGCCGCCGCCAGCGCTCCCATCAGCGGATCCGGGGATTCGGGCGAATCGGGCATGCGGCGCAGCGCCTGTTCGCTCAGCGCCACAATCTGATCCGGGTCGCTGACCCCCAGCGCCCGCCAGTAGGCACCCAGCCGACTCAGCAACAGATCATTGGACGGCGCTGCGGACGGGGGAGCCAGATACAGCGCCGCCGGGCTCATTTGGGGGCGGTCCACTGATAGCTCCAGGTTTCGGTCAGCACGTCCTCGCCGAGTTTGAGAAAGCAGCGCAGTTCGGCTGAATCGCTCCCCTGCGACAGCAGTTCGAAGGACGCGCGCCAACCTTGGGCATAGGTGTTTTTCTGGATCACGATGTTCTGAATCTGGCCGGTGGACGTGCTGATCATCGCCTTCACCGGAGTATTTTCCGGCAGTTTGTTCAGGGCTTCGCCGCTGAAATCGATCACGAACCGCCGCCGCGAGACATCCGGATCGCCGGCGCCGCCGGCGCCCACCCGGCTGGTCAACGCATGGCCGCCCGGCGACAGGTTCGGCAGGTCCAGGAAGAAATACAGGCGGTAGTTGAACTCCAGTTGCTGGCCGGCCTCGACCGGTTTTTTCGGACTCCAAAACACGGCGATGTTGTCGTAGCGTTCGGCGGTGCTGGGGATTTCGATCAAGTGCACCGAGCCCTTGCCCCACTCGCCCTCGGGTTCGACCCAGACGCTCGGCCGGATATGGTAATGCGCTTCCAGATCCTGGTAGTCGTCGAAATTGCGATCGCGCTGCAACAAGCCGAAGCCGTGCGGATTGTTGTCCTGGAAGGCGCTGATGCGCAGCCGGGTCGGATTGTTGAGCGGGCGCCAAATCCATTCGCCGCCGCCGGTGGCCATCAGCAAACCATCGGAATCGTGCACCTGCGGGCGGAAATCGTCGAAGAACCGCTCGTTCAGGGCACCGTGGTAAAACATGCTGGTGAGCGGCGCCACGCCGAGTTTTTGCACGCCGTCGCGGACGAAGAGATTGGCCTTGACCTCGATCTGGGTGCCGACGCCCGGCTTGATGACGAAACGGTAGGCACCGGTCAGGCTCTGGCTGTCCAGCAGCGCGTACACGGTCAGCTCGGTGGCGTCCTTACTGGGTTTTTCCAGCCAGAACTCGCGGAAATAGGGAAATTCCTCGGGTTTGGGTAGGCCGGTATCGATGGCCAGGCCGCGCGCCGAGAGACCGTAGTTCTGATTTTGGCCGACGGCGCGGAAGTAGCTGGCGCCCAGAAACACCGCGACTTCATCGTAATGGCTGTCGGTATGCAGCGGATACAGCACCTTGAAGCCGGCGAACCCCAAATCCTTGGGCAAATCCTCCGGCACCTTGTTTTTGCCGTAGTCGAACAGATCGCTGGCATACTCCAAAGGCCGGCTTTCGCCCTCGTCGACCACGTTGATGGCGACCCGCTGGAAGAACAGGAAGCCCAGCGGCGCGAATTGGATCTCGAACGGCAGCGATTGGTCGCGCCACAGGCTCTTTTCCGCCCGGAAGCGGATGTCGCGGTACTGGTCGTAATCCAGATGCTTGAGAAAATCGGGCAGCGTGTTGCCCTGCGCCTGAAACGGCTGGGTCGCCAGCACCTCGGCGCGACGGCGAACATCGGCGAAATTGAAGCGTTTGGGGGCGGGCGTCGTGGCTTGGGTGGATTCGGGCACGTTGGGTGCGCCAAAACCCGCCATCGGGCAGAATCCGACGCTGGCCAGCAGAACCAGACTCAGCAGCATGCGAAATTTCACGGTGTTACAGCTCCCTGGGCGTGTAATCCAATGAGGTTTGGGAGAATGCGTGGAAGGCAATATTGTAGGGTGATTCGGACATTCCAGCCATCTTGACGGAAGGGGGCGGCGGGCCGAACGAATGGCCTCTTCCAAATAGATCAAGGGGTTTGGGGCGAGGATGTTTTTCAAGCGCTTGACGGGGCGGATGCCGTACAAAAACGCCTCTCAGGCAGTCCGTTCCAGCGGTGGGGCAAGCCGCGGGGTTGCGTCGGCTTCCAAATGCCCGGGCACGGCGTGCTCGCGTGCATTGTGGCTGATGCCGCCGGCACTCGGCACGAAGATCATCGCGGCCGGCGCGAGCCGGGTCATCATCCGTGCGTCGCGGCCGGGGGGGACGGCCACTCCTTGAGATAGAGGTCGTGCTGCGGGTAGGGAATGCGGATCCCCGCTTCCCGGAACCGGTCCCAAACCGCGAACAGAATCTCGTTGCGGGTTTTCAGCAACTGATTCCGGCCCAGGTCGATGAAATACTGGACGCGGAATTTCACCGAGGAATCGGCGAACTCCCAGAGCAGCGCCAGCGGTTCCGGCTCGGCCAGCACCGCCGGATGCTCCCGCAGGATCCGTTCGAGGATGTGTTGCGCCTGACGGGGGTCGGCGTCGTAGCTGATCCCGACCCACAGGATGGTGCGGAGCACCCGGTCGCCGTGGGTCCAGTTGGTGAAGGCGTTGCCGACCACTTCGGCGTTGGGAATGATGACCGACTCGTTGTCGAAGGTCTGCACGGTCAGCGAGCGCATGCCGATGCTGGTGACTTCGCCCAGATGAGTGCCGACCTGGACGATATCGCCGCTGCGTAGCGGTCGCTCGATCAGCAGCAGCAGGCCGCTGACGAAATTGTTGGCCAGATTCTGCATGCCCAGCCCGATGCCGACGCCCACCGCGCCGGCGAACACCGCCAAAGTGGTGAGATCGATGCCGACCACCCGCAGGATGAACAGCAGCCCGACCAGCACCACGGTGTATTGGGTAAACACCGACAGGCTGTGGCGCACGCCCAGGTCGCTGATGTGCGATAACACCCAGCGGTAGCTGATCGCCCGGCTCCATTGCCCCAGCCAGATCACCACCAGCAGGCTGGTGACGGTGATGAAAATGCGCCAGGTGGTGATGTCGGCCGCGCCCATGGCGAACAGCGGTCGCTCCAGGAAGCCCTGGATCGTGCTGACGACCGTGGATTCGCCGGTCCAGCCGTAGGCGCGAAACAGCGCGACCCACGCCCCCAGAAACAGCAGCAGATTCAGAATCCGATGCAGGGGGGTGATGATGTCCTGAGTCCACAGCAGGCCGTAGCCAGAATGGGTCACGGCGAAGTTTTTCAGCGCCACCACCAGATCGTTCAGCAGGCTGCGCGCCAGCATCCAGCCGACCAGCGCAGCGATGAAGATCAGCAGGTAGCCGGCGACCAGCCAGGCCAGTTGCAGGTAGCCGAGCAAGCCCAGCACGGTCGCGCCCAGCAGCGACAGCGGCAGCAGCAGGCTGCCGAAGCGCAACATCACGAACCAGAGCCGCTCCCCGTACAGGGCGCCGAGCAGATCCATGACCAGCCGGCGGATGCGCAACACCGGCAGGAAGGCCCAGAACCAGTACAGCATGAACAGGCGGTCGAGGGCGTTCACCACGCTGGCGGGTAAATCGCTCAGATGCGCCAGCACCACCAGGGTCACCAGCACGCCGCCGCCGATCAGTGTCCAGAACAGTTGGCGATACAGGGCGGGTTGTCGCCGTTCGGCCGGCAGGCGCGGCGACACCAGCAATAGCCAGGCCAGGCTGATCGGCAGCTTGATCCCCGACCACACCAGGGCCAGCGTCATCAGGATGCCAAAGCCCGGCTGGGGCGCTTCGACCAGCGCCAGCAGCAACAGCAGGGCGGCCGCGAAGCCGGCGCCGCCCAGATTGGCCCGGACCAGCAGCAGCGCGCTGGCGACCAACTGGCGCAGGAAGCTGTCGCCCTGGCGCTCCTGTTCGCCGAGGCGGTGCAACGCTCGGCGCAGACCGCGTCGCCCGGCGAGGAGGCCCCACGCCAGCGCGCCTTCCAAAACCACCAGCATCACCCAGCGCAGCGCGGTGGCGTCCAACAGCGCCCGAAGCGCTGACTCCAGACTGAGCCGGATCTGGTAGAACAGCACCTGCGGGACGGTGACCATGGTTTCCAGCAGTTGCCGCCAGGCCTCGGCCGTTTCCGGATAGGGCTTGCGGGTGAACAGATCCCGCCGCAGGCGCTCCCGGTAGTCGCGGTCGAGCCGCGCCGCCAGATCGCCGACGCGCAGCAACTGCTCCCGCGCCTGCTCGGCGCGCTGGTTCAAATCGGCCAGCAACTGGGCGGCCAGTTGCAGTTCCTCGCCGCGCAACCGCCGGTCGCTGGCCGTCGCCGCCTCGCGCCGCTCGATCACCTGACGCTGTTGTTCGTAGACGGTGTTTTTCTGTTGCAGCAGATCGGTGGTGCGATCCAGGTCGTCGCGCATCGCGGCGAGCTGTTCGAGCGCGCTCCACAGATCGTCCGACCCGGTGCCGGTCTCGTTCGGCAGGGCCGTCAGCCGGGCCAGCGCGCTGGCGGTCTCGGCCAGATGGCGGTCCAGACTCAACAGATTGATGCGCTCCTCGACCGTCTGCAGTTCGGTGGTCAGGCGTTGCCAGAGCGCCAGCGGCAGCGCGCCCTGGCTCTGAGACAGCCGCTGGCGCAGCTCCCTGGCCCGATCCTGTTGGGTCGCGAGGTCGGCCTGCACGCGACCGACCAGTTCGGCCTGGGCGCTTTGCCGGTCCTGCTCCTGGCGCTGCTGGAAGGTCCGTTCGATCCGCTCCCGCGACTGCTCGGCCAGTTTCGAGCGGAGCTTGGCGATGTCGAGCTGGTCGCCGAGGTTGACCAGGTTGAGGGTTTCCAGTTCCAGATCGGTGCGCTGTTGGGCCAGCGCCTGACTGGTTTGCCGCAATTGCTCGGCGCGGTCGGCTGCGCCTTCGGCGGCGTCCTTGGCCGGGTTTTTCAGCAGTTGTTCGCGCGCCTCCAGCTCGCCGATGCCCTTTTGCAGATCCTCGATGCGCCGCTTGCTGTTGTTCAGCTCCGACAGGGCGCTTTCCTGGCGCAGCCGCGCCGATTCCACGTCCACCCGGGTTTGTTCCAGCATCGCCTCGTTGATTTGCTCCGGGCGCAGCGCTTCCATTTGCCGCGGCAGGTCGGCGAGCCGTGCTTGCAGATCCTGACGAGTCTGATCGAGGACCTCCCGGTCGTGCGCCAGCGCCTGCCGGCGCGCCGCCTGCTGCTCGACGACCTTGGCGGGATCGGCCGGCGCCACCGCCGGAACCGCCGGCTGTGCCCAGGCGTCGGCGGCCAATACGACCAGCGCCAGCAGCAGGACTAGAACAATGTTTCCGGATCGCGGCGGGGAGCCGGGACGAGTCAGGGAATCAGGGATCATGCACGTACCGCGGATAGGGGGAAGGCGGGTCAGTTGCCGGCGGTCGGAGCCACGCGCAGCCAGAAGGTCACCGGGCCGTCGTTGGTCAGGCCGACGCGCATGTCGGCACCGAAACGGCCCGTGGCGACCGGCGCGTGTTGGCGTTGCGCCCGTTCGACCAGATAGCCGAACAGACGTTCGCCTTCGGCGGGCGGCGCGGCCGGAGTGAAGCTGGGGCGCATGCCTTTACTGGTGTCGGCCGCCAGGGTGAACTGTGGCACCAGCAGCAACCCGCCGCCGATCTCGCGCACGCTTCGGTTCATTTTACCGGCGGCGTCGGCAAACACCCGATAGCCGAGCATGCGATCCAGCAGCCGGTCGGCCCGAGCCTCGGTATCGCCGCGCTCGATCCCCACCAGCACCAACAGGCCGGCATCGATGGCGCCCACCGTATCGCCGCCAACTTCGACCCAGGCCGTGGCGACCCGTTGCAGCAGCCCGATCATGCCAGCCGATCAGCGAACGCCTGGGTCGCGGTGATCAGCGCATCGACGATGCCCGGTTCGCTGGCGGCATGCCCGGCCGGAGAGACGATCCGCAACTCTGCCTCCGGCCAGGCCCGGTGCAGCGCCCAGGCGTTGTCCAGCGGACACACCACATCGTAGCGGCCGTGGACGATGACGCCGGGAATGGCCCGCAGCCGACCGGCGTCGCGCAGCAATTGATCGGGTTCCATGAAGCACTGATTGACGAAGTAGTGGCATTCGATGCGCGCCAGGCTCAGCGCCCGGTGGGCCTCGCCGAACTGCTCGACCGTGGCCGGGCTGCTTTCCAGGGTCAGGGTGGCGCCTTCCCACATCGACCAGGCCTTGGCCGCGCGCAGTCGCTCCAGCTCGTTGGCGCCGGTCAGCCGCCGGTGGTAGGCGTGGATCAGGTCGTTCTGTTCCGCCGCCGGAATCGGCGCCAGGAAATGCTCCCACAGATCGGGGAACAGGCGGTTGGCGCCGTGCTGGTAGAACCAGTGAATGTCCGAGTCGCGGCACAGGAACACCCCGCGCAGGATCAGACCCAGCACCCGATCCGGGTGGGTTTCGGCGTAGGCCAGCGCCAGGGTCGAGCCCCAGGAGCCGCCGAACACCACCCAGCGGTCGATGTTGAGGTGTTCGCGCAGCTTCTCGATGTCCGCCACCAGATGCCAGGTGGTGTTGTCGCGCAGTTCGGCGTGCGGGCTGGACTGCCCGCTGCCACGCTGGTCGAACACTACGATGCGGTAGCGTTGCGGGTCGAAGAAGCGCCGGTGCATCGGCTCGCAGCCAGCGCCGGGGCCGCCATGCAAGAACAGTACCGGCAGACCGCGAGGACTGCCACATTCCTCAACGTACAGGGTGTGCGGCGGGTCCACCGCAAGCCGTTGGGTAGCGTAGGGCTTGATGTCGGGAAACAGAACGCGCATGGGAACTCCGATTCGATGCGGAAGCGGGTCGGCCATCGACTTTCCCGGTTCTCCAGCAGGAGAGAAGATGGGGAGCGAAGGCGGATTTTACCCGCAATCGCCGCGCCTCAGAGAATGTAGTCGACCACCGCGTCGAGGTCGTCGAGCACCCGGCCACCGTGGGGCGCGACCTTGGCTTCGTCGTCCGGTCGGTATTTGCCGGTGCGCACCAGTACGCCGCGCAAACCGGCCGCCAGCGCGCCGCATACGTCCATCTCGGCGTCGTCGCCGACCATCACCACATCCTGAGGCGGCAGATTGAGGCTGTTGACTGCGGCCAGGAAGAACGCGGACGAGGGTTTGCCCAGTACCACGGCTTCCAGTTCGGCGGCGTATTCCAGCGCGGCCATGAACGGACCGATATCCAGGCTCAGTTGACCGTTTTCGCGGAAATAGCGGTTGGAGCCCATCGACAGCAGCGGCAGTCCGTCCAGCAGCAGCCGGAAACACTGGTTGAGCGCTTTGTAGCTGAAGGCGTCGCCGGCGTCGCCGAGCAGCACCGCGCCGGGCGGTCCGCCCAGCAGGTCGGCGAATTCGCTCTGGATGTCGGCATGCACCAGCAAATGCGGCGTCAGCTTGCGGGCGATCAGGTAGTTGCGCGCCGCGACCACCGGGGTAAACAGATGCTGGAGCGAGACTTCCAGCCCCATCCGCGCCAGCCGGTTGATGATCGCGCCACGCGTCAGGCGGGTGGAGTTGGTGACGAAGCGGGCCGGAATGCCGGCCGCGCGCAGGCTGAGCAGGGCTTCGCGGGCACCGGGCAAAGGATGGCCGCCGCCGTACAGCACACCTTCCAGATCAAATAACACGCCGTGGATCATGCTGCCCTCACCGGATCGAGTTGGCGACCGCACCACGGGTCGCTGGTGGCGCGGTGAACCCTCAGTCGCCATATTCATCGAGTGAGTATAGAAGGCGACAGCTCGGATGGAGGTCGAAATCGGCGGGGACCGGATTCGTGAACCTTCCGGTTTGACGCTGCCGGCGCGGCGCGGACTTCCTCGGTGATCCGATCAAACCCTCACGCCCAGGGCCAGGGCGTGGGTCCGTCTGGCAACCCGTTCGGCGGCGGCGGCGGCCGGATCATAATCGGAATCCAGTTCCGGCCAGCCGGCGGCGTGCCGGACGATCAGCCGGGCCAGCGCTTCGATGTGGGCTGGCGCGTCGTTCAGAGCCGGAATATAGCGGTAGTGTTCGCCGCCGGCCGCCAGAAACGCCTCCCGGTTTTCGAGGGCGATTTCTTCCAGTGTTTCCAGGCAGTCGGCGGCGAAACCGGGGCAGACCACGTCCACGCTTTTGACGCCTGATTTTGCCCAGCCGGCCAGCAGCGCGCTGGTGTAGGGTTGCAGCCATTCGGCGCGACCGAAACGCGACTGAAACGCCACCGCCCATTGGTCCGCTTGCAAACCGAGCCGTTCGGCGACCAGGCGGGCGGTTTTATGGCACTCGCAGTGATAGGGATCACCGGCCAGCAGGGTGCGTTTGGGCAGACCGTGGAAGGAGAACAGCAGCCGCTCACCGGGCTGACCGGCGCGGGCGGCGCGGATGCTGGCGGCCAGTGCGTCCAGATAGGCGGGGTCGTCGTGGTAGTGGCTGATCAGCCGCAGATCCGGCAGCCAGCGCCAACACCGCAGTTCGGCGGCCACCGCGTCGAAGGTCGAGGCGACCGTGGCGGCGGAGTATTGCGGGTACAGTGGCACTACCAGCAGTCGGCGGGCGCCGGCTTCCCGCAGCTCGGCCAGCGCCGAGGCGATGGAGGGATTGCCGTAGCGCATGCCCAGCGCCACCTGCACCGGACCCAGGCAGCGTTGCCGCAACGCCGTCGCCACCGCCGTCGTCTGCCGGCGGCTGATCGCCAGCAGCGGCGAGCCGTCCTCGGTCCAGATCGCTTGATATTTGCGGGCGGATCGGGCCGGACGGATGCGCAGGATGACGCCGTGCAGGATCAGCCACCACAACGGCCGGGGCAATTCCACCACTCGCGGGTCCCAGAGAAATTCGGCCAGATAACGGCGCAGGGCGGCGGGAGTAGGGGCGTCGGGGGTGCCGAGATTAGCCAGCAGCACCCCGGTGCAGGTGGGCTGGTCGTGGGAGAAGCAGGGGAAAGGGGTCGCTTGCATCATGATGCGGTCATGCCTCGGTGTCTCGGTGTCTCGGTGTTTTATAATGAAACGAATCATCCATGAGGGACCATCGCCATGCTGGGAGTCTTTCTCGACCGGGATTCGCTGGATTGCGGCGATCTCGATTTTAGCGGCCTCGACCGCATCCTGCCGGATCTGCGCTATTACCCCGCCACCACGCCCGATCAGGTCGCCGCGCGCATCGCCGAGGCCGATGTGGTCATCAGCAACAAGGTGGTGCTGGATGCCACCGCGCTGCACGGTGCCCCCCGGCTACGGCTGATCTGCGTCGCCGCCACCGGTCTGAACAATATCGATCTGGCGGTGGCGAAATCACGGGGCGTCACGGTCTGCAACTGTCGCGGCTACGGCACGGCGGCGGTGGTGCAGCATGTGTTCGCGCTGCTGCTGGCGCTGGTCACCGGCTTGCCCGACTACCGGCGGGCGGTGCGCGAGGGCCATTGGCAGCGGGCCAGTCAGTTCTGCCTGCTGGATTTCCCGATCCGCGAACTGGCCGGCAAGACGCTGGGTATCATCGGCCATGGCGAGCTGGGCCGGGGTGTGGCCCGGGTGGCCGAGGCGTTCGGCATGCGGGTGCTGATTGCCCAACGCCCTGGCGCGGTGGAGGAGCAGGAGGGGCGAATACCGCTGCCGCTGCTGTTGCCGCAAGTGGACGTGCTCAGCCTGCATTGTCCGCTGACGTTGGAGACTCGCGGGTTAATTGGCGCTTGGGAATTGGCGCTGATGCGCCGCGACGCGATCCTGATTAATACCGCTCGGGGCGGCCTGGTGGACGAGGCGCTGCTGGCCGACGCCCTGCGCCAGGGCGCGCTGGGCGGGGCGGGCGTGGACGTGCTGAGTCTGGAGCCCCCAGTGGCGGGCAACCCGCTTCTGGCTTCCGATATTCCCAATCTGATCGTCACCCCGCACTGCGCTTGGGGTAGCCGCGAGTCGCGCCAGCGGCTGGTCGGACAACTGGCGGAGAATATTGCGGGATTTCTGAACGGCGCACTGGTACGGGTGGTGGGGTGATGGTGTGAATTTTTGAAACTGCTGACGATCGAGCCAAATCCTCCTGCCGCTGGCGCGGCGTTCCCCCTTTGAAACAGGACTTGGTGGGATGTCCACTCGCGAATTAGCCGCTATGCATTGAGGAATGCCTGTATCAATTATACAGCCCCATCGAACATCTTTTTCCAATGTTTGGGACAAATCGACGCAACTGTACAATAGCGACTTTCAACGAGGAGATACGACATGAAGAAATCCTTGATCGCTGCGAGTGGGTTAGCTCTATTGATGGGATCTGGCGTCGCTCTGGCGCAGTGGAACGGCCAGAGTTTTCCTTCTTTTGAGGAAGTCGATGCCAACAAAGACGGCATGGTCAGCATGGATGAAGCGAAAGCGCATCCGGGCACCGTCGCTGCGGTGACGAAGGGGAAACCGGATAACGTCGAGGCCGACATGAAGAGCTTTTTTAGCGCGGCCCATCAGAAGGACAAGAACAAGCCCTACGACTCCCCCATGAGCAAGGAGGATTGGGAAGGCGTAACCAGTAAGTAAGCAAACATTGGCGACGGCAGGGAGGTCGCTATCGCCTCACGTCACCCCGGTCCGGAGCGCTACCGGGAGGCGCCGAAGTGTGGGATTTCGCGAGTTGAATGGGGTTCGGTCCTCGGGCGGGACTGCCGGTCCTACCCGAGGCAAGCGCCATTCAGGCGGAAAAGGACGAACCGCAGCCGCACGTGGTCACGGCGTTGGGGTTGCGGATGACGAACTGCGCCCCCTCCAACCCCTCGGTGTAGTCGATCTCGGCACCGACCAGATACTGGAAGCTCATCGGATCGATCAACAGCTTCACGCCGTGATTCTCCACCACGGTATCGCCGTCGCTCAGCGTTTCGTCGAAGGTGAAACCGTATTGGAAGCCGGAGCAGCCGCCACCGGAAATGAATACGCGTAACATCAGGTTGGGGTTCGCCTCTTCTTCCAGCAATCCCCTGACCTTCAGCGCCGCAGCGTCGCTAAACAACAGCGGATCATCGGTAGGGACAAACGTTTCGACGGTTGCGCTCATGATTCGATCCTCTCTCGGCAGATGAACCCATTGTCCGATTGTTGACCTTGGGGGTCAAGAATAGTTTGGCTCGGCTTCAGGGCAGCAAGGCGATGCCTTCCAGGCCGGCGGCTTCCGGCAGGCCGAACATCAGGTTCATGTTTTGCACCGCCTGTCCGGCCGCACCTTTGACCAAGTTATCGATCACCGACAGCACGACTACGGTCTTGCCGTTCTGCGGTCGGTGCACCGCCAGTCGACACTGATTCGCCCCGCGCACGCTGCGGGTTTCGGGATGCGACTTCGGCGGCAACACGTCCACGAACGGCTCCGAACCGTAACGCTGTTCGAAGAGTGCCTGCAAATCGACATCGGGAGTGGTCAGGGTCGCGTACAAGGTCGCGTGAATGCCGCGGATCATCGGGGTCAGATGCGGCACGAACACTAGATCCAGTGGACCACCGGCCGCTACCGTTAACCCCTGGCGGATTTCCGGTAGATGGCGATGTCCCGATACGTTGTAGGCCTTGAAATTATCGCCGGCTTCGGCCAGTAAGATACCGACCTCGGCCTTGCGGCCGGCACCGCTGACTCCGGATTTGGCGTCGGCGATCAGCGATTGCGGATCGACCACACCGGCTTCCAGCAACGGCAGAAAACCGAGTTGCACGGCGGTCGGATAGCAGCCGGGATTCGCCACCAAACGGGCGGAGCGGATCGCGGCGCGATTGACCTCGGGCAAGCCATACACGGCTTCCGCCAGCAAATCCGGGCAAGCGTGCGGCATTCCGTACCAGCGCTCCCAGTCCTCGACGTGCCGCAATCGGAAATCGGCGGCCAGATCGATGACCTTGACGCCGGCCGCCAGCAGCGCTGGCGCGCTCCGCATGGCGGTGCCGTTGGGGGTGGCGAAGAACACCACGTCGCAACCCGTCAGCACGGTGTCGTCCGGCTCGACGAAGGCTAGATTTACCCGGCCGCGCAGGTTGGGAAACAGCGCGCTGACCGGAAAGCCCTTTTCGCCGCGCGAAGTGATGACCGCCAGTTCCACATCCGGATGCGCCGCCAGCAACCGCAACAGTTCGACGCCGGTATAACCCGTTCCTCCGACAATGCCCGCCTTGATCATGTTTCAGTCCATCCGCAATCCACTACTGGAAGACGCGCATCATACGATGTTGATCATCCCGCGCAAACCCGGCACGTTCTGGCATAATTACCCCGCCACTTTTGGCGGTCGCGGCGGTCTCATTCTGGCGTTGGCTCCGTTTTAACCAGCCGCCACCCCTCACAGCGGGAGTTCCTTGCCGTGAAATTGCACAAAGAAACCGTCATCGCCGGCCTCGCGCTGGTGGTGGTTCTGGCATTCGCCGCGATCTGGTTCATGCCCGCCGGCCTGCGCGCGGCGCCGCCGCTGGTCGGCCAAACCCTGGACGGCCGCACCCTGACTCTGGAGCAACTACGCGGCAAGCCGGTGTTGGTCACGTTTTGGGCGACGACCTGCCCGTCCTGCGTCGAGGAAATACCACACCTGACCGAATTGTATCGGGAGTTGAACCCGAAAGGGCTGGAAATCATCGCGGTCGCCATGGCCTACGATCCGCCGGAGCAGGTGCGCACCATGGCGCGGCAACGGCAAATTCCCTATCCCATCGTCCTGGACAGCGAGGAGCGTATCGCCCGTGAATTCGATAACGTGCGGCTAACTCCCACTTCGGTGCTGGTCTCGCCGGAGGGGCGCATCGTGCAATATCAGATGGGCCTGCTGGACATGCCCAAACTACGGGATACGATCACGGAGATGTTGTAGCGGCGGGGAAAGGGGCTCGGGCGGTTGCCGCCCCCCTCCCCCACGAGGGATTGATTCAGACAAAGCAGGCGTTGGCTCGCTCCAGGCATTCGCAGGCCTGGTCGAGATCGGCATGGCAACGCATCACCCAGGCATCGCCCCAGAAAAAATTGCAACTTGTTTCCGCCCGCAGCACTCGCCAATGCGCGCCTTCCAGCAGGTCGAGCAACTCCGGATTGCGCGAGCCGATATGGGCGGCATTACGCAGCGCGGCTTGCACGGCCTGGCTGACCTCATCGATCCGCGTCAGCGCATCCTGCTGCGCCTGCGAACCGTTCCACTGGACGAAACCACGACCGTCATGCCATCCGGTGTTCCACGCGCCCGGTCCGACTGTGACTTCGCCGCTGGCGCCGAACCGGTCGAGATAATCCTTGATGAAAACCGGCTGGATCGAATGCTGGCCGGCGCGCGCCGCGTTCAACAGCGGTTTGTAAAAGGCGTCCCAGAAATTGCTGCCGGGGGTAACATTTCGGAACCAGCCGCCGTTTTCGCCGTCGCTGCAGGTAGTCACCAGCGGCGCGAAATCGCAATCCTTCGCCCGGTCCTGGACCTCCCGCACGAACCATTCCAGTTCCATGCCCGACTCCTGGGCATTCGACAGATCCCGGTCCCGCACGATCACGATGATTTCCTCACCGCCGAACCGGGCGATGTGCGGCCGGTAGCGCAACTCCTGCCAGCTCATCGGTGTGACGGCTCGCACATGTTCGCAATCCACCAGCACGAAGCGGTACCCAAGCCGGCGCAGCAAGGGGATCATCTCCATGCAAAACCCCATCTCTGGCGGCCAGAACCCCTGGAAATTCCCGCGGAAAAACAGATGGCGGGCCATCCCTCGCCAGCGCTCCAAGTGAGCCTCCCAGTCGGCCGGAGGGATCAGCGGTAGTACGGGGTGATAGTAAGCGCCGCCGAGAATATCGATGACCCGGTTATTTTGCAGATACCAGAGCAAGGAGCCGCAATCCACGGCCCCGTACACCCGGCTCTGAAACTCCGGATTCGACAATGCCTCCAACAGGGTGCCGGACAGCGCCAGATGAATCCGGCCGATGTCCTGGTAATCCCACAGCGAACGGGGAATGCGGTCCATGGCAAACAGAATTTCCCTGGCCTCCCATTCGTTGTGCTCCCACAAATGCTCCAGATTGCCGGGCGGTTGGTGCAGGTTCAGCACCAAGGCATGATAGAAGGTGTCCGCCATGATTCAGCCTCCTCCTGTGATTCGTCGGCGACCGGCGCCGGGAAAACCCCGGCACCCACCACGACCCTACTTTTTATAATGATAAATCGGAACCTGGCACGGCGGAATGGCCCCGGACGGCTAAAAATCGGTTTCGGCGATGCTGCTGGCCCGCCGGCAGATTTCGCGGCCGTAATCGGTCCACAGCCCCTGGCCCCAGTAGCGATAACAACTGGTCTGCGAACACATCAGATGGAACAGCGCATTACGAAAGCGCGGGTCGCTGGGAGAGACCTTCGGCTTGAGCACTTTCTCGAAGAATTGCGAGCTGGCTTTTTCCATCGGGCCGAGCACGTTGTCGTAGCCGCGCACCCAGGAAATATCGTTGGTCCAACTGCCGCCCTCCATGTGAAAGCGACCGTCTTCCTGTTTGAGCTCGGCGATGACCTTCTCCAGTTTCTCCGGCCCGCCGCCCGGCTCGAACCGGTCCCAGATCCGTTTCTGGAACAACGGCTGAAGCGTCGGCAGGTCGGTTTCCTTGATCCCCAGGGCAAACAGATGCTCCAAATATTCGGTGGCGTTCATGAACGGCGTGTCGGACCCCGACGCCTCGCGCACCGAATCGAAGAACTTGCCGGGGAACTCGTTCATCATCACCCCGCCGTTTTCGCCGTCGGCGATCTGGGTCACCAGCGGCGGCACCGATTTTCCCGCCAGTTCCCAGCGCGACAGGCTCTTGGCCTCGTAGTAGGGCTGCATCTGCGCCACCAGCTTGGTGTCGCTGCCCTGGGTCTTGACGATAGCGATGATACTGACGGTTTCGCCCTTGGAGTTGGTGCAGACCAGCCGGTGCGGCAAGTGTTTTTTCTCCGGTCCCCCACCGTTCTCCGGCTGCTCCACGGTGTGTTCCTGCACCAGCAGCCATTGATAACCGCAGTCCACCAGGGTCTTGATGTACTCGTAGGCCGTATCGGGATGATTGGGCAGAGCCATTTCCGAGGGCGAAAACCCGCGCACCCGCTCCAACGCCTCCAATCCAAAGATAGCGGCGAAATGCTGTTGCCAGGCCTTGACGTGGAGGCGGAAATCCTGCGCTGGCGTCGAAGGCGCCACCGCGTGGCCCCACGGACAACCCAGCCATTCCACACCTCGCCGGTAGGCCGGATTGCAGGTCGCGTTCTTGAGCGCATCGAGCGCGTCGTGCAGGCCCATGGCGCGCAAGCCGTGGAACAGCGTGCCGGAATATTCCAGCATCACCCGCGGTTCCCTGCCCTCGTCGATCAGTTGAGGGACAAATTCTCCTATACGCTTGTAGCACCAATGGAACACAGGCGCGTTGTAATTATCGCCAATGCCCTGGTTCTCCATCATGTACTGAAGGTTGCTGATGATGGCCGCGGTGTGCAAGTCGCCGCCACCCGCCGGAATCAGCGGCTGATGCATGTGCAGGGCGATGGCGCAGGCGGCGCGGATGTGACCGAAATCGACGCGGCTTTCCGGCAGAAACACCGGGCGGGCGCGACCGGCGCGCAAGGTCTCTTCCACGAGCGGCTCCGAACCGCAGATATTCGGCAAACCGTCAACGTACTCTGGAAGCTGGCTCATGCGTGGCGTTCTCCTGGACAATGGCTGGATGAATCGGGGACCGGCGGCTGGCCCGACGCCTGGACCCCTCGCAATCTCGGGCGCGGCCATCGGCGACGGCAATGCGCCCGACGGTTCATTTGCAACGGATGTGCTCGTAGATGTTCAGGTAATCCTGGCCTGGCCGGGCCCACGAATAATCGTAGCTCATGCCGTGGATCATCATGCGGCGGAAATCGTCCGGATAGTTATGCCACAAGGCAATGGCGCGGTGCATGGCCGACTCGATGCCAGCATGATCGGGTCCCTGGAAAACATAACCGTTGCGCTCCTCGAACGGCTTGTGGGAATAGTCCTTGTCGAACACCGTATCCTTGAGGCCGCCGACCTCGCGCACGATCGGCACCGTGCCGTATCTTAGCGCGATCATCTGGGTCAGCCCGCAGGGCTCGAACAGGCTGGGCATGACCACCATGTCCGCCCCGGCATAGATCAGGTGCGACAGCTCCTCGTCGAAGCCCAGTTCCAGGTGGCAATCCGGGCTGTCGTTGAGATGCCGTTTTAGATTCCAGAAGTGATGGTTGATGTGCGGGTCCGGACTGGAGCCGAGCAACACGAACTGAGCATTGTTGCGCAGGGCGTAAAAAATGGCGTGATGGATCAGATGCACGCCTTTCTGGCTGTCGAGCCGGCCGACATAGGCGATGATCGGTTTGAACTCCTTGCTCAGCCACAGCCGATCGCGCAGCGCCTCCTTGTTGGCGTATTTGTCATCCAGGGTGTCGATGCCGTAGCGGCTGGGAATATGCGGGTCGACTTCCGGATTCCAGATATCGTAATCGATACCGTTCAACACCCCGCCGAACTTGCTGTTATGCACGTTCAGCGCATGGTTCAGCCCGCCGCCCTGATCGGTGAAGCGCGCCTCGTGGGCGTGGGTCGGCGATACCGTGGTCACGAAATTCGAGTAGACGATACCACCCTTCATCAAGCTGACAGCGGTGGGGTTGAAGTTATCGCGCAACCGATCGAAGTTGAAATAGTGAGCAATATTGGTCAGGCCGGTCGCCCACAGCACATACTCGCCGGTCAGGCCCTGATGTTTGAAGTTGTGGATGGTGTAGCAGACTCGTTGCGAGTTCAGTCCGCCATGCGCGTACTGCTCGAACAAGAGCACCGGCACCAGCCCGGTTTGCCAGTCGTGGCAGTGGATGATATCGGGGCGACGGTTGTCCTTAAGCAGAAACTCCAGGGCCGCCTTGCTGAAAAACGCAAACCGGCTGACATCGTCCGAGAAGCCGTAGAAGTGCCCGCGGTTGAAGAAATTGTCCGGGGAGTGCGGCTCGATGAAAAAGCATTTGCGGCCGTGGACGAAGCCGAACCATACCGAACAGTGAACGGCGCCGTTGTACCAGGGCACCCACAAATCCTTCATGCTGACTTGCAGGCCCCAGATCTGGTCATGGCGCAAGCAGTCGTACTTCGGCAGGATAATGTGGACTTCGTTGCCGCGAATTTCCAGTTCCCGGCTCAAGCCGAAGATCACGTCCGCCAGCCCGCCGACCTTGGCCACGGGGGCGCATTCAGTAGCAATTTGAACGATATACATAAACTGTCGTCCTTTATCATCTTGGGTTCCGGAGCCGGACGCGGCCGTCCGGGCCAGCCCCCATTCCAGAGAAAATCCGAGCCGCGCCCGCGCGCCTCTTCCCGTTAAGCCGGCAGATGATCGCGGCTGGCGACCATCACGAAGGCCTGGCCTGGCCGCAAATCGTAGCCAAAGGGCTTGGGAATATATTCCAGGGCGTGTTCCGGCGACACATCCAGCAACGGGGCGCCGGCCTGAATGTAGGTGCCCAAGTTTTCAGCGTAGAAGTACTGATGGTTCCAGGGATCCTTGTTGAGGATGATCAGCGCTTCCTCGTGGGTGCGGGCCGAAGCCTTCCACATCACCAGAATGTTGGGGTTTTGGTAGGGCAGAATCGTGGTCGGGGATTCCTCGCGGAAGATGGCGTACTGGCGCTTGATCGCATTGACGGCGGTGATGAACTCGCATAAATCGGCGTTGGGTTGCTCCCAGTCGCCGGGGCGGGTGTTGACCACATGCAGCCGGCGGCGGAACCCGTACTCGAACCCAATCGGCATCATGACGCCGGCGGAAAACAGCGCGGAGAATAAATAGCGCTGCTTCATCGCCGCCACGTTGCCGTTGGTCTCCTGGAACAGCCGGTCGGTATCGTGGCTCTCGGCGAAGCTGATGGACGGGGCGATATCGCGGACCAATTGATACTGCTCAAGCAGCCAGGCGCCGTGGAAATCCCACCACTTGGAACTGTTGAACACATAATCGAAACCGGCCTGGGCGGTCTGCTTGGTCTGGTCGGCGGTGCAACCCAGGGTTTCGGCGGTAAACACCGTGTCCGGATAGTTCTGCCGGATCTCGCGGATCAGCCGCTTCCAGATGGAACCGGGAATCTGATAGGCCGCATCGCAGCGGAAACCCTTGAAGCCCAGTTCCAGCAGGTATTCGACGATCTGGTAAAAGTAGCGGTACAGCCCTTCCGGATCGGAGGTGTGCTGGTGGTTGAAGCGGGCCAGATCGCCCCATACCACCTTGCGACCGTCCTCCATGCAAAACGGGTGGGCGACATTGCCGTTTTCCTGCACGAACCATTCGCGGTGCTGGCGCGTCAGATCGGAGTCGAAGGCGCAGTGGTTGATCACCAGATCCACCATCGCCTTGAGGCCGAGCCGGTCGGCGGCGGCGAGCGCCGCCTTGATCTGCTGATCGGGGGAGAGCTTGGATGCCGGGTCCACCAGCAAGGGATTGAGTTTAAAATAGTCGGTGATGGAATAGAGGCTGCCCGAGGAGCCGGGTTTCTGGACCGGATTGACGAAAATCCAGTCGAAACCCATGTCGGCGGCTCGCTCGAAATGCGGTTCCCAGTCCCCGAAAGGCCCGGCCAGCAAGGGAAAGAGGTTATAGATCAGCATCGACGACTCCCACTGAATTCTTCGTTCTGATGGCCGGGGCGCGGCGGGGCGCGCCGACGGATTTACGTTGGTTTGGCACGGCAGGCCAATCGGTGGAATCGTATCACGAAACTACTGGCTACAGCAGTCCGGACGCCCGGTGGCGGCCAGAGCGGTCTCAGATCTGGGCTTGGAGATAATGGGGCAAACCCAGGCGCCCGATCAACGCCAGTTGGGTTTCCAACCAACTGATGTGTTCTTCCTCGCTGGCGAGGATGGCGGCCAGCAGATCGCGGGTGACGTAGTCGGCGCAGCTCTCGCAATAGCCGATGGCTTCCCGGTACAGCGGGTGGGCGCCGTATTCGAGCTTCAGATCTCCCCGGAAGATTTCCTCGACGTCTTCGCCGATGTAAAGCTTGCCGAGATCCTGCAAATTGGGCAGTCCCTCCAGATCCAGAATCCGCAGCACCAGCCGGTCGGCATGCTTCATTTCGTCGATGGACTCGTCGTATTCGTGCTTGCCCAGTGTGCTGAATCCCCAGTTGTCGAACATGCGGGCGTGCAGGAAATACTGGTTGATGGCGGTCAATTCGTTTTTGAGAGCCTTGTTCAGATACTCAATGACCTTGGCGTCGCCTTTCATCGGATCGCTCTCCTGGAACTCATAAGTCCATGGCAAACCAGGCCGCCCGCTGCGGGGCGGGTTCGGTCGTAACCGGCGGGGGGGTGGTCTCAACCGCCGCCGTGGCAACCGTCGAGGTCGATGGTGGGGCAAGTAAACAGGTATCGAGAAACTGGCGCACATCGTCCAGGCACTTGCCGCATTCGGCGCCGAGCCCAAAGCGGGCGCTGACGTCGCCGAGGGTGCGGGCGCCTTGATCGACCGCCTCGCGAACTTGTTTGTCGGAAACCGACTTGCAGATGCACAAAAACATGGCAATCATCCTCCCCGGTTGAACTGAAAGAACCTTGACCGATCACCCTAAAGACTGCCTGCAACCGGTTTGGTTGCCGAATCCCATCGACTCTCCACCCTAGACCCGACCCGCCTGCCATGTCCATCGCACTCGTCTGGCTCCGCCGCGACCTGCGGCTTAGCGATCATCCCGCCTTGCGCCACGCGGCGGCCGAGCACGGGCACATCATCCCGGTCTACATCCATGCTCCGCACGAGGACGCGCCTTGGGAGCCGGGCGCGGCGTCGCGCTGGTGGCTGCATCATAGCCTGACCGTGCTGGATCGAACATTGCGACAGCAGGGCTCGCGCCTGATCGTCCGGCGCGGCGATAGCCTGGCGGCACTGCGGGATCTGCTGCGGGAAACCGGTGCCGGAGCGGTATATTGGAACCGGCTGTACGAACCGGCCAGCATCGCCCGCGATCATGCGATCAAGGCCGCGCTGCGCGAGGATGGCGTCCTGGCCGAAAGCAGCCAGGCCACGCTGCTGGTCGAACCCTGGACCCTGCTGAAGCCCGACGGGCACCCTTATCAGGTGTTTACGCCATTCTGGAAGGCGTGCCTGCAACGGCTGCCGCCGGCGGCGCCGCTACCCGTCCCAGCATTGCCCGGTCCCGGGCAGTGGCCGGACTCGCTATCGCTGGAGACGCTGGATCTGCTACCGCGCATTCGCTGGGATGATGGGTTGGCCGCCGCCTGGCAAACTGGCGAAACGGGAGCGCAGGCGCAATTGGAGCGGTTCTGCGAATCCGCGCTGGCCGGCTACCGACAAGGACGCGACTGGCCGGGCCGGGCCGGCGTGTCGTGCTTGTCCCCGTACCTGCATTTCGGCGAAATCAGCCCCCGGCAGATCTGGGCGGCGGTCGCCGGCGCCACGAACGGCGATCCACTGGGAAACCAGGGCGCGGAAACCTATCTGCGGGAAATCGGCTGGCGGGAGTTCGCGCATTACGTGCTCTATCACTGGCCTCACACACCGGAGCAACCGTTGCGGGAACGCTTCGCCGCCTATCCGTGGCGGGAGGAATACGCCGATCTGTTGCGTGCCTGGCAACAGGGCCGGACCGGCTACCCGATGGTGGACGCCGGGATGCGCCAGCTCTGGCGCACCGGCTGGATGCACAACCGGGTGCGGATGCTGGTGGCATCGTTTCTGGTGAAAAACTGCCGCATCCCTTGGCGGGAAGGGGCGCGCTGGTTCTGGGACACGCTAGTGGATGCCGATCTGGCCAGCAACACCCTCGGCTGGCAGTGGACCGCTGGCTGCGGCACTGACGCCGCACCCTATTTCCGTATCTTCAATCCGACCCGCCAGGGCGAGCAGTTCGACCCGGACGGCGCTTACGTCCGCCGGTGGACGCCGGAACTGGCGAAGCTGCCCGCGCCGGCCCTCCATCAGCCCTGGACATTGTCGCCGGCCGAACGGCAGGCTGCGGGTTTCACGCCGGGATTGCACTATCCGCCGCCGGTGGTGGATTTCGCCACCAGCCGCGCCGAGGCGCTGGCCGGTTACGAACGGATCAAGGGCCGCTGAACGCCCGGTTTTCGATCAGCGACCTTGAACCTAATGAACTGCTTCGGGTCAGTTGCCGGTATCAACTCCCAACCCGGATGACGGAGGGTACCGAACATGCCGTTTCCCAAAAAGAGCACGTATCTCAATGCCGCCACCTTCGGCGTGCTGCTGCTCGCCGATGCCGCCCTACCCGCCTGGGCTATGTCTGGTGGCCAGCAGGAAGAGGTGTTCAAAGGGATCGCCCGCGACGCGCAGGGCGAGATCGCCTACATCGAAGAACACCGCATGATTTACGAAAACGGCCGCCCCCAGCGCAACGAGACCCGTTACCTGGACGCCACCGGTAAGGAGATCGCGGTGCTGACGTCCAACTTCACGGCCCACCCCTACGTCCCGAACTACGCTTTCGAGGATCATCGCTTCGGACGACAGGACGGCACTTTCGTGGATGGCCGGTGGGTCAAGGTCTACGGCCGCGCCGATCAAAACGCGCCGGTCCAGCAGAACATGGTGCGGTTGGAAAACGACATGGTCACCGGACAGGGCCTGCACGTTTTTCTGCGCGACCACTTGAACGAACTGGCCGAAGGCGACACCATCAAGCAGGTTCAGTTTCTGGTGCCCATGGAAGGCCGCGATTACACCTTCCGCATCCGCCGGCTGGACACGCCCAGCGACCCCGGAACCGTGACTGTTAACATCGAGGCCGACAGTTGGCTCCTGCGGCTGTTCGCGCCGACGCTGGAAGCGCGCTACGATCGCGCCAGCCGCCGGCTGCTGTCCTACCAAGGCGCTTCCAACCTGCTGGGCGCCGACCGCGGTCCGCAGAACGTGACCATCACCTACCGCTATCCCGAATAAGCACCGCCGTCGGTCCCCGATGGAGCGGCGGCACAAGGCACACCTCATGCCCGGTCGGCCGTTCGACCGTAGGCCAGCGCCAACAGAACCACGCCCACCACGATCAACGGCAGCGACAGCACCTGCCCCATGGTCAGCCAGCCGAAAGCCAGATAGCCGAGCTGGGCGTCCGGCTGGCGAACGAACTCCACCAGAAAGCGAAAAACGCCGTAGCTTAGTGCGAACACGCCCGACACCGCCATGGTCGGGCGCGGCTTGGCCGAAAACAGCCAGACGATAACGAACAACGCCAGCCCCTCCATCGTTGCCTCGTACAACTGCGATGGATGGCGCGGCAAATTGTCGCCGGTCTGGCGGAACACCATCCCCCACGGCAGGTCGGTGACCCGGCCCCACAACTCTCCGTTGATGAAATTGCCGATCCGCCCGAACAGGATGCCCGGCGCGATCAGCGGCGCGATGAAGTCGATGGTCGGCCAGAATCCTTTATGGTGCTTGCGGGCGAACAGCACCATAGCCAGCAACACGCCGAGAAAACCGCCGTGAAACGACATACCGCCCTCCCAAACCCGGAACAGCACCAGCGGATTGTCGAGGAAGGAATTGAAGCCATAGAACAGGATGTAGCCGATCCGGCCGCCGAGGATAACGCCCAAGGCAATGTAGAACACCAGGTCATCCATCTGTTCGGCGGTCCAGCCGGAGCCAGGCTGTTTGACACGGTAGCGGCCCAGCGCCCAACCGATGAGGAAGCCCAGCAGATACATGAGGCCGTACCAGCGCACATGCAGCGGCCCCAGACTGAACGCCACCGGATCGAAATCGGGATGTACGAGCATGGAAAACTCCGTGAGGGTATTCGAGAGCCAGCCGGCGATCAGTCGCCGGCCATAACCGCTAAATCTTCATGGGCGCGCAGCCCGCAAGCGTGTTGAAGTAATGTAAGGGCGTCGCGCTCAGCGAAAGATGAGCCACGTCAGATAAGCGATGAGCACGATGATAATTGGCAGGATGACCACCATCCCCTTGCGGGCGCCGGCGACCAGTTGCGCGCTCTTGGCCTGGATTTGCTCGGCGCGGTCCTGCAGGCGTTCCGCGCGATCATACTGCTTTTGCACCAGCGCGAACTGCTCGCGCTGCAAGGCCAGCGCCTCGGCCTGGCGCTCCAGTTGCGTTCTCTGGTTATCGCGTATTTCTTCCAGCACCTGAACCAGGCGGTGGAAATCTTGCTCGTTCATCGTTCGAGATCACTTGAGTGGTTGCATGGGATCAATCGCGTCTTCTTTCAGGCCGGCAGCACCCGCGCGAACACCGCCTTAAGATAGTCGGTCTCGGGAATCGCCGGAAGGACCGGATGATCCGGCCCCTGCCGGCCCTGTTCCAGGATCAGCAGATTGCGATCCAGATGCCGCGACCCTTGCAGCAGAGTTTGGATCAGCACGTCGCGCGACAGCAATTGCGAACAGGAGCAGGACACCAGCAATCCATCCCGTTCCAACACCTGCATGGCCATCTCGTTGAGCCGTCGGTAGGCCAGTGCGCCCTCCTTGAAATCCTTGCGGCGCTTGATGAAGGCCGGCGGGTCCACGATCACCACATCGAAGCGCTCGTGGGCCTCGCGCAACGCCTTCAACGTCTCGAAGGCATCGCCCTGCTCGGTGCTGACCCGCTCGCTGACCCCATTGAGCGCCGCGTTGACCATCGCGCGCTCCAGCGCCGTCGTGGATGAATCCACGCACAGCACCTCCCGCGCGCCGCGCGCCGCCGCCCGCACGCCCCAGGCGCCGACGTAGCTGAACATGTCCAGCACTCGACGACCGGCCACGTAACGATCCAGCCGGGCGCGATTGTCGCGCTGGTCGTAGAACCAGCCGGTTTTCTGCCCGGTGCGCGGTGAAACCTGGAAACGCAGCCCGTCTTCCTCGACCATCACGGTGTCTGGAACCTCGCCAGCGGCATCGGCGACGGTGCGTTCCAGCCCTTCCAGCTCCCGCACCCGACTGTCGTTGCGCCATAGCACCGTCGCCGGTTTCAACACCTTTTGCAGGGCGGCGAGAATCTCATCCTTGAGTCGCTCCATGCCGGCGGTGGTGATCTGCGCCACGCAGAGGTCGCCGTAGCGATCCACGACCAAGCCCGGCAAACCGTCACCCTCGCCGTAGACCAAGCGGTGGAACGGCCGGTCGTACAGCCGCTCGCGCAGGCTCAGCGCCACGTTGAGGCGATGCACCAGCAACGAGGGGCTGAGGGGATGCTCCAAGTCGCGGCTGACCAGCCGGGCGCACAGCAGCGCGTGCGGGTTGATGTAGCCGGTGCCGAGCGTCTTGCCGTTGCTGGCTTGAATCGCCACCGGCTGGCCGGGCTGGAAATCGCGCAGCGGGGTGACTCCGACATCAATCTCGTTGCTGTAGACCCAGAGATGGCCAGCGCGCAGACGGCGATCCTCATCCTTGTGTAGGCGTAGTGGGGCGAAATCGGCGGGGAAAACGGGAGTCGTGGACATTGTGGAGTTTGGATCGTTGGCGACGGAACGGATGAAATCGGCACAGGGCGGCGGGATTCCCGCCGGGGCGCGAACGGTCAGAATAGGGTCGATAGCTTACTCCAAACCGCGAGTTCCCCCATGCCCAAGATGCGCGCCAGTTTTCAAGGTCTGATCCGGCTATTGGCCCAGAGCCTTTATCCGGAACCGGACGTCTTCATCCGCGAACTGTTGCAGAACGCCCATGACAGCATTCAGTTGCGTCGAGTCCACGAACCGGAATCGGTCGGCGAAATTCGCATCGACGCGGACGAGCGCGCCCACACCCTGAGCTTCAGCGACAACGGCGGCGGCATGGATCGACGGGACATCGAGGAATTCCTGAGCGTGATCGGCGGTACCGGCACCGGCAGCCGCGCCCGCGAACTGGCCAGCCACGATGTCGCGGTCGCCACCATCGGCCAGTTCGGCATCGGCCTGCTGTCGGCGTTCGTGGTGGCGGAGCGGATCGAGGTCTACACGCGCAAACCGCACGCCATCCAGACCTGGCGCTGGGTCAATCATGGCGGCGAGGACTACGAACTGGAGGAGCTGGCGGCGGACGCGCAACCGCCCGGTACGCGAGTGATGATCACCTTGGCGGCCAATCAGACCGCTTTTCTCGACGGCCGTCTGATTCGTCAGGTCGTGCGCCGTTACGCCGATTTCCTACCCTTTCCCATCCTGCTGAACGGTTTCGGCCCGATCAACGCGGTTAACGCCCCCTGGCATGAACCCGACTGGCACGATCCTCGCAAACGAGAACGCTCGTTGAGCACCTTCTTAAGCCAACGCTACGCCGATCCGCCGCTGTTGGCGATTCCCATCGATCTCCCGCAGCCGCGCACGCTCGGTGGCTTGTTCGTCCCGGCTCGCTATGCGCCGGGCGGACCGGCTGGCGGCACGGTGGACCTGTTCCAGGCCCGGATGTGCATCCGCGCCAACGACACCGACCTGCTGCCGGAGTGGGCGCGATTCGTGCGCGGGGTGCTGGACTGCCCCGATCTGCAACCGACTGCCGCCCGCGATAACGTGGTGCGCGATGCCGCCTATCACGCCCTGCGCGAGGCTCTGGGCAAGTCGATCATGGCCGCCCTGCTCGATCTGGCCGTCCGCGACCGACCGCGCTTCCTGCACCTGTGCGACTGGCATCACGACGCCATCAAGGGCATGGCCGCGCGACACGCGGAATTTGGCGCGGCGGTGCTCGATCACCTGCCGTTCGAAACCAACCAGGGGCAATTGACCCTGCCCGACTACCTCTCGCGCCAACCCGCGACGACCGAGGGCAAACGATCGCTGTATTTCTTCACCCATGAAGCCGACACCAATCAGTTCTACAGATTGTGCCAAGCACGCGGTCTGCTGGCCGTCAACGCCGGTCGCCCCTTCGACGAAACCCTGTTGCGCCGTTACGCCAATCAATATCCGGAAACCGTACAGCTCAAACCGCTGGACCGGGTGGACGACCCGGCCTTTTACGAGCGGTTGGATGCAACGGAACAGGCAACCTACACCCGGCTGGAACGGGCGTTGGAACGGACACTGGTGGAACGGGATGTGCAGGTGCGGGCGCGGGCCAGTCGCTTTCAGCCCGAGAACTTGAGCGTGGTGCTGCTCGCCGGGCAGCGTGTCACCGCTTTCGATGAAATGGAACGGGTGCTGGAAAAACCGTTTCTACTCGAGGGGTTGGCCGAGCTGGCCGGGGATGTACGCGATCGCCTGCGAAGCCAGCCATTAACATTGTTGCTGAACGTGGATCATCCGCTGGTGCAACGCCTGGGCAAACTGCCCGACCCCGACGATCCGCGCTACCGACCGCTGCTCGTCGGTTTGTATCACGGGGCACTGCTCAACGCCCAGCACCGGCTGACGCCCGCCGCCGCTCGTCGCTTTCATGCCGATTTGCAGGCGCTGCTGCTCGACCATCTGGAGTTGTGGCTTCGACAGGAACCGCCCAGTCCAACAACCGGGCGGCCTTGATTCGATCATTGGGTGGACGGCTGGTAGTCGGGTACTCGGTTGCGGACCGGCGGCACGGTTTGCAGATACTGGAACATCGCCCGCAGATCGTCCTCGGTCAGATGCGAGAGCGCCGGCGACGGCATCGGCGGCATGATCGGCCGCCCGGTCCCTGCGTGCTTGCCGGTTTTGAGCGCCTGCACAAACTCGCTTTCCTTCCAGGAACCCAGCCCGGTTTCCTTGTCGGAGGTCAAATTGATGGCGTAACTGATGCCCCAAGGACCGGCGTAGGCGGTATTGGTGGCGGCGCCAAACCAGGTCCAGGACGCATCGGCCTTGGGCGGCGGCGAGAGTTTGAGTTGCTCTGGATGGCCGGAGAGTTGGCGCGACAGGTCGGGTTCGGGACCCTTGGGACCCATTTTCATCGGCGTATGGCAATCGGCGCAGCCGAATGCCGCCACCAGATAAGCGCCGCGCGAAACTCGCGCGCCGCCGTCGGACGCCGCCCAGACCGGCGACCCACCCAGGCCCAGCACCACCAGGACAGTTACCGTCAACTTTTTAAAATTTAAGCGAAAAAAAGTATTCCGATACGGAAACGCAACACGATTTTTCATCATTGGCCTCAGTTCACATGACCGGTAAGTTCCGGCGAAAATCAGTATAGATCGCGGATTGAGGCGCGTTGGCGACAGCCAATGAAATGATTCGCATTACGGATTTCTCGGCGCCACTAGGGAATTTACCTATAGCGTTCCCAAATCAGTTGTGAAATTTCCCCGCCTTGGACAAGGAGGGGTGGCGCGTAGCGCCGGGGTGGTTCGAAACGGCGGTTCCACAACTCAGGGAGGAACGCTATATCGGCGCGATTCAACCCGGTGGCCAACCCAACTCCCGGCCCGCCAACAGATGCATGTGAACATGGAAAACGAGCTGGCCGGCGTCGCGGTTGCAGTTGATCACCGTGCGGTAGCCGCTTTCGGCCACGTCCAGTTCCGCCGCCAGCTGCTTGCCCGCCAGGTACAGCCGGCCGATCAGCGCGGCATCCGCCTCGCGCAGGTCGTTCAGGGTAGGGATATGCCGGCGGGGGATGAGTAGAAAATGTACGGGCGCTTCGGGATTGATGTCGCGAAAGGCCAGCACCTCGCCGTCATCGTACAGGATGTCGGCGGGGATATCGCCGGCGGCAATCTTGCAAAAAATGCAGTCGTTCATGACGGGTGCTCCGTTCGATCTCATAAATCCCGGCGACCGGCAAAGGCGTGCGCCAGCGTACCGCCGTCCACGGACTCCAGTTCTCCGCCCAGCGGCACGCCGTGGGCGATGCGGGTGGCGCGGATGCCGCGTTCGCGGGCCATCTCTGCGACGTAGTAGGCGGTCGCCTCGCCCTCCACGGTCGGATTGGTGGCCAGAATCATCTCGCGCACTTCGCCCGCATCCAGACGCGCTTCCAAAACCTCCATCCCCAATTCCGCCGGACCGATCCCGTCCAAGGGCGACAAATGGCCCATCAGCACGAAATACAGGCCCTGAAAGCCGGTGGATTGCTCCACGGCCAATACATCGGCTGGGGTCTCGACCACGCACAACAGCGCACGGTCGCGGCGCGGGTGAGCGCACAAGGCGCAAATTTCGGTTTCGCTCAGATCGCGGCACAACCGACAATGACCGATCCGGTCCAGAGCCACCCGCAGCGTCTCGACCAGCCGCCCGGCGCCATCACGGTCCCGTTCCAGCAGATGCAACGCCATCCGTTGAGCCGACTTCGGCCCCACTCCCGGCAGGCAGCGCAGCGCCGCTATCAACTGGGCCAGCAGCGGTGAAGCGGCCACGGAACCGGTCAGAACGGCAGTTTCAAGTCGCCCATCATGCCCGGCGGCAAACCCATGCCGGCGGTCAGTCCACCCATTTTTTCCTGCATGGTCCGCTCGACCTTGTGCACGGCGTCGTTGAAAGCTGCGGCAACCAGATCTTCCAGCATGTCCTTGTCGTCGCCCACCAGGCTTTCATCGATCCGAATCCGCCGGACCTCGTAGCGGCCGGTGATCACCACGCTGACCAGCCCGCCGCCGGACTCCCCGGCGATTTCCATCGCCGCGATTTCCGCCTGCGCCTTTTGCAGGTTCTCCTGCATCTTCTGAGCCTGCTTCATTAAATTGCCCAAACCGCCTTTCATCGCCTCTCTCCCGTCAATCGCAGTAAATGAAGAGCCCGTACAAAAACGCCCCTCTCCCCATGGGAGAGGGGTTGGGGGTGAGGGTTGTTTTTCAACGCCTTAAGTCCCAAGAGACCGTACAAAAAACGCCTCTAAGATCATGAGCCATCGGGATCGTCAACCGTCGGTTTCGTCCAGCGGATGGACCGTCACGATCCGCGCGCCGAACGTTTCCTGCATGTCCCGCACATGGGGATCCTGGCCGGCCTGGCCGGTGGCGTTCTGCCGCCGTTCCGCCTGTTGCTGGAACCGTTGGCGGGCGGGAGTTTCGTCCACCGCGCCCCCCACTTGAACCCGCAGGCTGACCGGCGCGCCAAGCCATTGCTCCAACGCTGCCTTCAACCGCTCTTCGATCGATTTATTGAACAACTGGTTATGGCCGGGTTCCAGGGCCAATCGAAAATCGTTGCCTCGCCGCTCGACCAGAGCGCAATTCATCGCCACCTGCTTGGCGATGCCGGTCAGTTTGAGCTGTTCGACCAGAGCGCCCCATTCCGAGCCCGGTTGGCTTGGAGCGCCGCTCGCTGGCGGTGCGGGCCACGCGGCGGGCGCAACCACGGCCGGAACTGAAGCGGACCTCGCCTCGGGCGGGGTCGGCGCCGCGATCTCCCGGGCCGCCGGACGGAAGCACAGCATCCGCAGTAGCACCATTTCAAAGCCGCCGCGCGGTTCGGGCATCAGCGGCAGGTCGCGCCGGCCCAACAGGGCGATTTGATAGAACAACTGCACGTCTTCCGGCAGCAGGGTCCGCGCCAGTTGCCGCAGATCCTCCGGATCGGCCACGCCATCCTCCGGCACGGCGTCGGGCACCGCCTGCGCCAGTGCCACTCGCTGCAACAGCGACAGCAATTCGGCCAGCACCGCAGCATAGTCCGGAGCGAGTTCGTCCAACTCCGCCACCTGCCGCATCACTGCGGGCGCGTCGCCGGTCGCCAGCGCTCGCAGCAGGCTCACCACCCGTCGCCGGTCGATACTGCCGAGCATGGTCTCGACCGCGGATGCTTCCACCCGGCCGCCGCCGAAGGCAATCGCCTGATCCAGCAGGCTCAGGGCATCGCGCATGCTGCCATCGCCGGCGCGGGCGATGAGTTGCAGCGCCGCCGGCTCGCGCGGAATATCCTCACGTTCCAGAACCTGGCCCAGGTATCCGGCGATCTGGTTGACCGGCAACCGCTTGAGGTTGAACTGGAGGCAGCGCGACAGGACCGTGACCGGCAGCTTCTGCGGATCGGTGGTCGCCAGCAGGAACTTGACATGCGGCGGCGGTTCCTCCAGCGTCTTCAACAGCGCGTTGAAGCTGTGCGCGGACAGCATGTGGACTTCATCGATCAGGTATACCTTGAAGCGACCCCGGGCGGGTGCGTACTGCACGTTCTCCAGCAGTTCGCGGGTATCCTCGACCTTGGTGCGCGAGGCGGCGTCGACCTCGATCAAATCCACGAAACGACCGGCATCGATTTCCCGGCAGGCGGCGCACTGACCGCAAGGCGTGGAAGATACACCGGTCTCGCAGTTCAGTGACTTGGCGAAAATCCGGGCGATGGTGGTCTTGCCCACTCCGCGCGTGCCGGTGAACAGAAAGGCGTGATGCAGCCGCTGCCGGTCCAGCGCGTTGGTCAGCGCACGGACCACATGTTCTTGGCCGATCAGTTCATGGAAGGTGCGGGGGCGCCATTTGCGGGCCAGAACCTGATAGCTCATGAGGTTCCTCAATGGCGGGGAAGGGCGGCGATCCCGCGAACCATCATCCTCGAGCGCTCGCCCTGATGGAGGGTGGCGGCCCTTATCAGCCACACCCCGGCGCCCGAGGCCACTGCTGCCGCTGCTCCCTTCCGGGCCTGACGGGGTTCACAGCTTGTCGTCGCGGAGGGACCGATACGGGCCACCATTGCAACCAGATTGGGAGGTGTCGATCTGGCGGAGAGAGAGGGATTCGAACCCTCGTTAGAGTTACCCCTAAACAGCATTTCCAGTGCTGCGCCTTCGACCGCTCGGCCACCTCTCCGGATCTTTGCCACTTTTTCCGCAGCAAGAACCGGAAATATACTCGAAGCAGTCGTGCCAAGGCAAGAAACCCGGAGCTTGCCTTGTGCCATTGCCGACAATCGCCGCTGCCGCCCGGTATCGTCTGCTACAGACCATCGCTCCTTCCGAAAAAAAGTCAATAAAAAATAATTGCTTATTTCTAACGCTCCTTCAGGCACGGCGGTTGCTTATGGCTGCGTGCCGTCTGTTTCCGGACGGTGGCGGATCACGGTCCGCCCTTGACGAGTCCATTGCTCAGGTCGCCATTGAAGGAAGGATTGTATGACACTAGCAAGTTCAGTCTTCGCACTCGCAGGACGTCAGGGTGCGGCGCGCCCGTTACTGTTACTGCTGCTCGCGCTTGGCATGAGCGCATTTCCCGCCTTCGCCGAAACGGCTCATCACGTCAGTGAAGCCAATCTGGCGCTGCCCAATCTCAAAGACACGGCACTGGCCAGCTTTGCCGGCGGCGTCTCGGGCTGGACCTTGCTCGCCTGGGGCTTGCTCGTCTGCGTCGGTGGTCTGGTGTTCGGCGGGGTCATCCAGGCTCGGATCCGCCGGCTGCCGGTCCATCGTTCGATGGCCGAGGTCAGCGAGTTGATTTACGAGACCTGCAAGACCTACATGTTCACGCAGGGCAAGTTCCTACTGATCCTGGAGGCGTTCGTCGCGGTGATTATCGTCGCCTACTTCGGCTGGGTCCAACAGATGAACGTGGCGGAAGTACTGCTGATTCTAGCCTTTTCGTTGGTCGGCATCGCCGGTTCGCTGGGCGTCGCCTGGTTCGGTATCCGCATCAATACCTTGGCCAACAGCCGCACCGCCTTCGCCGCGCTGCGGGGCCAAGCCTATCCGGTTTACACGATTCCGCTGCAATCCGGTATCTCCATCGGCATGTTGCTGATTTGCACCGAACTGCTGATCATGCTGGCGATTCTGCTGTTCGTACCGCCGACGCTGGCCGGCAAATGCTTCATCGGTTTCGCCATCGGTGAGTCGCTGGGCGCAGCCGCGTTGCGTATTGCTGGCGGTATCTTCACCAAGATCGCCGACATCGGCTCCGACCTGATGAAGATCGTCTTCAAGATCAAGGAAGACGATGCCCGCAATCCGGGGGTGATCGCCGACTGCACCGGCGACAACGCCGGCGATTCGGTCGGTCCGACCGCCGACGGCTTCGAAACCTATGGCGTCACCGGCGTGGCGCTGATCAGCTTCATCATGCTGGCGGTGCCGGAAGCCGCCGTTCAGGTACAACTGCTGGTGTGGATTTTCGTGATGCGGGTGATGATGGTGGTCGCCTCCGGCGCCTCCTACCTGGGCAACGAAGCGCTCGCCAAGCGCCGCTACGGCGGGCAAACCCGCTTCGACTTCGAGGCTCCGCTGACCTCGCTGGTGTGGATCACCTCCGCCGTGTCGTTGCTCCTCACTTTCGTGGTGTCGTACCTGTTGATCGGCGGCATCAACATCGGCGGCACGGTCTACGCCAATCTGTGGTGGCAATTATCGTTGATCATCACCTTCGGCACGCTGGCCGGCGCCATCATTCCGGAAGTGGTCAAGGTCTTCACGTCGACGAGTTCGGCTCATGTTCGCGAAGTGGTGACCGCTTCGCGCGAGGGCGGCGCCAGCCTGAACATCCTCGCGGGCCTGACCGCCGGCAACTTCTCCGCCTTCTGGATCGGCGTGGTCATCGTCGGCCTGATGGCTGGCGCCAATATCGTGTCACAGTACGAACTGGCTGCCGTTATCAACCCCGATCCGGCCAAGGCCACCATCATGGCTGCCGTGTTCTCCTTCGGCCTGGTGGCCTTCGGCTTCCTCGGCATGGGTCCGGTGACCATCGCGGTGGACAGTTACGGCCCGGTGACCGACAACGCGCAATCGGTGTACGAGTTGTCCACTATCGAACAGTGGCCCGACATCGAGGCCGAGGTGCAGCGCGATTTCGGTTTCACCCCCAACTTCGAGGTCGCCAAGGATTTGCTGGAAGAGAACGACGGCGCCGGTAACACCTTTAAAGCCACCGCCAAACCGGTGTTGATCGGCACGGCCGTGGTCGGGGCCACCACCATGGTGTTCTCGATCATGATGCTGCTAACCGGTGGTCTGACCGAGAATCTCGACAAGCTCTCGCTGCTCTACCCGCCGTTCCTGCTCGGTCTGGTTTCCGGCGGCGCCACGATCTTCTGGTTCTCTGGCGCTTCCACGCAGGCCGTGTCCACGGGTGCGTATCGCGCGGTGGAGTTCATCAAGGGGCACATGAAACTCGACGGTGTGACCAAGGCTTCCGCCGAGGACAGCAAGAAGGTGGTCGAGATTTGTACGATCTATGCGCAGAAGGGCATGTTCAACATCTTTCTAGCCGTGTTCTTTGGTACCCTGGCCTGCGCCTTCATCGAACCGTTCTTTTTTATCGGGTACTTGATCTCGCTGGCGATCATCGGTTTGTACCAGGCGGTGTTCATGGCCAACGCCGGCGGAGCTTGGGACAATGCCAAGAAGATCGTGGAAACGGAACTGCGCGCCAAAGGCACCGATTTGCATGCCGCCGCCGTGGTGGGTGACACCGTCGGCGATCCGTTCAAGGACACCTCCTCGGTGGCGATGAACCCGATCATCAAGTTCACCACGTTGTTCGGTCTACTGGCGGTCGAGATGGCGGTCGGCCTCGCCGCGCAAGGCCAGCAGGTTCTCACCTTGAATCTGGCGGCGCTGTTCCTGGTCCTCAACCTGGTGTTCGTGTTCCGCAGTTTCTATGGGATGCGAATCACGGTTGCGGTGCCCGGCGATGACAGCGAGCCGGAAGGCGACGCCGCCACGGAATCGGCCTGACCGGCGCTTCTCCCGCCACGAGCGGTGGATCGGGTTGGAAAAGCCTTCGCGTGAGCGAAGGCTTTTTGCTTGAAACTCGACCCTCAAGCCTTTATCGCTGGGCAACAGTGGTTTTTATCCGAGCGGCTTCATCGGCCACCATCAACCATCGGCAGCGACCCACACTTCGCCGCCGCCTTCATCGCTGCAACTCCGATCGGCGAAGCCGCGCGGAACGGCGGTTATACTTACAGGCTGTAACTCAACCCGTCGCCACCCGCGCGAACCGGCCACCGCCCCGTGTGCTTGCCGGTTCGCCGCCGGAGAGCCCGCCGCGTGAATGCCGTCGATTCGTCTCCCGCCCTGTCCGAACCCATTCGAACCGCCCTGCGGCTGGTTATTGTCGGTTCGCTGCTGCTCGCCGTGCTGTACATCCTGCGGCCGTTCCTGCCCAGCCTGCTGTGGAGCGCGTTTATCGTGATCTCGGTGTGGCCGGGGCTGGCGTGGTTGCAGCAGCGTTTTCGCTGGAACCGGCTGACCTGCACCTTGCTGTTGGCATTCATGCTGATCGGGGTGTTGATTGGGCCACTGCTGGCCGGCATCACCGCGCTCGCCACTCATGGCGAGACGCTGATCGTCGACGCCGAGGCCGCCATCGAAAAGATTCCCGCCGAACCGCCGGCGATGCTGGCGGATGTGCCGCTGGTCGGTTCCGGGCTGGCGAAACAATGGCGGGAAGCCGTCAACGATACCCAAAGCCTGCGGGCACAGCTCGCGCCGGAACTGCAAAAAAGTAGCCGCTGGCTGTTCCGGCAGGTCGGCACGGTGGGCGCGCTGTTCCTGCAACTGCTGCTGGTGGTAGTGTTCTCTCTGGTGTTTTATGCCAATGCCACTACCCTGGACGCGCTCACCGAGCGGATCGCTCGTCGCATCGGCGGAGAGCAGGCGTTACAGGTCCGCGATCAAGCGCGGCAGGCCATCCGCTCGGTGGCGCTCGGGGTGGTGCTGACCGCCATTATTCAATCGGCCCTGGCGCTGGTGGGCTTATTGCTGGTGGGTGCGCCGCTGGCGGTGCTGATCACCTTCGTCTGCTTCCTGCTGGCCATCGCCCAGATCGGCGCGGCGCTGCCGTTGCTGGTGGTGGCGGGCTGGCTGTACTGGGGGCAGGGCGATACCGGCTGGGCGTCGTTCATGGTCGTCTGGGGCCTGGTGATGGTGGGTGGGCTGGACAACATCTTGCGCCCCCTGCTCATCACGCGCGGCATCCGCATGCCGCTGACGCTGGTGTTCGCCGGGGTGATCGGCGGCTTGCTGGCGTTTGGTCTGATCGGCATATTTCTGGGTCCGACCCTGGTGGCGATTGCCCATACCCTGCTGCTGGCCTGGATTCAGGAACCTCCCACCCCGGAACCCGCCGTTCCAGCCACGCCCCAGTGAGCGTGCCCCATGCCGCTTGATCCGTTCAGAATCCTCAATACCGCGTTGCTGGCCAAACAGGCGGCCACCGGTTCGCCGCTGGCGCTGTTTCTCGGCGCCACGCTGGATGCCTTCCGCTTCACTTTCCTGGTGGCGATCTTTCTGTCGAGCGTGCCGGAGGCGATCGGCAGCGCGCTGGGCATGCGGCAGGCCGGTTTCAGCGCGCGACGCATTTTCACCCTCTGGAGCTTGCTGGTGCTGGCGGCGGCCTTGGCGGAGGGGCTGAGCAACGCCTTTCTCGTCGAGGCGCCGCCGGTGCTGCTGACCGTGATCGGCGCCATCGCCGGCGGTGGCATCCTGGCCATGGTGTCGTCGGTGATGATGCCCGAAGCCTACGAGGACGGCGGTCCGGCCGTGGGGCTGGCGACCATCGCCGGCTTTCTCGTCGCGCTTCTGTTCGCGTTCGTCCAGGACCGGCCATGACGTCGAAAATCCATTTCGTTCACCGTCTGGGGTTGTGGCGCTCCGTGCTGATGTACCACGCTATCCCGCTGCGTCGGCGCCGACTGACCCGGTTCTACGCCCAGTTCATCCGGCCGGGCGATTTGTGTTTCGACATCGGCGCCCACGTCGGCAGCCGGCTGCGGGCCTGGACGCCGCTGGGCGCCCGCATCCTCGCCGTGGAACCGCAGCCGGAATGCATGGCCCTGCTGCGCCGCTGGTACGGCGATCTATCGCACATCACCCTGATCGAGCAGGCGGTTGGGGCCGCACCCGGCGTTGCCGATTTGCTCGTCAGCCCCCGAACGCCGACCGTGACCAGCCTGTCGCCGGCCTGGATCGCGGCGGTCCAGCGGGATCGCGGGTTTGCTGGCGTGCGCTGGGACGAACGAGTTCCGGTCACGGTCACCACGCTGGATCGGCTGATCGCCGAGCACGGTCTGCCGGCGTTCTGCAAGATCGATGTCGAAGGGTACGAACTGGAGGTGTTGAAGGGATTGTCGCAGCCGATTCCGGCCCTGTCCTTCGAGTACATCCCGGCCTGTCTGGAGCTGGCGCGGGATTGCGTGGCCTATCTGGCCCGACTCGGACCGTACCGATTCAACGGGTCGGTCGGGGAGACGCAGCGCTTGCAGTCGAAGGCGTGGCTGGACGCCGCGCCACTGCTGGAATGGCTCGATACCGTGGCCCGGACCGGCCGATCCGGGGATATTTATGCGCGCCTTGGCCCGGTCGCGGGCGACGACAGGGAGCCGGACAGCGCATGATCGCCCAACGGCAAGATACCGAAAATCCTCTCGGCCCGGAACAAGTCTGGTTGCTGCTGCTGGAACTGCGTCACGCGGTTCGGACGCTATCCATGGTTCCCGGCGGCTTTGGTTGGGGACTCGATGCCGGACAGCCGGCCATCTTGTCCGCCGCCGATCCCGCCGCCTGGGTCACCGCGCGCGCCGACGGCTCTTGGACCGCCAGGGTGCCGATGAGCGAAACCGGCGCGGAATTGCTGGATCTTTATCTTTCGGTCGCCCTGGCCTGTCGGAGCCGACCGCTGACGGTGGCGCATCTCGGGCAAAGTCTGGACGGGCGTATCGCTGCCACGAACGGCGCGTCCCGCCACATCAATGGCCCCGAGAACTTGACCCATCTGCACCGGATGCGCGCGCTGTGCGATGCGATCATCGTTGGCGCCAGCACCGTGGAATGCGACGACCCGCAACTGACCACTCGCCGGGTTACCGGTCCCCATCCGGTGCGGGTGGTGCTCGATCCTCGCCGCCGCCTTGCCGCCCGATATGGCCTGTTCCAGGATCGAACCGCTCCGATCCTGCTGGTCTGCGACGCGGCGCTGGCGGATCGACCGGGACCGGGCCATGCCGAGGTGATCGGCGTACCCTGTACCGACCGGGGTTTGCACCTCCCGGAGATCGTGCGGCGATTGCACGAGCGTGGCCTGTGTGGAATTTTCATCGAAGGCGGCGGCCTGACCGTGTCGGCCTTTTTGCAAGCGGCCTTGTTGGACCGGTTGCAGATCGCGGTGGCGCCGCTGATCATCGGCTCCGGTCGGCCGGGCATCACCCTGCCGGTGATCGAGGATCTATCCCAGGGCTTGCGCCCCCACCACCGTCGCTACGCGATGGGCGAGGATGTGTTGTTCGACTGCCGGTTACACCCCTGACCCTCACTTTTTTTCTCGTTGGGCAGGGGAATGCAAGACCGTGATCCACTCAGCGCGATTCCACCGGCACCCGGAAGTTGAAGCGCAGCAAGGCGCCGCGAGTCGTCGAGTCCGTGCCCTGGGTCACCAGGCCGGCCACGCTGCCCTCGACGCTGTTGGCGCTGGCCAGCCGGATCTTCTGGTTCTGGATTTCGCCACTCAGCACGATTCCATGGTGCGGGCTGTCGGTGGGCTCGATGGTTTCGAAGTCGTCGCCGGCCATCAGTTTGACCGGCTCGATGATGGGGCCATCCGCCGAGCCGTATATCAAAAAGTGTGCGGCCACGAACTGCGGCGCGTCCCGCGCGCAGCTTTGAAAGCGCGCCACCACCACCAGGTTGGCCCCGGTGGGCAAAGCGGCTTGGTCGCCCGGTTCGCCGGGGAGAGACGGCCCACGCCCGGTGGAAGAGGGCTGGTGCATCGAGACCTTGGAGAACTCGGTGGCCGCGCCGTCCTGACCGGCGTCGAAAAAGGCAAGTACATCGCTTACCACGGGCTGCGCACTACAGAAAGGCGAGGTCATGCCCGGCGGGCTATCGATTTCGAGGCTGGCTACCCGCCCCGCCGGCGTGGCCGACGGGATGAGATTCAGGGTGATTCCGGTCATCGACCGCAAATGATCCTCGGCCGCGGGGCACACCACCGGATCGTTATGGCAACCGGCATCGGTCGCGGCCGGATAAAACCGGTCAACGATTTGCCGGCCCCGCTCCCCGCGCAGCGCGACGCACACCGCCGGGCTGCTTTTGACCGTGTTGTCCTCGACATGCGCCCGCAGCGCGACCGGCGCGCTCGACGCCGAGTCAGCCGGATAGACAAACGCCAGCATGCCATCGCTTTCCACTCGCGCGGCGATCCGCAGATCTTGCCCTGGCCCTCGCCCGTCCCGCACTACCACGACCGGATCCCGATAGCTCCGCAAGCCGATGCCATGCACGACAACCTCTTGGCCCGGTTGAATAAAGGTGGGCGCGGAGCCGGGGTAGAGTGCCGGGCGAATGCCCGTGCAGGCCGACGTGTCCGCCGCTTGAGTCATGGCTGGCATCAATCCGGCGCCTGCCAACACCAAGCCGCCCAACAACGCCGGCAGGATACGTCGCCATGATGGCGGCGAAAGAAAGCGATGGAGGGTGTGGGTAACAGTCATGGCGGTTATTCTCCCGGAGTCGATGCGCGGCAATTGTTCTTCAGGAAGAATCATGCCATCTTGCCCATGGAGTTGTTTTTATATAATTTATTTTATATATTAACTAGTTATAAACTAATGATCCGGGCTGATCGGGTCACTATGGCCAGCCTCTCGACGCCATTCTGGTCCGGAATCAACGCATAAGGTTCAAAGTGAACCGGCCGGCGGAAATTTGGGCGGGAGGAGTGTGGATTGCTATTGGTCGATATCTGAAATGAATCGATGGCGGTCGCTCGACCCGGCGGAAAGATCTCCATCGCGCCGGTTTCTTTTCAGGACACGCCGATTAAAAACCCCGGTGGGGCGTTGTGTCCCACCGGGGCTGTTATGTCAAAGCCTACAAAACCGGCTGGCTTATCAGCCCAGAATCTCCCGCAGGTGCTCGCGGCGGTGCAAGGCCGCCTCAAATTCCTCTGCCTCAAGCGCCAGAGCGTCGCGGGCCGATACCATGCCCAGCGGTCGGCCGTTCTCGGCCACCGGGACATGACGGAAGCCGTTTTCGTACATCAGGTGCAGGGCATGCGCGAAGGGCTTGTCCGGATGCACGGTCAACGGGTCGGAGGTCATCACTTCGGACAACGGGGTGACATCGGGGTTCAGCCCTTCGGCGAGAACCCGAAAGAGTGCGTCGCGCTCGGTGAAGATGCCCACCAGACGACCGTGTTCCACCACCAGCAGGGCGCCGACCCGGGTTTGTTTCATCACCCGTGCGGCTTCGCTGACAGTAGTTTTAGTCGGCGCGGCCGTCAGAATTTTCTGGTGCTCGACGATTTTGCGAAGCGTGCGATAAGGCATGGTATTTCTCCTGTCTCAGAATGAAACTCAATGAATCTGTACTTCGAGAATCATCACATACACGAATTGCACCACAGAAAAATAACTATTCTGGGAACAAAATGTGTTGTATTGATTATTATTATTTTTCAGTTTATGCATCAAAATGACGCATTCAGTCGCTGGAATGCCCCGGATATGGGCGCAAATGGCCCATTATTCGACGGGATGGCATACCAGCCATAGGAACCGCAGTGCGCGCAGCGCGCCTCGGCGGCCGTCGACCACTGGCTATGCGCCAGCACGGATTCCCGGGCGCAACTCAGGCACCGGATGATCGGGGTCAGCTTCAACATGGCTCATTTCCTTAAAGGGTCGGTTGAGGAGATTAGGAATGCGCCGGGCGCTTCCCATCGATTAGCCGATCCAACCGCAGTGTTCGGTGGGCTGAAAAAATCCCTGTGGAAGTGCGGAGTTACGGATCGCCGAACGTGTCTTGACCACGCGGCGATCACAGACCTGACACCAACCGTAGGCCGATGCTTCCCGATGGTCAGGATGTTCGAGCCTCAGTTCGTAACGGCAGTGGGGACAAACCAGGAATACGCGGGCACTCATAATACTTCTCCAACAGACTGCCTCTCCTCGGATTCGCCGCCCTCCCTGATGGCGAGATAGCGATGCTCATTTCTCTCTTCGGCGGTAAAACCTTGATCGTAATTTTATAAAACCATTCAATAGTGTTTTTATAAACAATCAATTGTCGTGCCATTAAAGTTTTATGACTGCCCGATGAAAAATTCTAACATTTCTGCTCCTTCAGCGTATCGCTGATAAATCTTTTCGCTTTCCTTCGATAGCTCGATCTTCTTTTCGTTCAATCCGGCAATCGATACCGTCCATTCATACTCTTCATGAGCATTGATCTTTACGGGTTTTATCTGAACGGTAGATGAACGGTAATTTTTCGCTCCCCTACGAGGGCAAGGCGGCGAGGGGTTGTCCGACGCACCGGTCGGCGATGACGCCCTCGAGATGACACCCAGGGGCGTGGCCATGCGGGTGGCAAGTGTCGATGACGCTGGCGAGAGGGCCAGACCCGCGAACCGACGGGGGTTCGGGTGTCCAGACTGAGCTTGCGCGGGATCACTCAGCGCTGCGGGGCGCGTTCGATGTCGTTGTTGGTTGATGGGAGTTCGGGATGCGGCAATACCGGAAAGGTCGCCTCCCGGTCGTCCAGCAACTCGTCTGCCAGGGCATGGCTTTGCTGATGAGCGCTATGCGGGCGCCGCGGGCCAGATCGTCGTAGAGCGCTTCGGGCAGGTGCAGTTTAATGTTGCGGTCGCATTTGCGGCGGCGACGAGTCGCGGGGCGGCGTAGAGGGCGGGACCTTCGGACATGGCGGCGGGCTCCGTGCGACGCCGCGCAAGTTGAGGGCGGCGTGGCCTCAACTTACCGCATATAGTCGGCTGGGGTTATTCGTGCGCGGCGAACCGGACCTTATTTCCCCCTATCGACCACGCCCTTGGGGCAAGGCTCCGATCCGCGCCCACACGTCCCCCAACAGGGACGCGCGAACGCGAACCACCGCTGTAACGGGGCGATAGCCGCTTTGAGTAGTAGTGCGGGGGAAGCTCAGCCAAAGGCGGGCGGGGTGTCAACCGGGCGGGTGAAGGGTGGCGATGGCGCGCTTGCGATGGGGAGAGCGTCACAATAAAAGACGAATTGCGCTCAAAAGTGTATGGATCTAGGAAACAGGTGTTTATGGCCATCGGGCGCACTATAGTGGTTCTATAAACGCAACAAGAAAAACCACTTAGAGAACGTCATGGTCAACCACCTGACCGCCGCGCTCTACCCCTGAAGAGCAATGCCCATGTCCTCCATCCCCGAAATCGGTCAGCTCGTTCAGGTCCGCAACCGTGCGTTTGTGGTCACCGAGGTACAGCCGCAAAGCTTGCCCGTGGAGGCAACGCAGCCCACGCAACCGCCGATGCATCGGGTCAAGCTATCCTCGGTGGAGGACGACGCTTTTGGCGAGGAAGCGGAACTGCTGTGGGAGTTGGAACCGGGCGCTCAGGTGCGGGAACGGGCGGCGACTTTGCCCGAACCGACCGCTGGCTTCGATCCGCCCGAGGTGTTGACCGCGTTTCTGAATGCGGTGCGCTGGGGGGCGATCTCCCAGGCGGACGAGAAAACCTTGCAGTCACCCTTCCGCAGCGGGATCGAGATCGACGATTACCAACTGGATCCCGTCGTGCGCGCCCTGACCATGCCCCGGGTGAATCTGTTGATCGCCGATGACGTGGGCTTGGGCAAGACCATCGAAGCGGGGTTAGTGGTGCAGGAACTGCTATTGCGGCGCCGGGCGTGGACGGTCTTGATCGTCTGTCCCTCGTCGCTGCAAATCCAGTGGCAGGAGGAAATGCGCGACAAGTTCGGCCTGGAGTTCCGCATCATCGACAGCGCCGCCCTGGGCCAGTTGCGCCGCAAGCGCGGTTTGCACGTCAATCCGTGGCGGCATTTTCCCCGACTGATTAACTCGATTGACTTCCTCAAACGCGAGCGACCGTTGCGGCGCTTCCAGGAATTGTTACCGGCGGGCGGTCAGACCACTTATCCGCGGCCGTTTGACCTGCTGATTGTGGATGAGGCGCATAACGTCGCCCCGTCCGGGCGCGGTCAGTACGCCACCGATTCACAACGCACCACCGCCATTCGCACCCTGGCCCCGCATTTCGAGCACAAGCTGTTCCTGTCGGCGACGCCGCATAATGGCTATCGGGAAAGTTTCGCGGCGTTGCTGGAATTGCTGGATCACCAGCGCTTCGCCCGGGCGGTGACGCCCAGCCGTGAGCAATTGGGCGCGGTGATGGTGCGGCGCATGAAGTCGGAATTGCAGAAACATTGGGACGGTTCGCCCCGCTTTGCCGTGCGCCGGGTGGAACCGCTGGAAGTGCCCTATACCGAGGCCGAACGCCGGGCGCATCGCGCCTTGCAGGAATACACCCGGCTGCGCTTGCAGAACGCGAAAACCGCGACCGAGCAATTTGCCGCCGAATTCGTCCTGAAGTTGCTCAAGAAACGGCTGTTTTCTTCCCCCGCCGCCTTTACCACGACCTTGCAAAAGCATCGCGCCTCGGTCGGTCACGCCGCGCCGGGGTTTGCCGATAGCGCCAGTTGGCGACGGCAGATCGAACAGACCGATGAGGATTATGCCGACGACGAGGATTACGAGACCTCCACCGCCGAAGCCGTGAACTTGGCCGGCGAAGCGCTGACCGCACTCAGCGCCGAGGAGAACGCCTTACTGGATACCTTGAACGGTTATGCCGAACAGGCCCGCCACGGGGCGGACGTGAAGGCGCAAACCTTGATCACCTGGCTGGAACAGCGATTACGCCCCGGTGGATCCTGGAATCGGGAGCGGGTGATTCTGTTTACCGAATATCGAGCCACGCAGAACTGGTTGCATGACTTACTGGCGCAGCACGGCTTCGCGGCTCAGGGGCGACTGCTGATGATCTATGGCGGGATGCCCCATGAAGAGCGGGAAAAGATCAAGGCCGCGTTTCAGGCCGACCCGGATGAAGCGCCGGTGCGCATTCTGCTGGCCACCGATGCCGCCTCCGAGGGCCTGAACCTGCAAAACCATTGCTGTCGGCTGATTCATTACGAAATCCCCTGGAATCCGAACCGCATGGAACAGCGCAACGGGCGGGTGGATCGACATGGGCAGAAAGCGCCCGAGGTGTTCGTCTATCACTTCGTGGCCCAAGGCTTTCAGCAGGCGGCGATGGGCCGCCAGGTCGGAGCGCTGGAGGCCGATTTAGAGTTTCTCATGCGCGCCGCCCTCAAGGTCGAGACCATCCGCGAGGATTTGGGCAAGGTCGGGCCGGTGATCGCTAGTCAGGTGGAAGAGACGATGCTCGGCCAACGGCACAAGCTGGACACCGCCCAGGCGGAACGTGACGCCGAACCGGTGCGCCGGATGCTGAAGTTTGAGCGACAACTCCGCGATCAACTCAAGAAATTGATGGACCAGTTGCAGGCCACCCAGGAGCAGTTGCAGTTGACCCCGGCGAACGTGCGTGATGTGGTGCAGATCGGCCTGCGGCTGGCCGGGCAACCGTCGTTGATCGAAACCGATGTCGCGGGCATTCCACCACAAAAACGCTTGGTGTTTCAGGTGCCGGCCTTGACCGGTAGTTGGGCGGCCTGTACGGCCGGGCTGGCCCATCCGCATACCGGCCAGCGGCGTCCGATCGTGTTTGATGCGACCTTGACCACCGGACGCGATGATGTGGTGTTGGCGCATCTGAATCATCGTCTGGTGCAAATGTGCCTGCGCTTGTTGCGCGCCGAAGTGTGGGCGCTGGGCGGTCGGCAGACCCTGTATCGGGTCAGCGCACAACGCCTGCGCTCCGGGACGCGCTGGCGCAATCCGCTGGTGATCGCGCATGGGCGGATCGTGGTGTTGGGCGGGGATCATCACCGGTTGCACGAGGAAGTGATCATGGCCGGGGGGGAGATTCGGGAAGGCCGGTTTGCGCGGTTCAAGACCCTGGATGAGATGCAACAGGCGTGGGCAGCGGCCACCGATGAACCGGCGCCCGAGGGGACCCGTCAACGCCTGGCGGCGCTGTGGCCGCAACACGGGGAGCCGTTGTTGAAAGCCCTGGAAACCCGCATGGGCGAGCGCACCCGCAATCTGGAAACCACCTTGACGGCGCGCGCCGATCAGGAGGTAGCGCGTTTTACGGCGGTGTTGACGGAATTGCAGCGGGCGATTGAACGTGAGTTAAACACTGACGCTCCAGCGCAACTGGCGTTGTGGAGTGCCGACGAAAAAGCGCAACGGGAGCGCGATGAGCAAGGTTTGCGGCGACGCCTGGCGGAGATTCCCCAGGAATTGCTTCGGGAAACCGACCATTTACGCGCCCGGTTCCGCGATCCGTCGCCCCGGTTGTTTCCTTTGGCGGTGACCTATTTGGTGCCGCCGACCGCATGGGCCGGGAGTTAAGCCATGAGCATTGCCCGCCACCATGCTGAATGGCTGTCGCTGATCGAAACCTCCGGGCCGTTTCTGTCCTTGCCGGTGTTGGATATAGACTTTTTGATCACTGCGCCCCCCAAAGAAAACAAATTATTAATCCTAACCAAGTGGAGGCATTCGTGGAGCATCCAAACCCTTCGGAGT
>JAPUDV010000109.1:6170-47922 GCA_027492875.1 Candidatus Competibacteraceae bacterium | reverse complement strand
GAGGGGCGACCTCTGGCACCGATGACAGATTTATGAAACATTCGGGCTAAAATAACGGGTGGGTGATCGGCTAGCCGTTCGGCCCGGTGGCGTCAGACTCCCGTGAAGTTCCGGATTCCTCCGGCGCCGCCGGTTTCGGTTCGCCGCCCTCCGACGGGTCGTTGCCCAACCGTTCCTGATACCAGCATTGATAACATAGTCGCAGGCCGTCTTGGCTCAGAAAACCGGCCGGTGGCCCAAAGTGCCCACATAAATCGCAAATCAGATAACTGCTGACCATCGCGTGCTCCTGTTTCGCTCAGCCTTCCAAACACATAGCCGCCATGCCCGCATTTCTCCACCTGCCGCCAACCGGTTGCGCGCTTCGCTGTCCCGGCTGCGCCCACCGGACATGGAGCGCCGCCGCCAGCGAGGCGCAAAAAACCGAATGGTTGCGACGACAACTGGCGCCCTGGGCCGACCGCTTGGCTCCGATGCGGAGGGTGGTCGGCGAAGCCCGCTGGGGCTACCGGCGCAAAGTCTGCCTGTCGGCGCGCTGGAGCGAAATAGACGGCTGGAATTTCGGCCTGTGGCGGCGCGACGAATTGATCCCGATTTCCGACTGTCCCGTACATGCCAAACCGGTGCGGGCCACGATCCACGAGTTGGCGCGCGCATTGCCGCCAGCACGGGATTTTCCGCTGGCCTTTTTCGTCCAATCCGGCGCGCAGGCGACGCTGGTTTTGAAAACCCACCGTGTCCCCGACCTGGCCTGGCTGGACGTTAACCGGCAGGCGACGCTGGCTGCCGGCGGATTGGAGGGCTTGTGGCTGCACCTGCATCCGGCGGCCGGGCGGCGACTGTTCGCCCGGTCGGGCTGGCGGCTGCCGTGGGGGCAACCTCGCTCGCGGGACGGGTTTGGGCTGGTATACGGGCCGACTGCCTTCCAGCAGCAGATTCCCGAACTGTACCGGCAAGCGCTGGACGCGGCCGAGGATTTTCTCGACCCGCGACCGGGCGACGGCATCGCCGACCTTTACTGCGGCATCGGCGCCAGCCTGGCGCGCTGGACCCGGCGTGGTGGCCGCGTCATCGGCGTGGAGCTGGGCGGCGAGACGGTGGAATGCGCCCGCCCGAACGCGCCGGCCGCGACCGTGTTGCGCGGCAAATGCGCCGAGCGCCTCCCGCAACTGCGGGATTGGGCGTCGACCGCCGGAAGACGACTACTGTACGTTAATCCCCCGCGCACCGGCCTGGAACCGGCGGTGCTGGCCTGGGCGGCGGCGGAATTCCGGCCGGAGCGGCTGGCCTATCTCTCGTGCAGCGCCGGCACGCTGAGCCGGAATTTACAAGTATTGGCCGCGAGCGGCTACACGGTGGACACGCTCATCCCCTACGACTTCTTCCCGCAGACTCCTCATGTGGAGACGCTGGCGCTGTTGGCGCGCGAGGCGTGAGGCGTGAGGCGCGCAAAACTTCCCCCTGACCTCCGTCTCGCTCAGCTCCACAACGCCCTCGGGCCGAAATAGGCGATGTCCTTGAACTGGCGGATCGCACCCTTGAACAGCGACGCCCGCAGCCGGGTACAGAAGGTCATGCTCGGCATGACGTGCAATTCGTTTTTCTCCAGTCGGGTGACCTTGTGAAACACCTTTGCCCCTTCGAACACGATCAGGGTATTGGGTGAAGCGGGCACCATCGCTTTCCGCCCGTCCTGGCGGATCACCAGTTGCGCCGACGACAACCGGTCCTCGTGAAGATGGCGGTTGACCAGCGGCAGCAGCACGGTGAAATGACGGCCATTGTAGAAGTTGTAGTCGTAGTGCCAGCCGATACGATCGCGCGGCCGGTCGTAAAACAGCAGCGAACAGGAACTCTGATCTTCGAACGGCGCGGGAACGACCGGTTCGCCGATCACCGCCGCGCACAGCCGGCGCAGGTAGTTCGATTAGGAGAAAGCGCAGATTTCCGGCGCGGTGCGGGTGCAGGTCTTCGCAGGCGACGGCGTCGCCCTTCTCGTGAGCGGGAAAATAGCTGCGCTCGGTGCTGGCGTGGCGCAGGGTGGCTTCCCGCAGCGTTTCGAACGCGCTTGCCGGCACAGGCTCGGAAACGATGGCGATGCGCTTTCGGAAGTCGGATAGCGCCTCCGGCAGGTGTTCGGGCAGATTCAGGCCGGCCCCATGGCGAACGACAAAGTCGCGCTGGCGGGCTTGCAATCGACGGTACTGGCGCCGCTTGCGTAGCTTGAGGCCGGCGAAGGCCAAAGCCCCGGCGGCGGGAACGAGCAGAATTTCCTGAAGCATGGCGGCGATCCGATGAAGTTGAACGGAAAACGGGCTGCTCCGGCCACAGAGCCGGAGCCCGCCCGCCACCCGAATTGGATGCCGTGAAATTCCGATGAACGCGCCGTTCAGGCGAAGGTATCGCCGAACAGATTGCCGGCCCAGTCGAACATTTTCTCGTAGTTGTCCTGGGTAGCGGCGGGCGCTTCGCCAAAGGATTCCGGTACTGCTTTCATTACACCCTTGCCGGTCACCGGATCCAGCGTATTCGGGTCGTAAGCGAACACCGCCGTCAGCCAGGACGCGGTGTTGGCGGTGATCGGGCTGTAGCAGGCCGAGTTGGTGGTCGGCGCCGGATCAGGAGCCACGCCGGCGAAGGCGCGCAGGATGGCGTCGGCGCATACTTTGGCTTCGGCGTTGGCGATATGCCCGGACTTGGGCTGGCCGGTCCCCTGCGCGTCGCCGATAACGTGAATGCCGGGAATCAGGGTGGATTCGTAGCTGAGCGGATCGATCGACGCCCAGTTCTGTCCCGCTGGCACCAGCCCCGCGTCGAAGGCGATCTTTCCGGCCTTCTGCGGCGGAAGCACGTTCAGCACGCCGGCCCGCAGGGTTTTCTGCTGGCCGTTCTCGCTGTAGGCGATTGTTCGCGCACCAGCGTTGACCGCCGTTACGATCACGCCGGGATGGTACTCGACGTAGCCCTTGTGGGTTTCGTTGAAGGCTTTGGTGAAGGTACGTTCCTCGGCGATGATCTTAGGGTTGGCGTCCAGCACGATGACCTTGGATCCGGGTTTATTCTTCTTCAGATAGTCGGCGACCAAACAGGCGCGCTCGTAAGGCCCCGGCGGACAGCGGTACGGCGCCGGTGGAACGGTCAGGACGAACTTGCCGCCAGCGGGCATGGCCTTGAGTTGCTGTTGGAGCAAAGTGGTTTGCGGGCCGGCTTTCCAGGCGTGAAGCAGATTGGCCGGGTCTTGAACGCCGATTTTGCCGAAGTCGAAATCGATGCCGGGAGCCAGAATCAGCCGGTCGTAGCTGAGGGACTGGCCGTTCGCCAACAGCAATTTCCCGCCACTGATGCCGGTCGCCTGACCCTGGACCGCGGTAACGCCGTATTTCTGTTGCAGGGCGGCGTAATTGAAGGTGATTTGCGACAGGCTCAGGGCGTTGTTCAACACCAGGTTGCTCAGAATGCAGGAGACATGAGCGGGATTGGCGTCCACCAGCGTAACGGCAACGCCGCCACCGCCCCAATGGCGCAGGTATTTGGCGGCGGTGGCGCCGGCGAAACCGCCGCCCACCACCACCACCCGCCGTGCGGGTCCGGTTTGGGCGTTCAAAAGCGTGGGACTGGCGGCCACGGCCGTGGAAGCACCGATCAGTTTTAGAAAATGGCGACGAGAGATGGTATTCATGGCTTTTCCTTTATAAAGTTGAATTTCAATTAATTTTTAAAGGAAACCCGGTCAATCGTCGTCGTGTTCGCCGCTTTTTTCGCTTCGGTCAAGCCCGCCGCCACTGCTTGTTCCAGCGTAATACTGCGCGATCAGGCGGATTTGATCCTCGGTGTAGCCCTTGGCTTGACGGTGCATGATGTCGCCCGTATCGCGGCTGTATTTCATTTCCAGCATCTCTTCCCAAAGCTCTCCAGCGCTTTTCCCGGCCAAGCGCTCCATGTCGCCGACGGCGCGACCGTCGGTGCCGTGGCACTGGGCGCATTGGGAGGCCAGCAGGCGGCCCGGTGGCGGCTCGGTCTGTCCGACCAGGGGAACCAGCAGCATGAGGCTGGCAAGTCCGCTTGCAACGCAGTGTGGGCGTGGAATCATGGCGCGACCTCCTTTGGGATATTCGTCGAGATTGTCATGCGACGCTCCAAGAATGCCGGCCAAACATAAATTCAAGCTGAAAACCCGCGTCACCCGCACGAACCACGCCGCACCGTGGCCCGCGTTTCCTCATCCTGGCTTGGTTTACAATGGCCGTGGTTTTCTCCAAAGCATCCATCAGCCGAAACCCATGCCCACCGTCCCGATCCTGGCTTGGTTTACAATGGCCGTGGTTTTCTCCAAAGCATCCATCAGCCGAAACCCATGCCCACCGTCCCGTTCCGCCTGTTCGCCCTGTTCGGCTGTCTGCTCGGCCCCGGCGGGCTGGTTGCCGAATCCACCGTTCCGCCCCTGCTGTTGCACGACTTCGAGCGACCCGCCAGCCCCGCGTCGGGCGTGACGATGAGCGGCTGGACCACCGCGCCGGACCACCGCGCCGGCCAAATCGATTACCGACTGGAACCCGCACAACGGCCGGATTCTTCGGACAGCCACCGGGCGCTGCATCTTCGCTACCAGTTCGCCCCCGGCGCGATGGACGATATCGGCTGGCAATTGACCCTGCCCGATCTGGACGCCTCGGCCTACGATCATCTGGAGCTGTGGATTCGCGGCGACGCCCGCGCCGGCTACGCCGATGCCTTGAAGCTCGAATTCAAGCAACCGCTGGCGGGGGCGCCGCCCGGCCTGCTGCGCCGGGGTAGTGCCGTGATCGACGGCATCACCGACCGCTGGCGGCGTTTCCAGGTGCCCTTGCAGCGGATGAACGGTATCGCCGACTGGCGGCATCTGCGCCAACTGGCCCTGGTGTTGCAACCACGCCGCTCGTCGGCCACCGGCGCCTACTGGCTGGACGACATCGCCCTGATCAAAACCGGCCAGCCCGGCCCCGGCGTCCGCGATCCGGTGATCCCACCCAACAAGACGGCTTGGGAAAACCGCCTCGGCGGCAAGGAAGCGGCCCAGCCTCACATCCGCGCCCGGCTGGCCGGCTGGCCGGAACGCCTGCTGGCGAGTCCGGCCGAGTTGCCGGCCGATGACCGGGCGTTTCTTGAGCGGCTGGCGCGCGATACCTGGCGCGGGTTGGCGGCCTTGAGCGACCGCGAGCACGGCCTGCCGCTCGACACGGTGCGCTTCGCCGGCTCCGTCGCCCCCGAGCATGCCTGGGTGGGCGATTACACCAACGTCACCAACATCGGCCTGTACCTGATCGACATCGTCGCCGCGCGGGAACTGGACCTGATCGACGCGGACGAGGCGCGGGCGCGGCTGGGCCGGACGCTGGACACGCTGGAGCGGTTGGAAACCTGGCGGGGGTTTTTCTTCAACTATTACGACACCACCAGCCTGGAGCGCACCAGTCACTTCATTTCGTTCGTGGATTCGGCTTGGCTGAGCGCCGGGCTGATGGTGGTGCGCAACGCCGTTCCCGAACTGGCGGAGCGCTGCGCCCGGCTGATCGACCGCGAGAATTACGGCTTTTTCTATGATCCGGTCGAGCAATTGATGATGCACGGCTACTACGTCAATCTGCCCTACCGCTCCGAATACAGCTATGGCCTGTTGTACACCGAGTCGCGGCTAGGCAGCCTGATCGCCATCGGCAAGGGCCAAGCGCCGGTGGAGCACTGGTACCGCATGGCGCGCACCTTCCCGCGCCAGTTCGACTGGCAATCGCAATCGCCCAAGGGTCGAGCCGTCAAGACCGTGAACGGCCACCGCTTCTCCGGCGGCTACTACGTCTGGAAAGGGCTGCGCTTCGTGCCGTCCTGGGGCGGCAGCCTGTTCGAGGCGCTGATGCCGCTGCTGGTGCTGGACGAGCCGCGTCTCGCGCCCGCCAGCCTGGGCCGCAACGCGCGGGTGCATACCCAGATCCACCGGCGTTTTGCCTTGGAGCATTTGGGTTATCCGGTGTGGGGGCTGTCGCCCAGTTCGAAGCCGGACGGTCACGGCTACGGCGAATACGGGGTTCGCCTGTTGGGGGCGCGCGGCTATGCGGCCGGCGCGGTGACCCCGCACGCGGCGGCGCTGGCCCTGCTGGTGGACCCTGCGACGGCCGTCGTCAACCTGCGCCAACTGGCCGAACGCTATCCCCTGTACGGTGATTTCGGTTTCTACGATGCCGTGGACCCGCGCGGCGGCCAAGTGGCCTACAACTATCTCGCCCTGAATCAGAGCATGATCCTGATCGCGCTGGTCAACCATTTGCGGGATGGCGTCATTCAGAGGCATTTCGCCGCCGATCCGATCATTCAGCGGGTGCTGCCGCTGCTCGGTGCGGAACGGTTTTTCGACTGAATGGAGCGAGCCAGGAAGGGTTGTGGTAGCCGCCTTGGCATTGACCCCAACCCTCCCCCACAAGGGGAGGAGGGTTAGGAAGAGGGAACCCGCTAACGCCGGCTCAATGTTGCTCGATCGCCCGACGCACTTCCTCCAGCGAGTTCGGATCGTCCAGGGTGGACAGATCGCCGGGATCGCGCCCTTCGGCCAGCGCCTGAATCGAGCGCCGCAGCAGTTTTCCGGAACGGGTCTTCGGCAGCGCGCTGACGAAATGGACCGTATGCGGCTTGGCCACCGCCCCGAGCAATTCCTGCACCTTGGCGATGATTTCCTTCTCCAACCGCTCCGTGGCGCCGGCCGCCGCAAGCTGCGTCGGATCCCTCAGCCGACAGAAGCCGACCGGCACCTGACCCTTGACCTTGTCGGCCACGCCGATCACCGCCACCTCGGCCACCGCCGCATGAGCCTGGATGGCTTCCTCGATTTCGCGAGTGCCCAACCGGTGACCCGCTACGTTGATCACGTCGTCGGTACGGCCCAGGATGAAGAAGTAGCCCTCTTCATCGCACACCGCCCAGTCGGAGGAGGTGTACAGCATCTCCTTGAAGCTGGAGAAGTAGCTTTGCACGAAGCGCTTGTCGTCGCCCCATACCGTGCTCAGGCAACCCGGCGGCAAGGGTGGCTGGACGACCAGTACGCCCTTTTCACCCCGCGGCACTTCGTCGCCGGTGCCTTCGCTGATGACGCGGATGTTGTAGCCGTACACCGGGAACCCAGGCGAGCCGAAGCGGTTGGGCTTCAAATCCACGCCCGGCAGGTAGGACAGCATCGGCCAGCCGGTCTCGGTCTGCCAGTAATGGTCGATGACCGGAATCTTCAGCGCGTCGGTGATCCAGCGCGAGGTCGGCTCGTCCAGCGGTTCGCCGGCCAGGAACAGGTAACGCAGGCAGGATACGTCGTGCGCCGTCATGTACTTCTGGTCTTGCCCCTTCAGGACCCGCACCGCCGTCGGCGAGGAGAACATGGTTCGCACCTGGTATTCATTGACGATCTTCCACCAGATGCCAGGATCGGGTCGGGTCGGCATTCCCTCGTAGAAGATGGTCGGCGAACCGTTGATCAGCGGGCCGTAAACGATATAGGAATGCCCCACCACCCAGCCGATGTCGGAGGTGGCGAACATGGTCTCGCCCGGATTGATGTGGTAGAGGTGCTTCATGGTCGAGGCCAGCGCCACGGCATAGCCGCCGACATCGCGCTGTACACCCTTGGGAATGCCGGTGGTGCCGGAAGTGTAGAGGATGTAGCTCGGCTCGTTCGATTCCAGCCAGACCACCGGGACTTCGGCGTCCATGTGCTGGGCGCGCAGCGTCGCGTAATCGACGTCGCGACCTTCGACCAGCGTCAGGCCCTTGTCCAGGCCCCGGTTGCAGATGACGACTTTTTCCGGTGGAAACTTGGCCAGGTTGCAGGACTCGTCGACCAGGTGCTTGTAAGGCACCGCCTTGCCGTTGCGCATGCCGGCGTCGGAAGTGACCATGACCTTGGGCTTGGCGTCGTCGATGCGTACCGCCAGGTTGTAGGCGGCGAATCCGCCGAACACCACCGAATGAACGGCGCCGATCCGGGCGCAGGCCAGGATGGAGAACAAGGCTTCGGCGATCATCGGCATGTAGATGATGACCCGGTCGCCTTTGCCCACGCCCAGCGATTGCAGCACGGCGGCGAAGCGGTTCACTTCGCGGTGCAACTCGGCGTAGCTGTAGATTACAGTCTCGTCGGTTTCGGTCGAGATGTAGATCAGCGCATTCTGATCGGCGCGATCGGCCAGATGCCGGTCCACCGCGTTGTAGCACAGATTGGTTTCGCCGCCGACGAACCACTTGCAAAACGGCGGCTTGCTGTAGTCCCGGATTTTCTGGGGCGGCTTGTTCCAGTGAATCAACTGGGCCTGTTCGCCCCAAAAGCCTTCGGGGTCATCGATGGACCAGCGGTGGAATTCTTCGTAATTCATGGCGTCAGTATCCTCTACTTCAGTGGTTTGAAAATACGGCTTTCATCGCCCTGCAAAGTGTAGTCGTTCGCTTGGAAATTTCCGGTGGCCGACCCCGCGCGCCGCGAAGCCGGCCGTACACGACTTTTATTTGGCCTTGAGCAGGTCTTCGATGCTGGCGCGTTCCTCGCGCAGTTCCTTGTCGGTGGCGTCCATCTTGCCGCGACTGAATTCGTCGACCGGCAGGCCCTGCACGATCTGGTAGTCACCGTTCTTGCAGACGCAGGGATAGGAGTAGATCACGCCCGCGCTGATGCCGTAGGAACCGTCGGAGGGCACCGCCATGCTGACCCAGTCGCCTTCCGGGGTGCCCAGCGCCCAGTCGCGCATGTGGTCGATGGCCGAGGAAGCGGCCGAAGCGGCCGACGACGTGCTACGGGCCTTGATGATCGCCGCGCCGCGCTGCTGCACGGTGGGGATAAAAGTGTCGCGGTACCAGCCCTGCTCGACCAGCGAGGTCGCCGCCTGACCCTTGACGGTGCATTGGCTGATGTCGGGATACTGGGTCGCGGAGTGATTGCCCCAGATCGTCATCTTCTTGATGTCGTTGACGTGGCAACCGGTCTTTTCGGCCAGTTGGCTCAGGGCGCGGTTATGGTCCAGCCGGGTCATGGCGTGGAACTGGCGCGGGCTCAGGTCGGGCGCGCTGCTGGCGGCGATCAGGGAGTTGGTGTTGGCCGGATTGCCGACCACCAGCACCCGCACGTCGCGAGCGGCATAGTCGTTCAGCGCCTTGCCTTGCGGTCCGAAGATGGCGCCGTTGGCGGTCAGCAGATCCTTGCGCTCCATGCCGGGGCCACGCGGCCGGGCGCCGACCAGCATGGCGTAGTTGGCGTCGGTAAAGGCGGTCTTCAGATCGTCGGTGGCGACCACGCCGGCCAGCAGTGGGAAGGCGCAGTCGTTCAACTCCATCACCACGCCCTGCAAGGCTTGCAGCGCCGGGGTGATTTCCAGCAACTGCAGGATCACCGGTTGATCGGGACCCAACATGGTGCCCGAGGCGATCCGGAAGGCCATGGCATAGCCGATGTTGCCAGCGGCACCGGTGATGACGACGCGGACGGGTTGTTTCATGGGTGTACTCCTTCTAGGGTGAGTGATGATACGCGTGTGGCTGAAAGGCTCCGGAACTGCGGTGCGGGTCGGGAGCGGGGATATCGTCGGCGGACAGGCCGCGCGGTCGGGAAATCGAGAGGTTGCTGCAGGGAACGGGCGAGCGGAAGTCGACGGGCGCCGCCGCCGGGCGGGATGAGAATAAGCAAACGACAACCTGCAGGTTGCCGGTGTTTTTTCGAGCGCTGTGAATCGCGATGCTCCGGGGGCGCGGTGGCCGCAGGACAACCGGGATAAGTGGCCGGATGTTCGAACTGACGGTCGGAACCGCGGCGACAAGTCTTATAATGCGACGCTGCCCGCCTGGGGTGGCGGCGTCTGATTGGAGAGAAATAGTAACGTAGATCGCCGCGTATTGAAACGAATGCCGGCACTTGCCACGAGGGTTTCCAAGACGATGAGTTCTTCCCCGTCCAACGGTGCACGCTATGTATTGACCGGCTTGCGCTGGCTGCCCAAGAGCGGCTTGCGCGGCTTCGTGGCGGCTCCGCTGCTGATTAACACCCTTTTGTTCGGCGCCGGCATCTGGTGGAGCACCGGCCAGTTCGAACGGCTCGACCGGGCCGTGACCAACTGGCTGCCGGGCTGGCTGCATTGGCTGCATTGGCTGTTGTGGCCGCTGTTCGTTCTGACCGTGCTGGTGGTGGTGTTTTACACCTTCTCCGTGGTGGCGAACGTGATCGCTGCGCCGTTTAACGGCCTGCTGGCCGAGCGGGTCGAAAAAATGGTCAACCCGGCGGGCGCAACCCCCCCAGCGGCTGGGTTGAGCTGGAAGGAGCTGCTATTGAGCCCGCTGGCGGAACTGAACAAGCTGCTGTACTTCATCGGCTGGGCGATCCCGCTGCTGGTGCTGTCGTTTGTGCCGGTGGTCAACGTGGCTGCACCGGTGCTCTGGGTTTTATTCAGCGCCTGGATGCTGGCCTTGGAGTATGCCGACTATCCGCTCGGCAACCGCGGCGTGTCGTTCCGGGACCAGCGCCGGCTGTTGCGCAAGCACTGGCCGCAGACCTTGAGCTTCGGCGGCATGACCCTGTTGCTGACGCTGATCCCGGTACTGAACTTTCTGGCCATGCCGGCGGCGGTGATCGGCGCGACCCTGATGTGGGTCAGGGAGACGCCTGAGCAGGGAGCAAGAAACGAGAGCTAAGGAGGGCAGGCCGCAACCATGCGTCTGATTTATAACGGTTTGCTCTATCTGATCCTGCCGCTGGCGTTGCTGCGGCTGTACTGGCGCGGTCGCCGGGATGCCGGACATCGCCAGCGCTGGCGCGAGCGACTGGGCTTCGTCCCAACGCTGTTGCCCGGCGGCCTGTGGGTTCACGCCGTGTCGGTGGGTGAAACCCGCGCCGCCCTGCCGCTGATTCGCGCGCTGCTGGATCGTTATCCCGATCTGCCGCTGCTGGTGACCACCACCACGCTGACCGGCTCCCGTCAAGTCCGCGAGGCGCTGGGCGAACGGGTGCAACACGTCTACGCCCCCTACGATCTGCCTGGCGCGACGCGGCGATTTTTGCAGCGCGCCCGGCCCAGACTGGCGGTGATCATGGAAACCGAGCTATGGCCCAACCTGCTGCGGCAATGCGCGACGGCCAGCATCCCGGTGCTGCTGGCAAACGCCCGGCTGTCGGAGCGTTCCGCGCGTGGTTATGGCCGGATTCGCGGCTTGACCGCCGCCCTGCTGCGGGACGTGACGCTGATCGCCGCCCAGGCCGACGCCGACGCCGCCCGTTTTCGGGCGCTGGGCGCGCCACGGGTCGAAGTGACCGGCAATCTCAAATACGATCTGGCGTTGCCGGTCGATCTGCCGGAGCGGGGGCAGCGACTGCGGCGGGATTTGCTGGGGGACCAGCGGCCGGTCTGGATCGCCGCCAGCACCCATGCCGGCGAGGACGAACCGATCCTGGAGGCGTTCGCCCGGCTTTGCGCCCGCTGGCCGGCATTGCTGCTGCTGGTGCCGCGCCACCCGGAACGCTTCGACAGCGTGGCGGCGCTGTGCCGGCAGCAGGGATTTTCCGTTATCCGGCGTAGTGAGCGGAAGGTCTGCGCGCCGGACACTACCGTGTTTCTCGGCGACAGCATGGGGGAATTATTACTGTTCTACGCCGCCGCCGATCTGGCCTTCGTCGGTGGTAGCCTGGTCGCCACCGGCGGCCATAACGTACTGGAACCGGCGCTGCTGGGGTTGCCGGTGTTGTTCGGTCCGCACATGTTCAACTTTACCGAGGCAGGCGAGCGGTTGCTGGAGGCTGAAGCGGCCTGGCGGGTGGCGGATGCCGGCGAACTGGCGGCGGCGGTTGACCGGTTGTTGACCGATTCAGAACTCCGCCAGACCGCCGGTCGGCGCGGCCAAGCGGTGGTGGAACGCCATCGCGGCGCGCTGGCGGCGTTGCTGGGTTTGATTGAGAAGCTGCTTTGCCAATCCCCGCCCGGAGGACTGCCGTAGATCTGTGTCGCGGCCGGCGCGCTTCACGATTTTGCGGCGGAGCCGTTGTCCGAAGCCGGCGAGGGCAGCGGTTCGACCCGCCGTCCGTGCAGGGCTTGCACGGCCCTTTGCCACTGATTTTCCAGGATGCGCGGCAGCTCGCGCAACGTATCCTGGATGGCCTGTTCGATCAGCGTCTGCTCGACGTGTGGGGGGCGGCGCAGCACATAATCGAGCACCTCGCGACTGTCGCCGGGATGGCCGATGCCCAACCGCACCCGCGAAAAACCGTTGTCGCCCAAGTGGGCGATCAAATCGCGCAAGCCGTTGTGACCGCCGTGACCGCCGGCTTGTTTCAGCCGCACCGTGCCCGGCGGCAGGTCCAGATCGTCATGCGCGACCAGGATTGCCGGCAGCGGAATTCGATGGAAGCGCGCCAGCGCCGCGACCGCCTGTCCGCTGCGGTTCATGAAGGTCATCGGCTTCAGCAACCACAGATCCTGGCCGGCCAGCGCGATCCGGCAGGTCTCGCCGTGGTATTTCGCGTCGGGGCGGAACTGGCCGCCGTGCTGACGGGCCAGCTCGTCCGCCAGCCAAAAGCCGGCGTTATGCCGGGTGCCGGCGTACTGGGGGCCGGGGTTGCCCAGCCCCACCAGAAGTTGCGGCGCCGGCGCCGGTTCCGACATGATTTCGCCTGCCTGGGGAAGTCGGGACTGGCCTCAGTCGGCCGCCGGTTCGTCGCCAGTGGCTTCTTCTTCGCCGCCACTATGAGCATGGTGAATGCTGACCACGATGACGTCCGACTCGGAGCCTGGGTCGATATGGCTGGTCAGCGCCACGCCGGCCGGCAGCTTGATCTCGGATAGATGGACGCTATCGCCGAGCTCCAGGTCGGCCAGATCGATTTCCACGAATTCCGGCAGATCCCCAGGGAGGCATTCGATTTCAATTTCGATCAGCGCGCGGCTGACCATGCCGCCCTGCAGCTTGACGCCGCGCGAGGTGGTTTCGTTGGTGAAATGCAGCGGTACATGCGCGCGCAGCTTGCGGTCGGCGATCACCCGCAGAAAATCCAGGTGCAGGAACGTCGGCTTGAAGGGGTGGCGTTGAATGTCGCGCAGCACGGCCTGCTCGGTACGATCACCCAGATTCAGGGTCAGTACGTGCGAGTAGATGGCCTCGTTCTTGAAATGATTCATCAGATCCAGTTGATCCAGTAGCAGCGGCACCGGATCTTGCCCGCCGCCATACAAAATGGCCGGCACCTTGCCTGCGCGGCGCAGGCGGCGGCTCGCACCTTTGCCCAATTTGCCGCGCGGATCGGCTTTCAGTTCGAACGTGGTACTCATCGGATTGTGCTCCAGTCGCAAAAAAACACGGCGCACCCGCGACCAGGCGCACCGCTTGGATTGACCGCCCGTTCGGCGGGCGGGGATGGCGTATTAAAACAGCGAGCTGACCGATTCCTCAAGGTGGACGCGGCGCATGGTTTCGGCCAGCAGGCCGGCCACGCCGATCTGGCGGATATTCGGACAGGCGACCGCCGCGGGACGCAGCGGGATGCTGTCGGTGACCACCAGTTCATCCAGCGCCGAACCACGGAGATTGTCGACGGCGGGGCCGGACAGCACGGCGTGGGTGCAGTAGGCGCGCACCGAAGCGGCGCCCCATTCCTTCAGCGCCCGGGCGGCCTGGCACAGCGTGCCGGCGGTATCCACCATGTCGTCGACCACGATGCAGTGCTGTCCTTCCACATCGCCGATCACATGCATGACCTGAGTTTGATTGGGCGCCGGCCGGCGTTTATCGATGATCGCCAGCTCCGAGTCGTCCAGGCGCTTGGCCAGGGCGCGGGCGCGCACCACGCCGCCCACGTCCGGCGACACCACCATCAGATCGCCGAGGTTTTGCGCGCGGATGTCGTTCAACACGATCGACGTGGCGTAGACGTTGTCCACCGGAATATCGAAAAAGCCCTGAATCTGGTCGGCGTGCAGATCCACGGTCAACACCCGGTCCACGCCGACGCTGGTGATCATGTTGGCGACCACCTTGGCGGAAATCGGCACCCGCGCCGAGCGCGGACGGCGGTCCTGCCGCGAATAGCCGAAGTAGGGGATGACCGCCGTGACCCGCACCGCCGAGGAACGCCGCAGCGCGTCGGCCATCACCAACAGTTCCATGATGTTGTCGTTGGTGGGATAGCAGGTGGGCTGGACGATGAAGACATCCTTGCCACGCACGTTTTCCATCAGTTCGATCATGACCTCGCCATCGCTGAAACGGCCGACGATGGCTTGACCGAGGGGCAACTGGAGATGGCTGACGATATCGCGGGCCAGTTGCGGATGGGCGTTGCCGGCGAACACCATCATTCGACCTTCGTACACGACACAACCCCCCGCTGTCGGTCTCTATGGAAGATGGCTGGGCCGCCAGGATTCGAACCTGGGAATGCCGGATCCAAAATCCGGTGCCTTACCGCTTGGCGACGGCCCAAAAAATCGAAGGCGCTTAGATGGACGCGGCATGCTCCCGCGTCAGGCGCTCGTGCAGTGGTGAACGGTTGCAAGCACGGGCGACGAATCCCTTCCAGCCCGGCGGTAGCCGGTCCAGCACCTGCCGGGCTCGGCCGGCGCTCGGGAAGGCGGCGAACACGCATGACCCGGTACCGGTCAAGCGCGTCGGCCCGTGCCGCGCCAGCCAAGCGGCGGCGGCGGCGACTTCCGGGTAGCGACGGTAGACCGCCGCTTCGCAATCGTTGCCACCAGCGCCCATCATGAAGTCGGTTATTGTGATTAGCGATGTGTTTCTTGTCAATTCCGGATCGCCGAACACCGCGCCCGTGGCGACGTGACAGGCTGGAACCAGCACCACGAACCAGGGTTCGTCCAGATCCAGCGGTGTTAGCCGTTCGCCGACGCCTTCCGCCCAAGCCGCCCGGCCATGCACGAACACCGGCACGTCGGCGCCCAGATTCAACCCAAGTTCGGCCAGTTCCGCCAGCGTCAGCCCGGTCCGCCAGTAGTGGTTGAGCGCGACCAGCGCGGTGGCGGCGTCGGAGCTGCCGCCGCCCAAACCGCCGCCCATGGGCAAGCGCTTGTCGATGCGGATGCGCGCACCCTGATCGATGCCGGTTGCCTGTTGCAGCAGATGGGCGGCGCGCACGGTTAGATCGGCCTCCGGCGGTACACCGGTAAGCTCGCCATCGCGTGTGATCGCGCCATCGTCGCACGGCTCGAACCACAGCCAGTCGCAGCGCTCCAGAAACTGGAACACCGTCTGCAACAGGTGGTAACCATCGTCGCGCCGGCCGACGATGCGCAGCATCCGGTTGAGCTTGGCCGGAGCCGGCCAGGCGGCAGGATCGAGCGTTACAGCGTCCATTGCTCGATCACCAGTTTGACGCTGAGATCCTGTCGCCGGGCGACGATACGCTCGGGCAGGTCGAGGTTGAAAACGGAGGTCGGGGCATAGCTGGGATACTCGATCACCCAGCCGTTCTGTTCCAGCCGGGTCAGCCGGCCGGCGGCATCGGTTTGCAGGAGGGCGGTCGGACCTGGCGCCGGCAGGCCGCGCACCCAGTAGCGCAGGCCGGTCACCGGCAGGCGCAGGCCGAGCGTTTGCTCCAGCAGGACATCGGGATCGGGCGCGGTCCGGTGCTGGCCATCCTGGGTTTGGATGCTAACCTCACGTTCGTCGCCCTGGATCGTGACCCGGCCTTGGCCAAGCGGGCCGATGATGTCGATGCGGTAAGTGGGATCCTGCTGTGCCCACTGGAAGCTGGCGTGCCAACCGTCCTGGCCACTGATCACGCCGATGCGCCCGTCGGCCTGCCAGGTAGTTAACCGTGCCAGGGTGGACTGGCGGGCGGCCCAGGCGGTTGCGGCCTCCGGGGAGAGGGATGGAGGAGTTGCGCAACCGGAGAGCAGCGTTAGGGCAAGGATGATCTTTAGCCCATTGGATTCAAAGGGCGTCATAGCCACACCACTGCCAAGGTTCCCAAAGCGATCGCCCAGCCCATAAAACCGGTGAGCAACGCCCAGCGAAATTGTCGGGTAAATTTCTCCCGGAGTTGTTGGGCTTGGTCTTGTAACGATTTTTCCATGAATGTTTTGAGCTTGGCGTTGGCCAACGTGGCTCGTTCATCGAGCGTGATAACCGAATCTTGTAGTTTTGTTCTCACCTGCGTGATTGATTCCTCAAGCGCGGCCTGAATCTGTTGTTGCTGCGTTACCAAAGCATCCAGCGCAGCCTGCTGGATTTCAAGGCGCCGTTGCAAGTGGGTTAGCGACTGGTCCGTTCGCTGTTGCCATTCGTTATGAGTCTGCTGATGCTGCGTGAGAGCGATTTCCCAACAGTTTTGCTGTTGGTTTAGCTGTTCTTCAAGTTGTATTAATTGAGCTTCGGCCTGTTTGCGGGCGGACGCGAATTGTTCTGCATAATGTTCGGGTAACCGGGCAGCTTCGTCTGTGAGATGCTTGAGGCGTTCATAACGCGGCTGCATGTCCTGGAAGGTCGATTGAATATCCTTTAGCGCCCGCAGCGCGGTAATGGCATCCTGGAGTTGGGTTTCCAACCGGGCGATTTCTTTCTCGAACGATTCCAAATTCATCGGGAGGATCGCTTCTTCAGGGGAAGGGAGGGCGCGGGATGCTGGTGGGGCGTCCCAGTCGGTGGGATTGGCCACCCGCTGGCCAAGGTTTTCAACTCCTGGAATGGGCCACTCAGGCGTTGCAGGGCACGTGCCTTGGCGATGGCATACAGGGCGCGATAGGCGGGGGAATCGCTGCCCAGCAGCGGCTCCAATGTCTGCGCCCAGCGCAGGAGCGCGCCGGGATCGGTCGTGCGAGGGGCAAGATCGTTCAGCCAGCGCACGGCGTCCTCGGCGTCAATCTCGGCACCAGCGCGATAGAACAATTCCAGTAAAGCATCCAGCGTCAAGCCCTGTTGGCGACCCTCCTTAAAACCGGCGCGCAAGTAGCCCAGAGCCTGGTTTTGCCGAGTGGGGACTTGCCACGACAGCGCTCCGACCAGATAAAGTGCCGGCAGCGAGGTGGGATCGCCTTCCAGATGCCGGGTGGCTCGGGCCAGCATTCCCAACGCCACGCCGCGCTCCTGAATGTGATCGATGAAGTTATACAGGGCGACCGGTTCCGGTTGCGCAGTCGCAAGTAAGTCATTCAGTTGCAAAACCAGTTCGTCAAGATCGATGTTGCCAACCGCATCCGTGGCCAGTGTCTGTGTAAAGCCCAAATCAGGTAAGCAGACATCACAGAATCCGCAGCGATAATCCGAGACCACAAGGCGGTTGTTAAAGAGGTTGAGTAGCGTCACCCGCCGACAGGTACCCTCAGCGGCCCGTGCATAGTCCAGTTCGTTACGCAGCATTTGCAGGCGCATGGCGGGAACCCGCAAATAAACTCGCCGCAGCAGGGTACCGATAGCTTTCTTAAGCAATGCGATTTCTGGACAGAGATGCTCCTCCAGCCAAGGCGGAGCGGCGCATTGCGCCGCCAGATCGCTCAATACCCGCATTGGTTCGGTGATGTCGTCGGTTTCTGGGTGCTGGCCACGCCTCAGAAAACGTTCGACATGGGTGAGCAGAGCCTGGGGCTGCCAGTGAGCTTCGAACTCCACCTCGAACTGCCAAGCCTTCAAGCTGAAATACTGAATGGTGTAATCCAGTACGATCCCGAGTTGCTGGAGTCGGTACAGTGCTAGTTGATAGACGGTTCGCTTGCGGTCGGGGTCGGGGACATCGTTGGCGTCATCGTCGCCGTGCTGGCCCGGAGGAGTGTAATCATCGCTACTCGCCAGCGGTTGGCCCGCCTTGAGCCGCTTGTAGACGTCATAGGTCGTTTTGCAATCCACCTTGACGCCAGGATAGCTGTCCTGGATAAAGCGCGCCTGATGGCTGAAGTCGCACAATACTTTCAGGTTGTAGGGACGGGGGCACTTGCGGTATTTGAAGCTGTCTGGGTCGGTCATACATCGCGGCATTTCCCCCTGATCAATCGTGTCGCGGATGCAGGTATCGGTCGGTGGAATATACAGCAAGGCGACATGAGCGCGCTGGTTGGCGCGACCGGCACGACCGGCTTCCTGGTAATAGCCCTCCAAGCCGCTGGCGAAGGCGTGATGCACGACAAACGACACGTTGCGCTTGTCGATGCCCATGCCAAAGCCCTTGGTGGCGACCAGCAACGGAAACCGATCCTGTTTGAAGTCTTCATGGCGCTGTTGCAAGGTGGTTTCCCAGTCCCGGTTGGCAACCCGCCGGGGTTGGATGAACACTTGGCGACAGTTATGGCACGTCAACGCCTTGTCTCCGAAATTGGCCTGCGCAGCTTCTTGGGGAGTCGCTTGCCAATAGTCGTGCGAGCCGCACCGTGGACACACCTTCGGCACCCGGCTGGCATGGGTGCGGACCTGATCTTTCGAGAGGCCCATTGTCTTGCGTAGTTCGGCGGCAATATGGGCCGTACCTTCGGCAAAGGTGGTTTTACCGTGCGGGTCGGCGTACATGGCGAACACGATGCCCGCTTCCGGGTAGCGGTCGCCGTTCACTTCCTGGAAATCGAACCCATACGGCTGGCCGAGGACGCGGGGCAGATCGTCCGTCAGCAAGCGCGCCAAGGCCTTGCTCTTGGCGCCCGCTTCAGCAGGGACCGGATGCACGGAGAGACGCAGGTTACGACGGTCACAGCTGGTGCTCTGAATCAGGTCGTCAGGCACCAGTTGCAAAGTATCCAGAATGTCCGCCCGGACCAACGGAGATGCCGTGGCCGTCAAGGCCAGCAGGGGCACACGCCGGTGGGTGCTCTCCTCCAAAAGCCGCCTCAGCCGGGGAATTTGCAGATAGGCGGGCCGGAAATCGTGGCCCCATTCGGAAACGCAATGCGCTTCGTCGATGACCAGCGCGCCGAGGGAGGTGTCGTGCAACGAGGCGCGTAATTCGTCGTAGAAGGCTTTGAGCTGCAACCGTTCGGGGGCAATGTAGAACAGCCGGTAGCGCTGGCTGTGGAACATATCGTCCAGCCGCCGTTGGCGCTGTTCGGCGGTATCGATGCTGAGGACAAAATCCACGCAAGCCCAGCCCAGCCGGCGCAGCGCACCCACCTGATCCTGAATCAGCGCCTTGAGCGGGCTGATCACCAGCGTCACGCGGGGACTGAGCAGGGCGTAGAGCTGAAATACCAGCGACTTGCCAAAGCCGGTCGGCAGGATGCCGATGGAATCCTGGCCGCGCAGGGCGCGTTGCAACAACTCGATCTGCTCCGCCTTAAGTTCGGGAACCTGGAAATAACGCCGGGCAAAGTAGTCGAGGGTGGGGCGTTCCAAGCCCGTCGAAGCCGGTGGCCGATCCGGTGGACGCGGCCAGCGATCAGCGAAGCGCTGTCCCCAGTTTGCCAGTTCGGCAAAGGTGCGAGCGTTTGAGCTATGACAGGGGCTTTCCGCCACCACCAGCGTGTTTTCTGGAAAATCGGCGGGGAGCGCGTCAGCGACGGTCAAATGCACGGCGGTGCGCGGTGTGTCGAGCCGTTCGTGCGGATCACGGTCGGATTGCAGAACCTGGTGTAGCAACTGCTCTTGCAGATCACGGTTGCGGGGAGTGATCAGGTACACATCCAGTTCGGGCAACGTGACTGGCAGCCCATAAAAATCAGCAACGCGCTCGACCAGGCCGAGGGTATCGATCAGGGCTAGGGTCAAGATCGGCATTCCACCGCCGATTTCCATCACGGTAAGTCGGGAAAGGCCTCGTTCGGCGGCATGGGCCAGCGCCGCCAGGGCAGTGCGTTGCGCGTCTGGGTAGCGTTGGGGTAGCACGGAGAGGAGCCAAGCCAACGGCAGGAGATCCAGCCCTTCGGTCGGCTCCAACAACGAGCGCAGCAAAGCGTCTCGCTTGATGAGGCCATGGAGCGCCGATTCGGCTTGACCGCCTTCAACATCTTTCCAGCTCAGGGGAAAATAGTGAAAGCCGGCCTGAGTCAGTTCCCGCTGTCGCGCCTTCTCGCGGTCGAACCGTTCCACACCGTCGTGGTAGGTTTTGCCTTCGATCTCCAGCGCGTAGCGTTTTTCCCCTTCCAAAGCGAAATCGATACGCCGCTCCACCCGCCGGGAATCCGTGAAAGATACTTGCGGTTTTAAGTAGCGCAAACCTTTCAGTCCGCACAGCGGGACGAAGATCCTCTGGACAAATTGCCGCTCCGCCCAATGTTCGTCGTTCGCCTCGCTCTCATTGGTGGGCCATAGCTGATAATGCTGGAAATAGGCGTCGGGCGAGGCGAAGTCCGGGGTTTGTTCTACATCGAGCTTGGCCAAGCGCTCCAGCAAGTCGCGAGGATCGGTTTGCCAGTAGCGATAGGTCGCGTGTTGGCCGGCTTCGTAGTTGAGTTGGGTGGGAGGGTTAAAGGTGCAGGGGAAGCGTGCGGAAGCCTGTCGAGAGGCGATGTCCAGCACGGCGATCCGAACGGATAACGGCAGCGTGCCCAAGGGCTCTTGAGAAGTTGCCCCCAACAGGGTACAGCCGCACAAATGATAGCTTAAGGACCAGAGGTCGTTGTCGCTCATGATCTGGTCATCGTGAGGCATGGAGGCACGAGCGATCTTACCACCTATAGCGTTCCTCTCCGAGTTGTGGAATCGCCGTTTCGAACCCCCCCGGCGCTGCACGCCACCCCTCCTTGGCCAAGGAGGGGAAATTTCACAACTGATTTGGGAGCGCTATATCCGCTGTGATGTTCGCCCGTCATCCACTCCAAATGAGGGGCTTTATTTCAGCGCGATGGGTTTGAGGCGGGGGTTCAAAACCGAGGTTTGCCTTACCACCCCAACCGCTCTTGCAATTTGCGCAGATGGGGGCTGTCCGGCGTTTTGGTCAATGCCTCCCGCCAGATTTTCTTGGCTTCCTCGCGCTGGCCGCTGGCCCACAGCACTTCGCTGAGGTGCGCGGCGATTTCCGCGTCTGGATTCTTTTGGTACGCCTGTCGCAAGTACTGCAAGGCCTTGGCGTTATCGCCCAACCGGTACTGTACCCAGCCCATGCTGTCGAGCACGGCGGGATCGTCGGGCAGCAACACCAGTGCCTGCTCGATGTAGCCCAGTGCTTCCTGGTGGCGGTCGGTGCGATCCGCCAGGGTGTAGCCGAGCGCATTGAGAGCCTGGCCATTCTTGGGGTCGCTGGCGAGAATGACGCGCAGATCCCGTTCCAGCACGTCCACGCGGTCGAGTCGCTCGGCCACCAGCGCGCGGGCGTACAACAGATCCTTGTCGTTAGCGTGTAGGGCCAGCCCCCGATCCAGCGTATCGAACGCTTCCTGATAGCGCTCCCCCTCACGCAGCGCTTCGGCTTCGGCCAGATACAGATTGATGCTGTTTTTCGGATCCTTGCGACGCAGCGTGTCGAAATGCTGGTTAACGGCGGTGGTATCGCCGGCTTTGGCCAGAACCACGCCCATCCGCATCTGGGCGGTGAGGTAGCGGTCATCGCTGGTCACCCGCTCGTACCACTCGTTGGCCTTGGCGTAATCGCCACGCTGTTCCTCGATTCGGCCCAGCTCGAAGTAGGCGTCGGCCAAGCGGGTGTTGCGCTTGATCAGGTCGAGAAAATAACTTTCGGCCAAGTCGAACTGGCGGGTTTCGGTCGCCAGCACGCCGAGGGCGTACAGTGAGTCAGTGTCCTTGGGATTCTGGTTGAGCAGGATGGCAAACTCGCGGCGAGCTTTGTCCAACTGACCGGTATCGACCAGCAGCCGGGCATAATCCATCCGCAAGTTGCGGTCGCGCGGCATGGCGCGGACCGCTTTGGCGAGCCCAACCAGCGCCGCGTCCTTTTCTCCCTGATCCAGCAGGATGCGGGTGCGTAGCAGGTGGGCGGGGATCAGCTTGGGGTCGCGGGCTAGCGCCTCCTTCAGACTGGCCAGCGCCTGCTCGCGCTCGCCGGCCACTGCCGCCAGCATCGCATGGTAGTATTGGGCGAAGGCCTCGCGCGGGTAGCGGTCGCGGAACTGCCGCATCACCCGCAACGCCGCCTGCTTGTCGTCCATTTGGCTCAGCAGCGAGGCCACGGTGGCGAAACCCTGCTGCTTGTCCTTGGCTCGGGCGGCTTTGCGGATCGCGTCCAGCGGGGTCATGGCCTCGTCTTCCCGTCCGTTGCGCAGCAAGGCCAGCGCCATGGCCTGCTGGGCGGGTTCGCTGGGCGGGTCGAGCGCCTGCCAGCGCCGGGCCAGATCCAGGGCGTTGACGTTGTCTTTCATGATCAGCGCCAGCATCGCCGCCCGTTCGGCCACTTGGGGATCGTTGCTGGCGGCCGCGGCCAGACGGTAGTGGGTCAGCGCCACGTCGAGGCGGTCGCGCTTGCCGGCCAATTCCGCCAGCAACACCTGGTACATCAGTTCGGCGCGGGGGCTGGGTTGCAGCGCCGGTCGGATCGAGTACTCCGGAGTGGCGGGCGCCTGCGCGTCCACCACCGTCGCGCAGCCGCCCAACAACAGGCCGCTTAAGCCCAACACCTTCAAAAGAAATCTGTTCATCGCCGGGTATATCTATCATTCGGTTTCGGCGGTCGGAGAACCGCTCGAAACGGGGTTGGTGCAAGACGGAAGCGCCGGATTCCAGACTACGGCGCGCCGGTGCGTGAAAAGGGAGGGCAATCGTTCGCATGATAATCCATCAAAGAACTATGACCTTGTCATTCACCTATTGTATCCCGCAGAATTCCACCGTTTTTTAGCCTGATCAGATGCATCCATGCCGCTGTTGGCCCTCGGTCTCAACCATCAAACCGCTCCCGTCGGCGTCCGCGAGCGGGTCGCGTTCGCGCCCGAGCGTCTGCAATCGGCCCTGCGGGATCTGCTCGATTGCGGCGGCGCCCGCGAAGCGGCGATTCTATCGACCTGCAACCGCACCGAGGTTTACTGTGGCCTCAAGGACGAGAACGGCCGCCAAGTGGTCGAATGGCTGGGCGATTATCATAAGTTGCCCACGGTCGATTTGCAGCCTTATCTGTACCGGCACGCCGACGGGCGGGCGGTGCGCCACATCCTGCGGGTTGCCTCCGGGCTGGATTCGCTGGTGCTGGGAGAGCCGCAGATCCTCGGCCAGGTCAAGACCGCCTATCAGGCTGCCAATAGCGCCGGCACCCTCGGTGCCCGGCTGGAGCGGCTGTTCCAGCATACCTTCGCGGTCGCCAAGCAGGTGCGCACCGACACCCGCATCGGCGCCAGCCCGGTGTCGGTGGCCTTCGCGGCGGTCGGTCTGGCCCGGCAGATTTTCGCCGACCTGCCCCGCTGCGCCGCCCTGCTGATCGGCGCCGGCGATACCATCGAACTGGTCGCCCGCCATCTGCACGAGAGCGGGGTCGGGCGGCTGATCGTGGCCAACCGCACCCTGGAGCGGGCCCACGCGCTGGCGGCCTCCTTCGCCGGCTACGCCATCGCCCTGGACGAAATCCCCGCCCACTTGGGCGAGGCCGATATCGTCATTACGTCCACCGCCAGCCCCGATCCGCTGCTGGGGGCGGCGCTGGTCCGGCAGTGCCTGAAACAGCGCCGCCACCGGCCGATGTTTATGGTAGATTTGGCCGTGCCGCGCGACATCGATCCGGCGGTCGCCGAATTGGACGATGTGTATCTGTACACGGTGGACGACCTCAAGGATATCATTCAGGACAACCTGCGCTCGCGCCAAGCCGCCGCCCGGCAGGCCGAGGAAATCATCGACACGCAGGTCGAGCACTTCATGGCCTGGCTGCGCGCCCAGGACAGCGTCGCCAGCATTCGCGCCCTGCGCCGGCAGGCCGAGACCGCCCGCGACGATGCGCTGGACCGCGCCCGCCGTCAGCTCGCCGGAGGCAAGGACCCGGTCGCCGTGCTCGATATTCTGGCCCACACCCTGACCAACAAACTCGTTCACGCTCCCTGCGCCGGCCTGCGCGAAGCCGCCGCCGAAGGCGACGCCGACATGCTGAATCTGATCAAGACCCTGTACCGTTTAGGCGATGGAGATCCCCACCGATGAACGCCTCCATGCTCGCCAAGCTGGAGCAACTGGCGGACCGCCAGCAGGAAGTCGGCGCGCTGCTGGCCGATCCCGACATCATCGGCGACAACGACCGCTTTCGCGCTCTGTCGGTGGAATATGCCCAACTGGAGCCGGTGGCGAGTGGGTTTCTGGCCTACCGCCGCACTCTGGACGATCTGGAGAGCGCCCGCGAGATGAGCCGGGACGGCGACTCCGAACTGCGCGCCCTGGCCCAGGAAGAACTACTGGCGGCGGAAGAGCGCCGCGCCGGGCAGGAGCGAGCGCTGCAACTGCTGTTGCTGCCGCGCGACCCGCACGATGCCGGCAACGTGTTTCTGGAAATCCGCGCCGGCACCGGTGGCGACGAGGCGGCGCTGTTTGCCGGCGATCTGCTGCGCATGTACGCGCGCTACGCCGAATTGCGCGGCTGGGCGCTGGAAACCCTCAGCGAGAGCCCCGGCGAGCACGGTGGCTACAAGGAGGCGATCAGCCGCATCATCGGTCAGGGCGCCTATTCGCGGCTGAAATTCGAATCCGGCGCGCACCGGGTGCAGCGGGTGCCGGCGACCGAGGCGCAGGGTCGCATCCACACCTCCGCCGCCACCGTGGCGGTGCTGCCGGAGCTGGCGGATGTCGAGCAAGTCGAGATCAACCCCGGCGATCTGCGCGTCGATACCTACCGTTCTTCCGGGGCCGGCGGCCAGCACGTCAACAAGACCGATTCGGCCATCCGCATCACTCACCTGCCGAGCGGGATCGTGGTGGAATGTCAGGACGAGCGTTCCCAGCACAAGAACCGCTCGCGGGCGATGTCTCTGTTGCAGGCGAAACTGCTGGCGGCGGAGCGGGAAAAACAGACCAGCGCCCAGGCGCAAACCCGCAAGCTGCTGGTGGGCAGTGGCGACCGTTCCGAGCGTATCCGCACCTACAATTTCCCGCAGGGGCGGGTGACCGACCACCGCATTAACCTGACCCTCTACAAGCTCGGCGATGTGCTGGCGGGGAACCTCGATCCGGTCATCGATCCGCTGATCAACGAGTATCAGGCCGATCTGCTGGCGGCGCTGGCCGAGTAAATTTCCTTCATCCTCAACCTCTCTCCCTCTTTTACCGCCTGTGGTAAAGAGGGGGAATGCACGGTTACCGTCGGGTGAGCGCCGCTACCTTCCGCGAATTGCTGGCTGTCGCCGTCCAGCGGCTGGCCGAAACCAGCGAAACCCCGCGATTGGACGCCGAACTGCTGCTGGCGGCGACCTTGGAGCGGCCTCGCAGCCACCTTCATGCCTGGCCGGAGCGGGTGCCGGAACCGGAGCGAACCGCCCGTTTCGTCGCTTGGCTGGACCGGCGCCACGCGGGGGAACCGGTCGCATACCTGCTCGGCCGGCGCGAGTTCTGGTCGCTGGAGCTGGAGGTTACGCCGGACACCCTGATTCCCCGTCCGGAAACCGAATTGCTGGTCGAGTTGGCATTGGAACGGCTGCCGGCGGATCGAACCTGCACGCTCGCCGATCTGGGCACCGGCAGCGGCGCGATCGCTCTGGCGTTGGCGGTGGAGCGGCCCCAGGCGCGCATCGTCGCCACCGACCGCAGCCCGGCGGCTCTGGCCGTTGCCCGGCGCAACGCCCGGAGGCTGAATATCGGCAACGTCGAATTCCGCGAAGGCGACTGGTGCGCACCGCTCGCCGGCGAGCGCTTCGATCTGATGGTCTCCAATCCGCCCTATGTTGCCGCCACCGATCCTCATTGGCGGCAGGGCGATTTGCGCTTCGAGCCGGCGGCGGCGCTGGTGGCGGGCGCGGATGGGCTGGACGCCTTGCGGTCGATCATCGCCCAAGCGCCCGCTTGCCTGCGGGCGGGCGGCTGGCTGTTGCTGGAGCACGGTTACGATCAGGGCGAGGCGGTGCCGACGCTGTTACGGCAACGCGGCTTTATCGAAGCGAGCGATCACCGGGACGCCGCCGGACTAAGCCGGACCAGTCGCGGGCGCTGGCCGGCTTGAAACGGCCCGCGCCAGCGACTACGGTTGTTACTACGGTTGTTATATCGATAGTCCTCGCAGTGATCCGGCAGCCGTGGAGGGAAGCGTCATGCACACCGACACCGAAGAGCTGTACAAACACCGCGCCATCCAATTCTGCCGTCTCCATGAAGACCCCGATCAGGCGGGCTCGGCGGCGGGCTGGCTGCGGGGGGTGGCGGGCGTCCATGGCGTTCAGTGCCTGTCGCCGCACGCCCTGATCGTGGTCTACGACCTGCGGCGGGTCACCTTGCAAGGCATCGAACATGCCTTGGGGGAACTCGGTTACCACCTCGATAACAGTCTGTTGTGCAAACTGAAGCGGGCGTTGTTCTATTACGCCGAGGAAACCCAGCGGGAAAATTTGGCCATCACCCAGGAAGGTCAGGCTACCCGGCAGGACGTTTTCATCAACCGCTACCAGCACATCACCCACGGTTGCCGCGACCCGCAGCCGGAGTACTGGCGGGAATATCAGTGAATTCCGTCTGCTTCGAGTCGGCGCGCGCGGCGGCGGTTTCGACCTGCTCGTAGCCGAGATCGTCGACCGCGTCGGGTCTTGCCCTCGCGGACGTTCGGACCCTCCAGGAAATGAGCGTTCTCCAGCAACATGTTCGGGATATTCGTTCCGACGGGTTGCATGATAGGCTCTTGGGGATTGGGTACGCCCGCAACCCTTCCAGTCCGCCGGGGCTGAGTCCGGCATCGAGTTGCGCTATCCTCCCGTGTACGGTTAAGCGACGGAGAAACCTCGGATGAAGCGCAAGATGAGAACTCATGGGCTCGGCGGGCTACTCGGTGGTGTGCTGGCCATGGCGCCGGTGGCCCACGCCGATGAAATCGGTAGCGTGGACACCGCGTTCCAGTGGCTGGGGCCGAACCACAAGATCGTGATCGAAGCCTTCGACGATCCCAAGATCGATGGCGTGACCTGTTACGTCAGTCGCTCGCAGACGGGGGGGATCAAGGGCGGGCTGGGACTGGCCGAGGATACCTCGGACGCCTCGCTGGCCTGCCGGCAGACCGGGCCGATCAACGTCAAGGAGAAATTCAAGGACGGCGAGGACGTGTTCACCGAACGCCGTTCGCTGTTGTTCAAGAAAATGCGGGTGGTGCGCTTCCTCGATAAAACGCGCAACACCCTGGTGTATCTGGTCTACAGCGACAAGCTGGTGGAGGGTTCGCCGAAGAACTCGGTTTCGGCGGTGGCGATGATGCCCTGGGGCGACAAACCGCCCAAAACGGCGCCGTAGGCGGAGAATCTGGTCGCCCTTGATTCGGCAAAGAACCCGGTTCAGACGCTTGCTCCAACCCTCTCTCTCAAGGATGGGGAGCGCTTGACTCCCGTGCGATCCGACTGACCCATACTTCGGTGCTGGCGGTTTGCCCGGCCTGATCCAGCACGGTGATCCGCGCCAACCCCTCGCCGTCCGGCGGCCAGAACGCATCCCGTCGCCACGGGTCCGCCGCCAGCGGCCGGCCGTTCACCAGCCAGCGCAGCGGCCGGACCCCGCCGGTCGCGGCCAGCGGCAACTCGGCCAACCGGTCGTCCCGTGCCGGCAATTCCACCGTGGTCCCCGTCACCGGGAAGCTGATGCCCAGCAGTGGCGCGCCGGCGGTTTCCCGCGCCGGCCGGGTGCGGAAATAGCGCAAGCGCTCCGGCAACTGTTCGCGGCCGACCACGCGCAGCACGTTGGCGGGTGGCGGCGCGGGCGGGGTCGTGGGTTCCGGCAGCAGGTCGAATATCCGAAACAGCAGCGGCGCGGCGGTGTTGCGGCCGTAGTGGCCGGGGCTGGGCGAGCCGTCCGGCCGGCCGACCCAGACCCCGACGGTATAATCGGCGTCGAAGCCCAGCGCCCAGGCGTCGCGGAAACCGTAGGAAGTGCCGGTCTTGTGGGCGATGAAGCGCGGCCGGGCGGCGCTGGCCGGCGGGGCCACGTTTTGCGGCACCGGCGAGCCGCGCAGGATGTCGTTCAGATACCAGCAGGCGGTTGCCGTCAATAGATCGTGGCCCGGCTCGATGGGGTCGGCGGGGGAAAAGCGCAAGGGCGCGATCCGGCCGCCGCTGGCGATGCCGGCGTACAGCGTCGCCAATTCCTCCAGGGTCATGCCGACCCCGCCCAGCACCAGCGGCAAGCCGGGACGGGGGTTGACCGTGTTCCAGTGCAGCGGCAGGCCGACCTCGCGCAGCCGCGCCGCCACCCGCGCCGGCCCGACCTGTTCCAGCACCGCCACCGCCGGGATGTTTCGCGATTGTTGCAACGCCTCGCGCACCGACAGTTGTCCGGCGTAGGTGTTGAGAAAATTGCCGGGGCTGTAGTCGCCGAAGCGGGTCGGTACATCCTCGATCAGGGTGTCGGGGTGGATCAGCAGATCGTCGAAGCCCAGCCCGTAGACCAGCGGTTTCAGCGTCGAGCCCGGCGAGCGTACCGCCCGCGCCATGTCCACTTGGCCGGCGCGGCGCGGATCGAAGAAATCGCTGGCGCCGACGTAAGCCAGCACCCGCCGGTCGCGATTCGCCACCACCAGCAGCGCGATGCTGCTGGACGATTCCAGCACGGTTTGCTGCTGGCGGGCCAGCGTTTCCAGGGTCTGCTGCAAATTCCGGTCGATGAAGGTGCGTAGCCGCAGCGTATCCGGCCGGGCCGCGCGCAGCCGCTCGGCCAGATGCGGGGCTAGAAAAGGCAGGGAGCGCCGTTGCCGGGGAACGGGTTCCTCGCGGGCTTCTTCCACCTGTTGCGGGGTCAGCACGCCGAGTTGGCCCATGCGCGTCAGTACCTTGTCGCGCGCCGTCCGCGCCCGCGCGGGATAGCGGTCCGGCCGCAGCCGGGAGGGAGCTTGCGGCAGCACCACCAGCAGCGCTGCTTCCGCCGCCGTCAGCCGAATCGGTTCCTTGCCGAACCAGGCCAGCGCGGCGGCGCGTATCCCTTCCAGATTGCCGCCGTAGGGCGCCAGGGTCAGGTAGAAGCTCAGGATGTCGTCCTTGGAATAGCGGCGTTCCAGTTGCAGGGCGCGCAGCATTTCGCCCAGCTTGCCGAGCAGGTCGCGCCGGTGCGGTTCCAGCAGGCGGGCGGTCTGCATGGTCAGGGTCGAGGCGCCCGACACCACCCGGCCATGTCGCAGCCATTGCCCCAGCGCCCGCGTCACCGCCAGCGGATCGACGCCGGAATGGGTGGCAAAGCGCTGGTCTTCGTAGGCGGCGAGCAGGGTGAGGTACAGCGGGTCCACGTCTTCCGGCCGCGCCGGCAACCGCCACGCGCCCGGCGGCGCGGTGAAGGCGCGCAGGATGCGCTGGTCGGAATCCAGCGCCAGGGTTGACGTGTGGCGGGCGCGCTCGACCGGCGGCGGCAGCCAGCGGTCCAGCGCCAGGGACGCGCCGACGATGGCGACCAGCAGCGCCAGCCCGAAGCCGGCACGCCGGCCGGTGAGGAACCGGCTGTTTCTCACCCCTCGTCGTGGTCGGTGAACAGTGTATCCAGCCGCTTGATTTCGTGCGGCTCCACATGGCGAGGATGGCCCGACAGGATGCCGGTGACGTTGCGGAAGGCCTGGCCGATGTGCATGCCGCTGGCGTCGATGGAAAACTCGCGGATTTCCTTGTCGTGGGCCGAGCCGCGCATCTTCAGCACGGTGATGCCGCGGGTGATCTCCCCGAACATTTCCACGTAGCGCAGCAGGATGATGGAGTCGGTGATGGTGGAAATATGGGCTTCGGTGATCGATTCGCCGCCGATCAGTCGCGGGGTGGTGGCGGTGAACAGGCCGGCGATTTCGCGGTGCTTGATGAACGAGGTCAGGCCGATCACGAATTCGCGATAACCCTTGACGGTGGAAACCCGCTCCAGGGCCGACAGGCTATCCACCGCCACGCGGTTGGGCTGGAATTCGTCGATGGCCATCTTGATGGCGATCAGGTGGTCTTCCAGCCCCATGGTTTCCGGATAAGCTGCGATGACCTTGAGCAGGCCCCGGGATTCCAGATCCTCGAAGTCTTTACCCCAGCCGGTGGCGTTGCGCGTCAACTGATCCCGGCTCTCCTCGAAAGCCAGAAACAGGCATCGCTCGTCCCCGGACGCACCGCTGGCGGCAAATTCGGTGGAGATGAGCGTTTTGCCGCAACCGGTGGCTCCGGACACCAGAATGATCGAGTCGCGGAAGAAGCCGCCGCCGCACATGGTGTCCAATTCGTGGCTGCCGGAAGCGATGCGGGTGTTCGACGAGCGTTGCTTGAGTTCGATGGCCGACAGCGGGATCACCACGATGCCCTGACCGGGGAGCACCGTCAGCGGATATTCGCCCTTCTGGTGGTTGGTGCCGCGAAACTTGAGCAGTTCCAGGGTCCGCCGCCGCTTTTCTCCGTCCAGCACGTTGCGCAGGATCATGACGTTATCGACCACGAACTCCTCCACGCCGTAGCGGCTGATATCGCCGTACTCCTGAGTCCGCTCGGCGGTCATGATCGCGGTGATGTTCATCAGTTTCAGCGCCGTCGAGATGCGGAACAGCTCGCTGCGGATCAGCGCGTGATTTTCGAAGTAACTGAACAGGGAACCCAGCGAATCCATCGCCAGCCGCCGCGCGCCGACCCGGTTGACCGCAGCTTCGATCCGGGCCAGCAGCGCGCCGAGATCGTAAGCGCCGGCGATGACTTCGGTCTCGCCGGGCAGCGGCGAGGCATCGACGAAGGCCCAGCGTCCCTCGGCTTCCCAAGCGGCGATGTCCCAACCCAGCGAGGCCATGTTGCGGCGAATATCGGCCGGCGCTTCCTCGAAGGTGACGAACACGCCGTGCTGGCCGAACTGGCGGACGCCCTCGGCCAGAAACTGGACGGCGAACACGGTCTTGGCGCTACCGGCCGAACCGGCGAGCAGGGTGGTGCGCCCCTCGGGCAGCCCGCCTTTGGCGATCGAATCGAAGCCAGGGATGCCGGTGGCCAGCTTGCTGATCATACTAGGGTTGTTTGAGGGCATGGTCGGGCGCCTTGGACAAAGTTAGGAAAGCGGCGTGAGATCCAAACCCAGCAGGACGCGCTCGCTATCGGACAGGTCGCCGATGATGCGCCGCAGCGGCGGCGGCAGGCTTTTGATTAGCGTCGGGGTGGCGATGATGCGGTCGTTTTCCGCCAGTTGGGGGTGTTCCAGCACGTCGATGACCTGCATTTCGAACTGGGCATTCAGCTCGGCCTCGCAGATCCGGCGCAGGTTGCTGATGGCGCGCTCGCTTTGTGGGGTGTGTCCCGTGATATAGAGCTTGAGCACGAATTTACTCATGAAAAAGACCTCGTTCCGAATCGATGCCCCGGTTACCGCGAACAGTATATCCCGCTTTGACCCGTCGGCAGGGTCCGTCCGGCGTCGGGCAGGCCATCAGACGTTCCCGTCCTGTCCGGCGTGCCCGGTTTGCAGCGAATCCCGGTAGAAGCGCCGGTAATAATTCACCAGATATCCCATCAGTTCCAGCGCCATCAAGCGCCCCTCGTCGGTATAGAATTTGGCGGCGTACCGGGTGCTGTTCCGCAGCGCCATTTCCAGCGCGCGCGAATGCAGGTCGATGACATCCCGCGGCCCCGCCTTGAGGAAGCCCAGCCGTTCGGCCAGCGCGGCCAGTTCGCGGCTGACGGTATGCGCGACCTTGAACGCCTGTTGTTCCACCGCCTGTTCCAGCAGCTTGCAATAGCGATCCACCAGCTCGTGAAACAGCACCGGATCGCAGTCCGCCAGCACGGTTTGGCTGTAAAGCGTCGCGGTGACCGGCGCGGCGTTGCGGCCCAGTTGTTCCATCGCGAGCAGCTCCCGCTGTCGCTGCACCTGCTCGCGCTCCTCGTTGATGCGCCGTTGCAGGTGATGGCGCTCCACGGCGTACTTCAGGGTGCGGGACAGCAGGTATTCGGGTTCGAAGCGACCCTTGACCAGATAGTCCTGAGCGCCGGCTTCCACCGCCGCCACGCCTTGAGACTCGTCGGCATGGCCGGTCAGCACCACGAGCGGCAGATCCGGCGCGGCCTGGCGCATTTCCTTGAGGGTGGCCAGGCCCTGGCTGTCCGGTAGCCCGAGATCCAGCGCGGCCAGATCGAAGTCGCCTTCCTTCAGGCGCAACCGGGCTTCGGCCAGGGTGGCGGCGTGGGTGATGACGAAGCCGAACGGATCGGCGTCGCGCAGCCACTCCCGGGTGAGCCGGGCGTGGCCGGGGTCGTCTTCCACCAACAGCAGACGCAACGGTTCAGCGGGTGTAGGCGAAACATTCACGGTCTAATCTGCGTGTTTGGGCAGCCGCACGATGGAGAACCAGAAATCTTCGATGTTGGACACCACTTTGATCAGTTGGTCCAAATCCACCGGTTTAGTGACGTAGCAGTTGGCTTGCAGTTCGTAGACGCGCAACACGTCCTCATCGGCCTGGGAGGTGGTGAGCACCACCACCGGCAGCATCTTCAACTGCGGGTCGGCCTTGATCTCGGCCAGCACCTCCCGCCCGTCCATGCGCGGCATGTTCAGATCGAGCAGCATGATGTCGGGGAACGGCGCGTCCTGATAGGGCGGCAACCGGCGCAAGAAGGCCATGGCCTTGATGCCATCGTCCACCACATAAATGCGGTTGGCCACCTTGCCGTCCGCCAGCGCCTCGCAGGTCAGGCGGGCGTCGGCGGGGCTGTCCTCGACCAGGAGAATAATGATCGGGCGGCTGGGATCGTTGTTGAAATCAGCGTTCATGGCGGCTCAGGCTTTGGAAGCGCCGTTCCGGGCGCCGGACGGGGGAACAACATCAAGCATAGGCGGATTGTCGGGTAGAAAGAAGTAAAAGCAGGCGCCTCGATCCGACGCCGACGCCGACGCCGACTCCACCCAAATCTGCCCGCCGTGGCGTTCGACGATCTTCTTGCACACCGCCAGGCCGATGCCGGTGCCGGGATACTCCTCCCGGCTGTGCAGGCGCTGGAAGATCACGAAGATACGCTCGAAGAAGCGTGGATCGATGCCGATGCCGTTATCCCGCACCGAGAACACCCAGCCGGAAACCAGCCCGTCCAGCCGCTCGCGGTGCGCGCGGTCCAGCCGCTCGGCGGCGATGCTGACCTGTGGCTGTTCGTCCGGCCGGTGAAAGCGGACGGCGTTGGCCACCAGGTTTTGCAGCAGCATGCGCATTTGGGCCGGATCGGCCCGCACCGTGGGCAAAGGCTGGTGGCTGACGGCGGCGGCATGTTCCTGGACGGTGGCTTCCAGGCTGGTCAGGACGTCGGCCAGCGCCTGCTCCATGTCGGTCGGCGCGTAGGGCCGCCCGCGCGTGCTGATCCGGGAAAAGGTCAGCAGATCGAGAATCAATTGCTGCATGCGCTTGGCGCCGTCCACGGCGATGGCGATGAACTCGCGGGCCGAATCGTCCAGCTTGTCCCGGTAGCGGCGCTCCAGCAGTTGCAGGTAGCCGGTGACCATGCGCAGCGGTTCCTGCAAGTCGTGGGACGCAACGTAGGCAAATTGCTCCAGATCGGTGTTGCTGCGCCGCAGATCCAGCTCGCGCCGCTTGAGCAAGGTGATGTCGGCGTGCAGTTGCAGCTTGCGCCCGCCGGACAGGGTGCGCTCCCGCACCAGCACCCAGCGACCGTCGCGCAGGTGGCGCTCCAGCAGGCGGGTGTCGGGGTCGCTCGCCAGCACCGTTTCCTCGCCGATGACGCCCTGTTGCGCCAGGTCGGCGTCGATGGTCGCCAGCGCCAGCCCCTCGGCCCACGGCGTGGCGGCGTCGGCCCCGTACAGCGCGTTCAGCCGCGGGCTGGCCAGCAGCACCACGCCTTCGGCGTCGATCAGCGCCAGCCCCTCGCTCATGTTGGCGAGCGCGTAGTCCAGATGCCGGCGGGCGGTTTCGGAGCGGGAGCGCTCGCCGGCGTAGAGTCCGGCCAGCTTGCGCCGGGTCTGGTTGATGTTGGCGACGACGACGTCGAGTTCGTCCTCGCGCCCGGGCGGCGGCGGGGCGCGGTCCAGCCGCAGATCGCCCGGATCGTGCTCGAACTCCAGCGCGCCAAGATACAGGGCAATGGCTCGCAGGTGGCGGGTCAGGTAGCGGGACAGGAACAGGACGACGAACAGGGCCAGCGCGACGATCTCCGCAGCCGTAACGCTGAGCCGCTGCTGGAGGCGGCGGGCCAGTTGGGCGCGGATGGCGTCCTCGCCGGCCACGATGCGCAGGCGCGCGATTTCGGCCGGTGCTTCGCTGGCGGGCGCGAACCGCAGCGGCGTTTCGAACTCGATCGGATAGCGGGCCGGGGGCTGACCGGCCCGCGCCCGGACCCGGCCACGCTCCACCACCTCGGCATAGTACAGGCCGGGTATTTTGATTAGACCGTCGAGCAGGAACTGGATTTGCGCGTCGTTTTCGGTCCAGACCGCCAGGCTCAGGCTGGTGTCGGCCACTTGACGGACTTGTTCGAGGCTCTCGTGCAGTCCGGTAAGATTGGCCTGGTAGTCGCGATAAAACTGAACGGCGGACGCGCAGAGCATGACCAGCAGGCTCAGCGACGCGATGCCGGCGATCAGGGTCCGGCCGATCCGGCTGCGTAGGGTGGCGCGCATGTTTATGGCGCGTCCTTGCCGGCGCCGCGCAGGGGTTCGAGCAGTTCTTCGACCAGGCGCCGGTAGCTGCCGTCCTGTTTCATGCCGCGCAGCGCGGCGGCGATGCGCGGCGCCAGGGCGGCGTGGCGTTCATGGAGGTAGATGAACATCTCGCGCACCGTCAGCGGTGGTTCCACCGCACGGATATCGTCGATGCCCAGTTGTTTGAGCAGATAACGGCCCGACCACAGTTCGTACAACGCCAGATCGGCGCGGCCGGCGTGCAACATGCGAAAGAGTTGATCGGGTTCGGTGACGGTCAAGGCGGTGCGGGGGCGATAGGCCAATACGCCTTCTTCGTAGAGTTTCCAGCCCCGGATCAGCACCACGTTGCGATCCCGGACGATTTCCCAACCGTCTTCATGCACGGTTAGACCCGGCGCCGCAAAAGCGACAAAAACCATGTCCATGATCGTTTCCGGCACCGGAATCAGATGCGGGAACAGCCGTTCGAGCCCCGCGATACGCACGAGATTGCCGTCGTATTCGCCCTCGTCCGCGGACTTGATGGCGCGGGCGTTGGGGAGAAGCACGATCTCGGCGCCGACCCCCGCCCGGCGCATCGCTTCGAGGATCACCCGGTCGAGAAAGCCATCATGTGCCGGGTTGATGTGCGGCGGAAATTCGCTGGTCGTGAACCGCAACACCGGCGGAGGTTCGGCCGCCCGCGCGGTCGCCGCCAGCGCCATCAGCGACAGGAGCAGCGTCAGGAGCAGCGTCGGGCGGGACCTTGCCGCCGCGCGGAAAGGAGCGAGGACGTTTTTCATGGAAGTCTCCTGGGGCTGGAAAATACGTCGGTGTTCTCGCCGCCGTTCACGGACTCGGCGTGATGCCCATGCGGACCGAAGAGCCCGGCAGACCGCGCAGGTGCACCGTCATTTCGGCGGCGGAAACCGCTTTGCCGAACAGCCAGCCTTGCGCGTAGTTACAACCGATATACAGCAGGTGGGCGGCCTGCGCCTCGGTCTCGACCCCCTCGGCCACCACTTTCTTCTTCAGGCCGTGCGCCACGTTGACGATGGCCCGGGTCAGCAGCGCGCTTTCGGAATCGTCCAGCAGATCGACAATAAAGCTGCGGTCTATCTTGATCAGGTCGAAGGGCAGTTGCTTGAGCAGGCCGAGCGAGGAGTAGCCGACGCCGAAATCGTCCATGTGCAGCTCGATGCCCAGCTCGCGCACGGCGCGCAGCGTTTGCAGGGCGCGAAACTGATCCTGCATCACCGCGCTCTCGGTCAGTTCCAGTCTGAGCAAGTCGGGCGACAAGCCGCTGTGCGCGAGCAAGCCCTGGATCGTCTGGACGAAACTTTTATCCGCCAGTTGCTTGGGAGAAATGTTGACCGCCACCGGCACCGGATCGAGCCCGATATAACGCCATTCCCGCATCTGCCGGCAGGCTTCCGCCAGAATCCAGTCGCCGACCGGCAGGATCAGGCCGGTTTCTTCCAGCAGCGGAATGAAATCGTTGGGCGGAACCAGACCCCGATCCGGATGCCGCCAGCGCACCAGCGCCTCCATGCCCGTCGTCCGCCGTTCGCGCAGATCGACCTGGATCTGGTAGTGCAACACGAACTCATTCCGGTCCAGGGCGCGGTGCAGGCTGTTTTCCAGGCCCAGCCGGTCGAGGTTGCGCGAGTCGAGCGCTTTCGAATAGAAGCAGACATCCATCTCCTTGTGGCGCTTGGCGTGGTACATGGCGCTGTCGGCCTGCCGGATCAGGCTCTCGGCATCGGTGGCGGCATCGTCGGGGTAGACGCTGATGCCGATGCTGGGGATCGCGAACAGTTCGCCGGTGTCGGTCGAGATCGGTTGATCGAACAGGCTACGGAGTTTTCTGGCCAGCGCGCCGGCGTGTTCCCGGTCGTTCAAGCCTTCCAGCAGGACCGTGAACTCGTCGCCGCCCATGCGGGCCACCGTGTCGGACCGACGCACCGCGTCGGCCAGGCGGGACGCCACCTGCTGGAGCAGTTGATCGCCGACCTTGTGGCCCAAGGTGTCGTTGACCTCCTTGAAGCGGTCCAGATCCAGAAACAGGATCGCGGTCTTGTCGCGGTCGCGCCGGGTGCGACGCAGCGCCTGGTCGAGGCGATCGATGAACAGCATGCGATTGGGCAGCCCGGTCAGGCTGTCGTGCTGGGCCAGATACCGCGCCTGGGATTCGGCTTCCTTGCGCTCGGTGATGTCGTGCAGCATCAGCAGATAGGCGTCCTGGTGCCGCCACTGGGTTTCGGTCACGGTCAGTTCGGCCGTGCCCCGCTGGCCGCAGGGGCGCAGGATGGTCATTTCGGCTCTCTCGCCCGTCGCCGGAATGCCGAATTCGCTGCCCAGCAGATCCTGGCTGTCGCGGCCGAGCAGGATCTCCGCGGCGGGGTTGGCGAACAAGATCGTGCCCGTCGCGTCCACCAGCAGGATGCCGCTGTTGTTTTTGTGCACAACGCTCCGAAAGTTCTCCTCGCTGTCGTGCAGCACCCGCGCCTGCTCGTCGATCCGCGCTTTCAGTTGCTCTTCGACGTGTCGCAGATGGTCCAGCAACCGCAGGTTTTCAGTCCGCATGCGGGCCTCCTGGATGGCGTTGCGCAGCAGTGCGCGCAGTTCCAGCGGGTCCCAGGGTTTGGCCAGGTAGGCGTAAACGTGGCCTTCGTTGATCGCTTGGATCGCCGTCGCCAGATCCGAGTAGCCGGTCAGCAGGATGCGGGTCGTGTCCGGCCTGTTTCGGTAGACCTCGCGCAGAAAGTCGGCGCCGTTGGCATCCGGCAGACGCTGGTCGGCAATCACCACATCCACCGGTTGCCGGTCGAGCAGGGTCAGCGCCTGGGCGGTCGTGGTGGCGGTAAAAACGTGGAATTCCCGCTGCAATTGGCGGTACAGGCTCGCCAGAATTTCCGTTTCATCGTCCAGCACCAGCACGGTGCCGACGGTCGGCGGGATGCTGGGCTCCCTGGCGGACGGTTCGCTCATGCTCGCGGCGCCTCGGTCGGCTAAATGATGTAGTTCGGCGCCGCGCCGGGGATCTCGATGCTGGTGAGCGTCGAACCCTCGCACTGGACCGCGACCGGTTTGCCGATGCAGTCATCCCCGTAGAGCGCGGTCAGCGCCTCGGCCAGCAGATCCGGGTCGGCGTGTAGATGATGCTTGATTCGGCCCGTGTCCAGAATCAGCGTCGCGGTGGCGCCGTCGTCGGTCACGTCGGCGATGGTTCCAGAAATGTACATCATGGTGCGCGCTCCATCAGTTGATTGCGAAACCTGTCGCCGTTCGTGCACGTCTTCGGCGAACGTCGACAGGTTGAGAGATTGTACGAAAGCGGCGAGGGGGCGGGCACTGTCCCGGTACGCGAGAGGCCGCGCGAAACGTCCCCCAAAGCCATGCGGATGGCGCCCTGCCGATCACCCCACGTATTGCAGCGCGAACGGAACCATCTCCCCCAGCATTTTAGCGACGGCGGCGTTCGTCGCCCGAACCGCGCCGTAGGCATCCCCGCTGGGGGCCGGCTCCGTCGCCTCGAACACCTGCGTTCCCAGCACATGCCCGCTTTTCATGTCCAGTACCTTGATGCGCGCGCTCAGCCGCACTTGGCTGGGCTGGGTCATGAACTCCTGCTGCAAGCGGATCACATCCACGTCCACCCGCAGATCGGTCAGCCCCGGCGCCGGCGGCGACACCACCGCCTTGAACGCGCCGGTGGCTTCGAACGCCCGCACCAGGATCGGCAACAGCATCTTGGCCGGCGTGTCGCTCCAGCCGCTGTCGTTGTAGTAATCCAGCTTCGGCGGCTCCCGGCGGTAGGCGATACGATTGGAATCGAAACCCGGCGCCGCCCTGGGCACCGCCACCAGCAGGATCTTGCCGCTGGCGCGTCGTGCCGGCGCCGGCGCGAAGGCCGCGACTTCCAGCAAATAATCCTGTCGCGGCGGCGACTTGTCCTGCGGCAGCAGACACGCGCTCAGCGCCAGCGCCGCCAGCAACGCTCCGCCCAGCCGGACCCAGCGCCTCCCGCATCCGCGTTCAAAACGCAAGACATCGTTATTTTTCATATTTTTCCCTTTCACCATTCGGTCTTCAGCCCCAAGCTACTCCTCCCCAGGCCCCGGCCGGCCGCTGGGCTTGCCCACCACCAGCGCGCGCGGGTTCTGCTCCAGCAACTCGGCCAACCGTCGCAGCACCGCCATCAGTTCGTTGGCTTCCACCAGCAGGGTGTCGAGTTCCGGCACGGTATTTTGCCCCAGCCGTCGCAATTCCCGTTGTCCGACCTCGGCCAGACCGCTCAAGTCCCGGCTGGTCCGGTCGAACGTGTCCGCCGTCCGGCGCACCGACTGGGCGCCGGCGCGAAAATCGCTCAAGGCCGCCCGAAGCCGCGCGCTCAGATCGCCGCTTCCCCGCAACATCGCCGTCAGTTGATCCAGCACCTTGCCCAGTTGGGCCGAGCGTCCCGCCAGCGTCCCGGTAAAGGTTTCCACGTTGTCCAAGGTCCGGCGCAAACTATCGGAGCGGTCGGCCACCGCGCCGGTGATCGTGTTGAGATGTTGCAGGATCTGGGTCAGGGCCGTCTGGTTCTCCTCGCCCAGCAAGCGCTCGAAGCGCCGCGACAGAGTATCCACGTTGGTGAGGATATTGTTGAAGGCGTCGTCCAGGCGGGCCACCAGCGACGGCCCGGCCTGAATCACCGGCAGTTCCTGCCCCGGTTGCTTCTCCAGGGGCAGCGACTGGCCGCCACCGCTCAACTCCACCGCCGCTACTCCGGTGAGCCCCTGCTTGGACAGGGTGGCGATGGTGTCGCGGCGAATCGGCGTGCCGCGTTCGATATCCAGCACCACGTCGACCTGATCGGGGTTGCTGGGGTCCAGCCGGATGGATGCCACCTGCCCGATTTGAACGCCGCGATAGCGGACCGCCGCCTTGAGGCTCAGGCCGGCCACCGACTCGTGAAAGTACACCCGATAGCGGCTGTAGCTCTTGTTCTCGACCCCGATCGTCAGCCAGAACGTCACGCCCACCACCGCCGCGCCGAAAAGGACGACGAACAGCCCCACCAAGGCGTAATTTACTTTGCTGTACACGCCTGCCTCCGCGCCGCGCGGCCGCGCGGCCCCTCGAAATAGGCCTGGATCAACGGATGTTCGGTTGCCACCAGCTCCGCCATCGGCGCGTAGCCGATCACCCGCCGCTCGCCCAGAAACGCCACCCGGTCGGTGGCATGCCACAGCGAATCCAGGTCGTGGGTCACCATCACCACGGTCAGACCCAGCGATTCCTTGAGCTGCACCACCAGTTCGTCGAAGGCGCCGGCGCTGACCGGATCGAGGCCAGAGGTCGGTTCGTCCAGAAACAGCAGTGCCGGATCGAGCGCCAGCGCCCGCGCCAGGGCCGCGCGCTTGAGCATCCCGCCGCTCAGCGCGCGCGGCAGCTTGTTGCCGGCGTCGGCCGGCAGACCGGCCAGCGCGATCTTGAGGTCGGCGATTTCCGCGATTCGCCGGGCCGGCAGCCGGGTGTGCTCGCGCAGCGGCGCCGCCACATTGTCCCGCACCGTGAGCGAACCGAACAGCGCGCCCTGCTGGAACAACATGCCGAAGCGTCGCCGCAGCCGAAACGCCGCGCCGTCGCCGATCCCGACGACTTCTTCTCCAAACAGCTTGATCGAGCCGGCCGCCGGCTTCAGCAGCATGACCACCGCCCGCACCAGGGTGGTCTTGCCGGAACCGCTGCCGCCGACCAGAGCCACCACCTCGCCCCGGGGAATCGCGAGATCCAGGTGATCGTGAACGACCGTTTCGCCGAAGCGCGTGCGCAGGTCGCGGATTTCGACCACGTTCTCCATTAGACCCGCGCTCAGCGCCATAATCCGACGCTGCCCAGCACCACCGAAAACAGGGCGTCGGCGGCAATCACCAGAAAAATCGATTGCACCACGCTGACCGTGGTTTGCCGGCCGACGCTGTCGGCGCCGCCGCGCACCTGAAAGCCCTGATAGCAGCCCACCAGGGCGATGATGGCGGCAAACACCGGCGCCTTGCCGATTCCGATCAGAAACGAGGTCAGCGTCACCACCCGCGGGAATCGGTCGAGAAAATCGCCGTAGCTCACATCCAGCATGGTCCGCGCCATGACCATGCCGCCGAATACGCTCAGCGCGTCCGCGAACAGCGTCAGCAGCGGCAGGGCGATCACCAGCGCCAACAGTTTGGGCAGCACCAGCAGATCCGTGGGCGGGATGCCGATGGTGCGCAGCGCGTCCACTTCCTCGGTGATCTGCATGGTGCCGATCTGAGCGGTGTAGGACGAACCGGTGCGGCCGGCGACGATGATCGCGGTGATCAGCGGCGCCAACTCGCGCAGCATGGTCAGCGAGACCAGTTCGACGATGAAGATGTTGGCGCCGTAGAACTCCAGTTGCCGGCCCCCCTGATAGGCGATGACGATGCCCATCATGAAAGCCAGCAGCGCGACGATGGGCAGGGCGTGAACGCCGGCGGTTTCGATGTTACCGAACAGCGCCCGCCAGCGAAACCGCCTAAGATTTAATAGCAGTCGGCCCAGCGCCAGCGCCGCCTCGCCGACGAAGGCCAGAAAGTCGATGCCACGCTCCAGGTAATGCCAAACCCACCGGCCCAACCGTTCCAGCCCGCCCGGCGACGCGACCGGCGGCGGCGGTTCTCCGGCAGCGGCGCGGCGCTCCCGCACCAGATCCAACAGCTCCCGGTGTCCCTCGTGCAAGCCGATCAGTTGCACCCGGCGACCGTCCCGTTCCAGCGCGGCGACCAGATTGAGCAGGTACAGCGCGCCGGTGGTGTCGATGGTCTGGATGCCGGAACCGTCCAGGATGAAGGGGTCGGATCGCGGTGGATCGGGAATCCGGCGGATGTCGAAGTCTTCGACGCCGGCCAGCGTCCAGGCACCCTGGCAATGCCAGACGCTGGATTCCGGACGGAGGATGGTGGATGAAATGTTCAGAACTGGGGTTCCATGAAGCTGTTTTTACAATGAATTCGGATCGTCGTTGCCGACCCGCCCCGCCTACCCTGACGGGGATTCTCTGAAAACCCGGGTCGAACCGGGAGGACAAAGCGATGGCTACCACATTAGATGAAGTCTGGACTTTATTCCGCGAAGTGGCGGAAGCGCAGAAGGAAACCGACCGGAAGTTTCAGGAAACCGA
>JAPUDV010000109.1:0-6070 GCA_027492875.1 Candidatus Competibacteraceae bacterium | reverse complement strand
TCCGCGAAGTGGCGGAAGCGCAGAAGGAAACCGACCGGAAGTTTCAGGAAACCGATCGCCAAATTCGGGAGTTGGGCAAGCAAGTGGGTGGACTGGGCGAGAAATTTGGCAGTTTTACCGAGGGATTGGCCTTGCCTTCGATGGAAAAGATACTCCGGGAACGCTTTGGCATGGAAGTGATCAGCCCCAGCGTCCGGGTTAGCAAGGGCGGACATCATCTTGAAATCGATGTCCTGGCCTACGCAAATGGCCCGATCAACCAGGTCTATGTCGTGGAAGTGAAAAGCCACCCGCGCGAGGAATCGATCGCGCAAATAACCCAACTGTTGCGGCGGTTCCGCGACTACTTTCCAGAACACGGCGATAAACGGATTTTCGGCATCCTCGCGGCGGTCGATCTTTCCGCGGCGCTACGGGAACGGGCCTTGCGCGAGGGTCTGTACGTCGCCCGGATTCATGACGACATTTTTGCCTTGGATATCCCCGACGATTTTCAGCCCAAAGCCTATTAGGGGCCGTACAAAAACCGCCTTTTTTCGTTTTTGTGCCGGCACTGAGCCCCTCGAATGCCTCAGCGCGGGTTCAGTCGCCGCCAAGCGGCCGGGTCCTGCTGGCTGCCGGATTTTTCCCAGATGCCGCGCCGGTCCCGCTTCGCCTCGGTCTGGGCCTGTCGGTAGGCCGCCGAGTCATTGTAGTTTTCGTAAACGGTCGCTCGCCCTTGCCGGACCATCTCCAGACCGGCATCGCGCTCGCCGGCGAAGACCTGGGCGACGGTTCGGCCGTAGCGGTCCTGATCCCGCACCCGCAGGGTGATGTTGTCGTGGTCGGGCAGCAACTCGCGCAACGCATCGCGCGACCCGACGCCCCACGGCTTCTGGCCCATTTCCGGGGCGTCGATGCCGAACACCCGCACCTTGACTTCGCCCGCCGGGCAACGGGCGGTCAGCGTGTCGCCGTCGTAGACCGATTTGACGGTACAGCTCAATTCCGCGCCCTTGGGAAGCGTCGAAGGCGGCGCCTTGGGCTCGTGCAGAAAATAACTGATGGCGGCGATGGCGATCACCAGCCCGCCGATCGCCCACGGCGAACGATTCCCCCGGCGGCGGCGGGTGCGGCTCAGTTCGACTCGCAGCAGGCTTTGCAGCATTTTCAGCAGATCCCGTTTCACGAAAAACCTCTGGATGGGGCAAGGGGGAAGCTAACCCCCCCGCAACGCCTTGGCATGGTAGGCCAGATGCTCGCCGATGAAGGTGGCGATGAAGTGGTAACTGTGATCGTAGTCTTCCTGCCAGCGCAGGGTCAGCGGAAAGCCGCGAGCGGCGCAGATCCGTTCGAGCGACGCCGGATGCAACTGCTGGGCGAGGAATTCGTCGGCGGTGCCCTGATCGATCAATAACGGAATGGTTTGCGCGCCTTCCTCGATCAAGCGGGTGGCGTCGTAAACGGCCCAGTCCGCGCGGTTGGGGCCGAGATAGGCCTTGAAGCAGCCTTGTCCCCAGCCGCTCGCCATCGGGTGACAAATCGGCGCGAAGGCCGACACGGAGCGGTAGCGTTCAGGCTCCCGCAACGCGCAGATCAGCGCGCCGTGGCCACCCATCGAATGCCCGGTGATGGAGCGGGCGGCGGTGAGGGGCAGTTCCGCCTCGACCAGCGCCGGCAATTCGCGGGTCACGTAATCGTACATGCGATAGTGTCGCGCCCACGGCTCTTGGGTGGCGTTGACGTAGAAGCCGGCCCCCTGACCCAGATCGTAGCGTTCGGGAACATCCGGCGCCTCCGCGCCGCGCGGGCTGGTGTCGGGGATGACCAACGCCAACCCCAGCTCCGCCGCGTAACGCTGCGCCCCCGCCTTGACCCGAAAATTGTCGTCAGTGCAGGTCAAGCCGGACAGCCAGTAGACCGCCGGGACTTTTGCCGTCTCCGCCTGGGGGGGCAGATAGACGGAAAAGCTCATGTCGCAATCACAGGCCTGCGAACGGTGGCGGTAGCGGTTCAGCCAGCCGCCGAATTCCTTGATCGCTTCGATGTGCTCCACCGGCGGGATTCCCCTAGAAAATGATGACGGAACGAATGCTTTTCCCTTCGTGCATGAGATCGAAGGCGGTGTTGATGTCTTCCAGCGGCATCGTATGGGTCACCATGCGGTCCAGTTCGATCTTGCCCTGAAGATAGTTTTCCACGTAGCCGGGCAACTGACTGCGCCCCTTGACGCCACCGAAGGCGGTGCCCTTCCAGGTGCGGCCGGTCACCAGTTGGAACGGCCGGGTGTGGATTTCCTGCCCCGCGCCGGCCACGCCGATGATGGTGGACACGCCCCAGCCCATGTGACAGCACTCCAGCGCCTGGCGCATGACCCCGACGTTGCCGATACACTCGAAGGAGTAATCGACGCCGCCGTGGGTCATCTCCTTGAGGACTTCGACCACGTCGCCGCCGAGTTCGGCCGGGTTGAGGGTGTCGGTCGCCCCCAAGGCGGTGGCCATGGCGAATTTGTCGGGATTGAGGTCGATGGCGATGATCCGCCCGGCCTTGGCCATCACCGCGCCCTGGATCACCGACAGACCGATACCGCCCAGCCCGAACACCGCGACCGTGGAACCCGGCTCGACCTTGGCGGTGTTCAGTACCGCGCCGATGCCGGTGGTGACACCGCAACCGAGCAGGCAGACCTTGTCCAGCGGCGCGGCCGGGTTGATCTTGGCCAGGGCGATTTCCGGCACCACCGTGTATTCGGCGAAGGTCGAGCAACCCATGTAGTGAAACAAGGGCGTACCCTTGCAGGAAAAACGGCGGGTATGGTCGGGCATGTAGCCGGTCCACACCGTGGCGGCGATGGACTGGCACAGATTGGTTTTGGTGGAACGGCAATACGCGCACTCGCCACATTCGGGGATATAGAGCGGGATGACGTGATCGCCGGGTTTCAAGCCCTTGACGCCGGGGCCGCATTCGACCACCTCGCAGCCACCCTCGTGACCGAGGACGCAGGGAAACGCGCCTTCCGGATCGTCGCCGGACAGGGTGAAGGCGTCGGTGTGACAGACGCCGCTGGCCACCACCTTCAATAGAACTTCGCCTTCCTTGGGACCTTCCACCTCGATGTCTTCGATGACCAGCGGTTTCTTCGGCTCCCAGGCCACGGCGGCGCGTGCTTTCATAGGGGCAATCTCCTTCAGGGGTTTCGGTAGGACGGCGTTTTTACTTGGCCGCCGCCAGCGCCTGTTCCAGATCGGCGAGGATATCGTCGATGTGCTCGATGCCGATCGACAACCGCACCAGATCCTCGCTCACGCCCGCCTTCTCCAGCTCCGCCGGCGACAACTGGCGGTGCGTCGTGGTGGCTGGATGGCAGGCCAACGACTTGGCGTCACCGATGTTGACCAGCCGGGTGACCAGTTGCAGCGCGTCGATGAATTTGGCGCCGGCTTCGCGGCCGCCCTTGATGCCGAAACTGAGAATGCTGGAGCCGCGTCCGCCCATGTATTTGTCGACCAGCGGTTTCTCCGGGCTATCCGCCAGAGCGGGGTATTTGATCCAGACCACTTGCGGGTGGTCGTGCAGGTATTCCGCCGCCTTGAGCGCGTTTTCGCAATGGCGGTCCATCCGCACCGGCAGGGTTTCGATGCCCTGCAAAATCAAAAAGCTGTTGAATGGCGAGATCGCTGCGCCGGTGTTGCGCAGCGGCACCACTCGCGCCCGACCGATGAACGCCGCCGGCCCCAGCGCTTCGACGTAGACCACGCCGTGATAGGACGGATCGGGCTCGTTCAGGCGCGGGAAGCGGGCCTTGTGCTGATCCCAGGGAAAGCAGCCGGAATCGACGATGATGCCGCCCAGGCTGGTGCCGTGGCCGCCCATGTACTTGGTCAGGGAGTGAACCACGATGTCGGCGCCGTGCTCGAAGGGCCGGCACAGATAGGGCGTCGGCACGGTGTTGTCCACGATCAGCGGCACGCCCTGGGCGTGAGCGACGGCGGCCAAGGCGCCGAAATCCACCACGTTCGCCGCCGGATTGCCGATGGATTCGCAAAATACCGCCTTGGTTTTGCCGTCGATCAAGCGGCCCATGGCGTCGATGTCGCGATAGTCGGCGAAGCGCGCCTCGATGCCGAAGCGTGGCAGGGTATGCGCGAACAGGTTGTAGGTGCCACCGTACAGGGTGGACGTGGTGACGATGTTGTCGCCGACCTCCGCAATCGTCATCAGCGCGTAGGTGATGGCCGCCGAGCCAGCGGCTACCGCCAGCGCGCCGACGCCGCCTTCCATGGCCGCGACGCGCTGTTCGAGCACGGCGGTGGTGGGGTTCATGATCCGGGTGTAGATGTTGCCCGGCACCTTCAGGTCGAACAGATCGGCGCCGTGCTGGGTGTCGTCGAAGGCGTAGGACGTGGTTTGATAGATGGGGACGGCGACGGCCTTGGTGGTGGCTTCGGGCGTGTAGCCGCCGTGAATGGCGATGGTCTCAATTTTCATGGATTCGGGTTCCGTCGGTTGTCGGGAGGGACCTGCAAAGTCTGGACGGGGGAATCAGGATATGTCCAGTAGGACGGTGCGGCTGGCAAACCACGCGCTGGCTCGATACAGTATAACTGATCAGATTTTCTGATTCGTGGAGGGGCAGAAGCATGACCGTACAGACCATCACCGCCACCGAGGCCGCACGGGCTTTCTCGGAATTGTTGAATCGGGTGCGCTACGCGCATCAATCCTTCGTCATTCTGCGCGGCGGTGAGCGCGTCGCGCGCATCGAACCCGCTTCCGCGCCCACCGCGCCCACCGGTGCCGAACTGGATCGTCTGTTGGCCGACGTGATTCCCCATCTGGGCATGGAGGAAGCCGCCTGCTTCGATGCGGATATTCGGGCAGCCAGGGCGCAACTGGGCGGATCGGAACGGTCATGGGATTGATTCTGGATACCAACATTCTGATTCAGGCCGAACGCCGGCCGGGCAGTTTTCGTTTCGGCGATTACGAGACGCACGGCGGATTGTATCTCAGCACGATTACCGCTTCGGAACTGCTGGTCGGCGTCCATCGCGCCAATACCGCCGAACGCCGCTTGAAACGTCTCGCGTTCGTGGAAAGCATTCTGGCGGCGATCCCCGCCTTGGCGTTCGATCTGGAAACCGCACGGCTTCACGCCGGCATGATCGCCGCGCTGCCCAAAAATCTCACGGCGAGCGCCTTCGATTCGCTGATTGCCGCCACGGCCTTGCGGCATGGGTTCGCCGTGCTCACCGCCAATCCCGCCGACTTCACCCTTTTCCCCAGCCTGACCGTTATCGCGGTCCAGCGCTGACCGCGCCATCGAACGACCGCCTTGTTGACCGCATCTCAGGGGGTGATCGCGAACAACCTAGCCAGTGCCTGCAACACCAGCCAAGCGTAACCGGCCGCCAGCAGGTCGTCGAACATGATGCCGAAACCGCCACCGATGCGTTGGTCGGCCCGCCGGATCGGCCACGGTTTGAGAATGTCGAACACTCGGAACAGGATGAAGCCGATCACGATCCACAACCAACCAGCTGGCGCGGCGATCATGGTGACGAAATAGCCGACCACTTCGTCCCAAACGATAGCGGGATGATCGTGGACGCCGAGATCGCGGGCGGCACGGTCGCAGATCCAGACACCCGCCACGAAACCAAGCGTCGTCAGCAACAGATAAGCCCACAGCGGCAGCGGTTGTGCCAGCAGATACAGCGGAATCGCCGCCAGTGTGCCGAAGGTGCCGGGTGCCTTGGGCGCGCAGCCGGAGCCAAATCCGAGGGCGAGAAAATGGATGGGATCGCGGAAAACGCGAGCACAGGGTTTTTCGGCTTTGTTTCCCTGAAAAGGAGAAGGTGAGGCTTGATTCATGGTTGTGGTGACTCCAAATCCTTTAGCGGGTGGCGATACGTCAGGCTTTAGTGAGATGTGACAGTCATTTTCAGCGGAGGGGATAAATGATGGGTCCATTAGCGTGGCTAGGGGTTGTTTCCGCTTAAATGCACACACTTATTTTGCAGTGTGATCATCATTGTACAGGACAAAATCCGCTAACCAAATGAATTTACGTTAAAATTCTGCC
>JAPUDV010000108.1 GCA_027492875.1 Candidatus Competibacteraceae bacterium | reverse complement strand
CCTGATGAAAATTCATATCTTAACAATAAGTTAGAAATTGTGGGTAATCGGGTGGATTTAGAAGGCATAACACCTTCCGAGGCGCTTGAGAAGGCTTATTGAGAACCTCCGCGATACTCTTGCAGAAGAGTTACTCGATAAACTCAAAAAGACATCACCTTCATTTTTTGAGCACATCGTCATCGAACTGCTTGTAAAAATGGGTTATGGAGGTTCACGAGTTGACGCAGGAAAAGCTATTGGGTGGAGTGGGGATGGTGGTATCGATGGTATCATCAAAGAAGATAAACTAGGTCTGGATGTTGTCTATATCCAAGCCAAACGTTGGGATAATAACGCAGTAGGTCGGCCCGATGTTATGCAATTCGCTGGAGCACTCCAAGCACAAAGAGCCAACAAAGGAATATTTATCACGACATCATGATTTACGGAGGACGCAAAAAGCTACGTTGCTCAAATTGGTAGCAAAATTGTCCTGATAGACGGAGATCAATTGTCTCAGTATATGATAGACCACGATGTTGGAGTTTCAACCATCTCACTTTACCCGGTTAAAAAAATCGATTCTGATTATTTCAATGAAGGTATCTAAACGCGATGTTCGACTTTTCGAGGAGAGATGAGGGCAGACCGAGGCGGCATGGCGATGGGAGTTAAGCCGAGGGGCATTGTACAGGACAAAACCCGCTAACCAAACTGAAGTCTTTCCCGCCCGAAGGCGAGGGTTTTACCAAAAAGATGACTATTAAATAGACGATGCAATAGATACGCGCTTGGCGCCAGTCAAAGAGAGCCTCCTTATCAGTCAGGCGATTCCCTCAAACTGTCCCACTTTCGGTGGCAAAGCAGCCTAAATCTCCACCATCCCGGCCGCCGCTTCCGTCTTCGCCATTCCCCGTTGCTCCCGAATCACTTCCGCTAGCACCGCCAGGCCGCGCTCCAGTTGTTCGGGCGTGGCGTGGCTGAAATTCAGCCGCATGAACGCGCCGTGCGCCGCGCCGGGGCTGGCGAAAAACGCTTCGCCCGGCATGAACGCCACCTTGCGTTCCAGCGCCCGCACCAGCAGGGCGCGGGTGTCGCCGCCCGCTCTCATCCGTACCCAGAAAAACAGCCCACCATTGGGTATCGTCCACTCGGCCAGATCGCCGAGATGCCGGGTCAGCGCCGCCTGCATGGCGTCGCGCCGTTCGCGGTAGAAGGTCCGCAACCGTTCCAGGTGCGCCGGATAGCCGCACGAGCTCAGGAACCGGGCGCACCACCATTGACCGATCCGGTTGGTGTGCAGGTCGGTGGATTGCTTGAGCCGAACCAAATAAGCATGGACATCCTCGGAGGCCGCCAGGTAACCGACCCGCAGGCCGGGGATGCCGGTCTTGGAGAAAGTGCCCATGTACATCCAGGTCTGACCGTCCTCCAGCCGGGCGCACAGCGGGCCGCGATCCACCGGCTCGTAGACCAGCTCCCGATACGGCTCATCCTCCAGCAGCGGCGTGCCGGTCTCGCGCAGCACCGCCGCGACCGCCGCGCGGGTGGTTTCGTCGTAACAGACGCCAGCCGGGTTCTGAAAGGTGGGAATCAGATAGACGAACGCCGGCCGCTGGCGCTGGATCGCCTGTCGCAACTGCTCCGGGTCGATGCCGCTGGCCGTCAGCGGCAGTTCCTCGAAGCGGGCGCCGAACAGCCGGAACGATTGCAGTGCCGCCAGATAGCTCGGCGCTTCCACCGCCACCGGCGTGCCCGGATCGATGTAGAGCTTGGAAACCAGATCGATGCCCTGCTGCGAGCCGGAGGTGATCAAGACCTGTTCCGGCCGACAGCGCAGGCCAAGATCGGCCAACTGTCCGGCGATGGCGGCGCGCAGTTCCGGTTCGCCGTCGGTGGTGCCGTACTGGCTCAGTTCGGGGGGCAAATCGATCAGATGCAGCGGCGGCATGGCCTCGCGCGCCGGTAGACCACCGGCGAAAGAGATGATGTCGGGTTTCTGGGTGAGGGCGAGTAGCTCCCGGATCAGGGAGCTGGTCAGGCGGTCGACGCGTTCGGAGAACATGAGCGGGATTCCTGGAGGATCAATGCCGGGTTGCCAGCCATTCGTCCTGACGCGGCACCTGCAAATGCCAGCCGTGTTCCTGGAGGTTGCGCAGCACTTCCGCCGCGTCTTCCTGCCCCAGCTTGCGCTGTGCGTCGAGTTCCAGGTCCATGACATGGATCGGTTCGCCGAGCAGTTTCAGCAGGGTGTCGGGAATGGTGGAGAAGTCGTCCTTGACGGCGAGATAAAGATAGGTGTTCTGTTTCTTGCGGCTTTTGTAAATCGCGCACTGCATCGAGTGTCTCCGGGAACGAGGGTTGAAAACAACAGGGTATAATGCTTGCAGAATACAACAACAGCGCCGCGTTTCCGGGGAGGATATCGTCATGTATCGGACCGCCGTCAGACAGCGCCGCCGCCCCGCGAGGGCTTGACGGCCATGCACATGCTCAGCCTGATCCTGTGGGCGCCCTTTTTCGGGGCGGTGTTGGTCGCCCTGCTGCCGGCGGCCCAGGGGAAATTCATCCGCGGGCTGGCGTTGTTCCATGCCGGCCTGGCGCTGGCCCTGTCGTGGAGCCTGCTCGCCCAATTCGACCGGAGCACGGCGGCCCTTCAGTTCGTGGAGCAGTTGGTCTGGAGTTCCACCATCGGGGTGTCCTACGCGCTAGGCGTCGACGGGCTGTCGCTGCCGATGGTGCTGCTGACCACCCTGCTGGTCGCCGTGGCGCTGCTGGCCTCGGATCGGATCAAGACCGGCGTGAAGGGCTATTACTCCTGGATGCTGGTGCTGGAATTCGCCATGCTCGGCGTATTCATGGCTCAGGACTGGACGCTGTTCTTCATGTTCTGGGAGCTGACCCTGATCCCGCTGTTTTTCCTCATCGACCTGTGGGGCGGTGAGAAACGACACGCCGCCAGCCTCAACTTCGTGTTGTACACCATGGGTGGGGCGATTTTCATTCTGATCGGCATCATCGTGGTTTACCGACTGACCCCGACCCAGTCGTTCGCGATGGCCACCATCGCGCAAGCGGCGACGACGCTGCCCCGCGAGGAACAATCGTGGTTGCTGCTGGCGTTTCTGGTCGGGTTTGGGGTGAAAGTCCCCATCTTTCCGCTGCACGGCTGGCTGCCGCTCGCTCACGTGGAAGCGCCGAGCCCGGTCAGTATCCTGCTGTCCGGCGTCTTGCTCAAGATGGGCGCCTACGGTCTGCTGCGGGTCGCGCCGATGCTGCCGGAAGGGGCGCTGGCGCTGCAACCGCTGCTGGCCGGCATCGCCTTGGCCAGCATCCTCTACGGCGGCCTGCTGGCGTGGCGGCAGACCGACCTGAAGGCGATGATCGCCTATTCCTCGGTCAGTCACATGGGCGTAGTGCTGCTCGGCATTTCGGCTCTGAATGAAACCGGCTTGTTGGGAGCGGGCTTGCAGATGGTGGCTCACGGTCTGATCGTCGGCGCGCTGTTCCTGTTGATCGGCCTGCTGTACGAACGCACCCACACCCGCCAAATCGCCGACTACGGCGCGCTGGTGCGGGTGACGCCCGGATTTACCCTGTTCATTACCCTGGCCTTGCTGGCGGGCATGGGCATGCCCGGCCTGGTCGGCTTCGTGGCCGAACTGCACGTCCTGATCGGCGGCTTCGAACGCTGGGGCTGGCTGATGCTGCTGGCCAGTCTCGGGGTGCTGGTGAGCGCGGCCTACGCGGTCCGAACCCTCGGCCAGTTGTTTGCCGGCCCGCCGCGCCCGGAACTGGCGGACCTCCAGGATTTGCGGCCCGGCGAGTGGCTGGCGGCGGCGCCGCTGGCGGCGGGGCTGTTGATCCTGGGGTTGCAACCGGCGTCCGCTATCGCCCTCATGCATGTCACGATCGCGCACCTGAGCGCGATCTTCATCCCGAATTGATGGAGGAGCAGGCCATGTCCGCGACCGTTGCGCCCGATTCGCCGCCCAGCGCGCCCGATCAACCCGCGCTCGGGCCGCGCCAGATGGTCGAGCAGGTCATCGCCCATCTCGATCATGTACTGCCCGGCCAGGCCCCGATCCTGAATTTCGTCCATCACAACACCCTGCACGGTTACCAGCACCTGCCGTTCGAACAGGCGCTGGCGGCGGCCGAGCAACTCACCGGGATTCGCGCCTATCTGCCCGAGGAGAACTTTCGCGCGCTGTACCGGGCCGGCCGAATTAACGACGCGGATCTGGACGCGGCATTCGCCCGGCGGAAAGAGCTTAGGACCGAAGCCGTGCTGGTCCGTGCCGGCGGCCGGGACATCCGCCGGGGCGAGGTGCTGCGCGTCGCGCTGGTCCACGGGGTGGAAGCCCTGCCCCTGAGCCAACTGATCTGGCGGATCGAAGAGTTCGATATCACCCGACGCTTTCAGTCCGATATATCGGCGACCGTGCGTCAGCGACTGCTGGAGGCGGCCGGACGCGAAGGCGTCGCCGGGGAAGCCCGCGCGCTGGAAAGCCTGTGGCACGCCTGCCTGCAAGGCTTGCAACTACCCGATTTTGATTTGCATCCGGAAGAACTGGAGGATTTGCAGATCAACTTGGCGAAGTCGCTGCTGGCGCGGTTCAGGGCGGGAGGCGCGGACGAAGAGGGACCCATCGTTCACAAAAGGATGCAGGCGGATGCTCTGGCGCTGATCGAGCAGTTGTTCGCCGAGGTGGGCGAGGGGACCACTTTCCGGGGGCTGCTGCGGGTGTTGACCGGCCAGGATCTACTCGATCAGGTCCGTCCAGCGCTGATCCGCCTCTGCGCCGCTCATCTGGATGAAGGGCTGGCGGCCTGGTCTCTGCCCGGTCGCAACGAAGGACTGTACCCGGCCTGGCGTCGCCTGGCCGGGAGCGATCTCGCCTGGAGCCTGGCCGGCTTGACCGGCTGGCGCGCGGCGCTGGCCCGCTGGCCGGAGCAGCCGGTGGACGCGATCATCGCCGAGCTGCGGCGACTGGGAATCCCCGAGTCGCGCTGGGCGGGCTATCTGACCCGTCTGGCCCTGGAATTGCCCGGCTGGTCCGGGATGATGCACTGGCGGCAACAGCATGGCGACTACAAGGCCAACCGGGAGACTCCGGTCGCGCTGGCCGATTATCTGGCGCTGCGTTTGTGCCTGGACGGTCTGTGGATCGAGCACCTGTGTCGCGAGCATTGGGGACTGGAAGGCTCGCTGCCGGCGCTGCGCGACTATTTCACCGCACACCCGGCCGAAGCGCTGGTCCGACAGGCTCTGTACGAAGGCCGCCTGCCCGAATATCTGGCCAGCCGGACGAGGGGTTTGGTGGAGGGTGGAATGGCCCCCTCACCTCCAACTTCTCTCCCGCCAGGGGAGAGGGGAGCGGAGCGCGTGGGGAGGGCAACGCACACGCCTTGGGATACCCTCGCCGACATGATCTGGACCTGGCGGCACAGTCCGGTGGCGACGCGGCCCGGTACGCACACGGTTCACGGCAGCGCCTGGCGGCTGTTTCGGCTGACCCAGCATCTCGGGCTGTCCGGTGGCGAGTTGCGCGCGCTGAGCTTGACGGATCTGGAGGCGTTGCTGGCGCCGCTGGACGCCTTGCCGGCCGCCTTGCGCGGCGCACTGTGGCAGTGCGCCTACGAGCACCACTATCGGGATGCGCTGATCAACGCCCTGGCCAACAATCACGGTCGCTGGACCGCGCGCGGGCAACGGCCGCAGGCCCAGATCGTGTTCTGCATCGACGACCGGGAAGAGGGCATCCGCCGCCATCTGGAAGAGCTGAACCCACGTATCGAGACCTTGGGTGCGGCCGGTTTTTTCGGGGTGGTGATGAATTGGCGCGGCCTGGATGATCGCGAGGTCACGCCGCTGTGTCCGGTGGTGGCCACGCCCGCCCACGAGGTGCGCGAAATCGCGCGACCGGGCGCCGAAGCGTGTCAGGCGTTGCACGACCGGCGGCGCGAGCAGCGCGACCGGCTGCGCGACCTGTACCACGGAATACGACGCGATCTGCTGTCCTCGGCGCCGCTGATCGCCGCGCTGGCGCCGGGCGCGCTGTTGACGCTGGTCGGCAAGCTGCTTGCCCCCAGTCGGCAGGCGGATTTAGTGGCGGCGGTCGATGCGCTGTGGGTGCCGGAGGTACCCACGCAAGTCGCGGTCACGGCGGTGGACGACGGTATGCCGGCCACGCCGGAGCGGCCGCGCCTGGGGTTCACCGACACCGAGCAGGCCGACCGGGTGGCTGCCCTGCTGCGCAATATCGGGGTGACCACGCGGTTCGCGCCGCTGGTGGTGCTGATGGGCCACGGTTCGATCAGCCAGAACAATCCCCACCTTGCCGCCTACGATTGCGGGGCGTGCAGCGGACGGCACGGCGGGCCGAACGCCCGTGCCTTCGCCGCCATGGCCAATCGCCCGGCAGTGCGGGCGCTGCTGGCCGGGCGCGGCATCGAGGTGCCGGAAGACACCTGGTTCGTCGGCGCCGAGCACAACACCTGCGACGAGCAAATTACTCTGTACGATCCCAGTGAGCTGCCGGCCGCGCTGGAACCGGTGTTGGCGGCGCTGCGACGGGATCTGGACCGATCTTGCGAACTGTCGGCCCACGAACGCTGCCGCCGTTTCGCTTCCGCGCCGTGCGACCCCACGCCGGCCCAGGCGTTGCGGCATGTGGTGGAGCGTTCCAGGGATTTCAGCCAGGCGCGGCCCGAATTGGGGCACGCCACCAATGCCGCCGCCCTGGTCGGTCGCCGCTCGATGAGTCAGGGATTATTCCTGGACCGGCGGGCGTTCCTGGTTTCCTACGACCCGACTCAGGACTCCAGCGGGACCGTGTTGGAAGGCATCCTGTTGGCGGTGGGTCCGGTGGGTGCGGGCATCAATCTGGAGTACTACTTTTCCACCGTCAACAACGAGCGGCTGGGTTGCGGGACCAAGACGCCGCACAACGTCACCGGGCTGTTCGCGGTGATGGAAGGAGCCAGCAGCGACCTGCGCACCGGCCTGCCCCGGCAGATGATCGAGATTCACGAGCCGCTGCGCTTGCAGATCGTGGTCGAGGCGCGCATCGATGTGCTGACCGCGATTTACCAGCGTCAGCCCAGCCTGCGCGAACTGATCGGCGGCGATTGGGTGCATGTGATCGCCAAGGACCCCGACAGCGGGGAATTTTCGATCTTCGATCCGGCGCGTGGATTCGTGCCCTGGACCGGACCCATCCAGCCACTGCCCGAACGCGCTCGCTCGGGCGATTGGTATCGCGGCCATGCCGACCCGCTGCCGCCGGCATTGATCGGTGAGGGTGAGAGGTACGGCAGGTGAAAATTTCTGGTTTCTTTTCACCGGTCAAGTCCTATTGTTGCTGGAAAAAAGGAGACGGGATGCGGTGGGTGATGCCGCCACCGTGGTCGGTTGCCGGAACCCGGTTTGCAGCTCGGTTTGCAGTTCCTCGATCTGTTTGAGTTCGAACTCGCTGATGACCCGCCGCCGCCAGGACTGGCTGGCGCGGGCCAGGGCGGCGAACATCCGTTTCAGGACGGCCCGTTGGCCGAAGGCGTGGGGGATGGTCTGGGTCCGCCGGCGTTCCTCGCCGAACAGCCGCTCCGGGAGGTTGGGGGTCCGAATCGCCTTGCGGTGGGCGATGGGCAGGCGCGGATGGGCGATGCAGGCCCCGAAATCGTCCTCGAAGCAAGCCATGGCACTGGGGAACTCCCGCACAGACCGGCGCCGGAACGCCTCGGCGGCGGCCCGCGCCGCCCGCGGCGACAGCGCCCGGTAGGTGGCCAGGGCGTAGGCCTTCACCTCGCGCCAGCGTTCCTCGGGGATCTTTGCGCCCAGATCGCGCAGCGTAGGGGCCAGGCCGCGCTGGCGCAGGCTCTGGGGAAAGACTTCTTCCACCGCCCGAATCAGACCCGGCGCGCCATCGGTGGCGATCAGCGCCGGGGCGTTCATCCCCCGGGCCTTGAGATCGCGCGGGCGCTCGCGGGCGCGGGCCGTGTCCGCTTTGGACGTCGCATACAACCCCGAGAGCATCTTGGCGCCCGAGGCCGCAATGCCCCACGCCGCCCACGCCGGCTCGCGCGGTTGGCTCAGGGGCAACCCGTTCGGCCACCCCGTCCAGCAACAGGTAGCGCATCGGTGGCCCGGCCGGCGTGCGACCGGCAAAGGCGACCTAATCCTCCCACAGCCGCTCCGCCACCGGGCTGGCCGCGCTTTGGGTCAGCACGCAGCGGCCGTCGGCGCCGGCGAAGGCCGCTTCGATGTCGCGCATCGACAAACCCCGCGCGTACATTTCCACCACCAGGCGTTCCAGCGCCTCGGTCCGTCCAGAGCGCGCTGGCTCGATCTCGCTCGCCCACGGCTCCGCCGCGCCCGTCACCTGCGGCACGGCAAATTCCACGATCCCCTCGGCCGTCTTCGGCCGGCCCAGACGGTTGCCGTTGCGGTATCCGACCGGTTCACCCCGCTCGTGGTCACCTCGCCCCAACACGTCCGTCACCTCGGCCTCCAACCCGTCCTCGATGATCAACCGCACCGCGTCGCGCAACCAGGCGCTCTGGTCGAAGTCGCCACTCGATACCTCCGCAATCCGTTTGCGGGTCTGCTCGCTCGCCGGTACCCTAGCCATCTGCGATGCTCCTCTCGGGTTGGTCGGTTCCAACGCCTGCCACCGCGTTCAAACCGGCAGGAGGCATCCCGCTCCTTCATGTTTCCAGCAAGTCCAGGACTTCACCTCAGTAATCGGTATCAGCGTGTATCCGCCGCTGGGTCAAGTGCGGATCGCTACTCCCCGGCGCATGAGCCTCGACACCATCCGCGTTTTCGCGATAGCCAAGTTGGGGCGGATCAGGCAGCAGCCGCGCAAACTCCAACAACAGGAACGGGAAACGCCCCGGGAGTATCTGGATCGCGAGAGCCACTTCGCGTGGGGAAAGCGCTATCTGCTCGCCGTCGTGGAAGGCGATGCCGCGCCGGCGATGGAACTGCAACACAACCGGATGGTGTTGCGGGTTCGGCCCGGCACCGACGAGGCGCGGCGGGAAGCCATCGTCGCCAAATGGTATCGGGAACAGGTCAAGCGGGCCGCGCCGCCGCTCATCGCCCGGTGAGAACCGTTGCTGGGGGTGCGCGTGCGGCGGTTCTTCGTCCAGCGGATGAAAACCAAATGGGGTGGTTGCACGCCGGCGACCGGCAGCGTCCGCCTCAACGCCGAACTCGCCAAGAAGCCGCAGGAATACCTTGAATACCTCGTCGTGCGAAATGGCCCACCTGTTGGAACCGACCCACAACGCCCGTTTCATCGGACCGATGGATCGCTTCCTGCCCGACTGGCGACATCGCCGGGATTTGCTGAACCAACTGTCCTTGCGGCATAAGCAGTGGCGCTGTTGAGGCGAGGGCACCTGCGGGACGGTAGCGAGGTTGAGGGTCAGGGCACGCCGTCAGCGGTTGTAGCGCGGCGGGCGTTTCTCCACGAAGGCGTGTAGACCTTCCAACCCATCGGCATGACCGGCACAGGCGGCCAAGCCCCGCCGCTCGCGTTCCAGTTGCGCCTCCCAGGAAGTATCGAAGGCATCGGTCAGCAGGGTCTTGACGCACCCGAAAACATGCAGGGATTTCTGGGCCAGGGTCCGCGCCATATCCAGAGCGGTGTCCAGCAGTTGCGCGTCCGCGACCAATCGTGTCGCCAGTCCCCAGGCCAGCGCCTGTTCGGCGGGAATCGGCTCGTCGAAGGCGGCGATTTCCAGGGCGCGGGCCAGCCCGACCAGCCGCGGCAAGGTGAAGGTGCCGCCGGCATCGATGCACAGGGCGTTGCTAGTGAAGCCCTGCTTGAACCGTGCTGATTCCGCCATGACCCGAAAATCGCAAGCCAGCGCCAGGGAAAAACCGCCGCCGGCCGCCACCCCGTTAATGGCGGCGATCACCGGTTTGCGCAGGCGGCGGATTTCGGTCACGCAGATGTGGACATGGGTGGCCAGTTCGTGAAACGCCGCCGCCGGTCCGTGCGGATGGGCCAGCACGAATTTGATGTCGCCCCCGGCGGAGAAAGCCGCGCCGCCACCGGTGATAACGACGCCGTGAATCGCCGGATCGGCCCCGAGGTCCAGCAATGCCTGGGTCAAGGCCTGTGCGGTCTCGATATTCAAGGCGTTATAGGACTTCGGCCGGTTCAGGGTCAGTTGGGCAATGGAATCGTGAATCGTAACCAGAACGACATCGCTCATACCGCATGCTCCTCGTCTACCGCAGGCCAACGATACAGTTTGTCCTCACCATACGTTTTTCCCGTGATAGCGAGGGTTAGCGCCGCGGGGCCAATATCTGAACCACGGAGCATCGTGCCCGCCCATCGGTTTCGATCACGGGAAAATTCATGAGAGGAAAAGTTTGGAGCGGGGTGCCTGGAGCCCGTGGTTACGGGCATCATCTGGCTCAACCGCCGGTTGGCCACAATTTTTGGTCAGACACGAGCTAAATGACCATGTGCCAACCCTCGGTCTCGCGGGCGAACCCGACGTGCTTCGGAGGGTAAGTTGGCGCTCCCTAGGGGTTTCGAACCCCTGTTCCCGCCGTGAGAGGGCGGTGTCCTGGGCCACTAGACGAAGGGAGCGTAATGACTGGCGTCTTGAAAGGAAAGTAGTATTATACGAATGTTCTAAATACATACAAGAGTTTGCGAACATTCCTTTGGAAGCAAGAATCTCGAATCCCCAACCTGACGTTATTCCCCGTCCCTCCCATAACATCTCGCGGGCCAATATCAGCCCCTATGCGCTCAAGGTGCTGTACCGGCTTCGCGAAGCCGGCCATCGGGCCTGTCTGGTCGGCGGCGGCGTGCGGGATTTGCTGCTCGGCCGCGAGCCCAAGGATTTCGACGTCGCCACCGACGCCCGGCCCGAACAGGTTTATGCCCTTTTCCGCAACTGCCGGTTGATCGGTCGCCGTTTCCGGCTGGCCCACGTTCAGTTCGGCCGGGAAATCGTCGAAGTCGCTACTTTTCGCGCCTGCGGCGAAATCGGCGATGAGGGCGACGGTCAGACCGTGGAGCGGGCCAAGGACGGCCGTATCCTCAGCGACAACGTCTACGGCAGCATCGAGGACGACGCCTGGCGGCGGGATTTCACCATCAACGCGCTGTACTACGACATCGCCAATTTCGCGGTGCTCGATTACGTGGGCGGCATGGCCGACCTCAAGACCGGCCTGATCCGGCTGATCGGCGATCCGGCCGAGCGCTATCACGAAGACCCGGTACGAATGCTGCGGGCGGTGCGGTTCGCCGCCAAACTTGGGTTTCGGCTCGATCCCGCCACCGAAGCGCCGTTGCAGCGCTTGGGCCATTTACTGGAGCAGATTCCCCCGGCTCGTCTGTTCGACGAAATCCTCAAGCTGTTCATGGGCGGCAGCGCCATCCAGACCTTCGAACTGCTGCGCCATTACCGCCTGTTCGGCTGGCTGTTCCCGGCGACCGAGCGCTGTCTGAACCACCAGCAGCGCCATTACCCCAAAACCCTGTTGATCCGCGTTCTGACCAATACCGACCAGCGACTGGCCGAAGGGAAGCCGGTCCAGCCCGCGTTTTTATTCGCCGCCCTGCTGTGGGAACCCTTTCGAGAGCGGCTGCAACATCTCGAAGAGGACGAGTCGGACGCGAACGAAGCCCATCTGGTTGCCGCCGAAGCGGTGATCCAGGCGCAAATCCGTCATACTTCCCTGCCGCGCCGCTACAGCCTGCCGATGCGGGAAATCTGGGAAATGCAGCAGCGGCTAACCTGCATCACCGGCAAGCGACCGCTGCGGTTGTTGGCCCATCCCCGATTCCGCGCCGCCTACGATTTTCTGCTGCTGCGGGCCGAGGCCGACGAATCTGCGGGGGATCTGGCTGGCTGGTGGACCCGGTTGCTGGCGCAGGACGAGAGCGGACGGGACCGGATGACCCAGCCGGCGGCCCCAGCGAAAAAGAGCAAATCCCGCCGCCGGCGCAAGCCCCGTTCCGCCCGCAAGGACGCGCCGGCCGCGCCGCCGGCACCCGAAGCCTGACCCCCGGCGGCGAACACATGCGGCCGGCGCGGGCCTATATCGGCATCGGCAGCAACCTGAACCGTCCGCTCGTCCAGATGCGCCGCGCGTTTCGGGCCTTGCGCGAACTCCCCGCCAGTCGCTGCGCGGCCTGTTCGCCGCTGTACCGCAGCGCGGCGGTCGGCGGTCCGTCGGGTCAGCCCGATTACCTGAACGCAGCCGCGGCCCTGGATACCACGCTCGCGCCGGACCCACTGTTGGCGGCGTTGCAGGCGATTGAAACCGCGCAGGGGCGAGTCCGAACCGTGCGCTGGGGGCCGCGCACCCTGGATCTGGATCTGTTGCTGTACGATCAACTCGTTCTGGACGAGCCACGGTTGACTCTGCCCCATCCCCGCCTGCACGAACGCGCGTTCGTATTGTATCCCCTGTACGATATTGCGCCGGATCTGGAGATCCCCGGCCGTGGATTGTTGACCGAATTGCTCACAAAATTCCCGCAACCGGCACTCCTCCGTCTGGACAGCGCCGAATAAGCGATTACGATACTCCCGCCGGTTCTCCCGGCAAAAATTCCCCCTTGAATTCGCCATCGCCGTATTTTCAAAAGCGGCGTGGCCCCAGTCAGAGCACGTCATGTATAAAGACGCACCGACCCGAAAGCCCATCACGGTCAACACTTTGGCGAAGATGAAACGCGACCGGGAGAAATTCACGGTCCTGACCGCTTACGACGCCAGCTTTGCGGCGCTGCTGGAGGCGGCGGGCGTGGATGTTCTGCTGGTCGGCGATTCGCTGGGCATGGTCATCCAGGGCCAGCGCACCACCGTGCCGGTCACGCTGGACGACATGATCTATCATACCCGCCTGGTGGCGCGCGGTTGCCATGCCACCCTGCTGATGGCGGACATGCCGTTCGCCAGCTACGCCACGGTCGAACAGGCGGTCCACAACGCCGCCCGGCTGATGCGGGAAGGCGGCGCCCAAATGGTGAAGCTGGAGGGCGGCGGCTGGCTGGTGGACACGGTGCGCCAGCTCAGCCGCAACGGCATTCCGGTTTGCGCCCATCTGGGCCTGTTGCCGCAATCGATCCACAAGCTGGGCAGCTACCGGGTGCAGGGTCGCGAGGAGACTACTGCCCGCCAGATCATCGACGAGGCGCTGGCGCTACAGGACGCCGGGGCCGACGTGGCGCTGGTGGAGTGCATTCCGGCCGAACTGGCGGCGCGGCTGGCCGAGGCGCTAACGATTCCATTGATCGGCATCGGCGCCGGGCCGGGTTGCGACGCCCAGGTCCTGGTCAGCTACGACATGTTGGGTATCACACCCGGCCGCCGGCCGAAGTTCTCCAAGGACTTCCTGACCGGCCACGACAGCCTGCAAGCGGCGGTGGAAGCCTATGTGCGCGCCGTCAAGAGCGGCGAATTTCCCGGTCCCGAGCATTGCCTCGCCTGAGCCCCCACCCCAGGAGCGCGCGCCATGCAAAAAACCGTACACACCATCGCCGAGCTGCGCGCCCGGATCGCAACCTGGAAACGGGCTGGCGAACGGGTGGCGTTCGTGCCGACCATGGGCAACCTGCACCGCGGCCATATCCAGTTGGTCGAGCGCGCTCGCGCGCTGGCGCCGCGCACCGTGGCCAGCATCTTCGTCAACCCGATGCAGTTCGGCGCCAGCGAAGACTATGCCGGCTATCCGCGCACGCTGGAGGAAGACGGCCGCCGGTTGGAAGCGGTCGGGCTGGATCTGCTGTTCGCGCCCAAGCTGGCCGAGGTCTATCCTCGCCCGCTGGCGAACATGACCCAGGTAACGGTGCCGGAACTGGCCGAGGTGCTGTGCGGGATCAGCCGGCCGGCTCATTTCAGTGGCGTGACCACGGTGGTGGCCAAGCTGTTCAACATGGTGCAACCGGACCTGGCGGTGTTCGGCGAGAAGGACTGGCAGCAACTGGTCGTCATCCGCCGGATGGCAGCCGACCTCGACCTGCCGGTGGAGATCGTCGGCGTGCCGACCGTCCGCGAACCCGACGGACTGGCGCTGAGTTCGCGCAATGGGTATTTATCGGCCGAGGAACGGGCGGTGGCTCCAGCACTGCACGCGACCTTGCGGGCAACCGCGGAACGCCTGCGAATGGGTGAACGGGATTGCGCGGTGCTGGAGACGGCGGCGAAGACACGACTGGAGGCGGCTGGCTTCCGTCCAGACTACGTTGAGATCCGCTGCTCCGACACCTTGCGGCGACCGACTTCGGCGGATGTCGATTTGCGGATCTTCGCGGCGGCTTGGCTGGGCCGGGCTCGGCTGATCGACAATCTGGCGGTGGCGCTGGCGTAGAGGCCAGTCCGCGCGCGCATTGCGCGGATGGCTCAGCCGACGCTCCAACTCCTTAATCGAAGGATAAGACCTATCCATGTCCATACTCTCCACGCCATCCAAACCGCTGGAACTGGTCTGCCCCGCCGGCAATCTCCCCTCGCTGAAAACCGCCGTCGATCATGGGGCCGATTCGGTTTACATCGGCTTCCGCAACGACACTAACGCCCGCCACTTTCCCGGTTTGAACTTCGACGCCAAGACCGCCTCACAAGGCGTGCAATACGCCCATGCCAAGGGTCGGCGGGTATTCGTCGCCCTCAACACCTTCCCGCAACCGTCCGGTTGGGAGCGTTGGCAGCGAGCGGTGGATCAAGCGGCGGACTTGGGGGTGGACGCGGTGATCGCCGCCGACATCAGCGTACTGGATTATGCTCGCCGCCGGCATCCCGACCTGCCGCTGCATCTGTCGGTGCAGGGTTCCGCCACCAATTATGAGGCGATTCGCTTCTATCACGAGCACTTCGGCATCCGTCGGGTGGTGCTGCCGCGCGTCCTTTCCTTACCGCAAGTCCGCCACGTTCTCGAAAACAGCCCGGTGGGTCTCGAAGTGTTCGGCTTCGGCGGGCTGTGCATCATGGTCGAGGGCCGCTGCCTGCTGTCGTCCTACGTCACCGGCGAATCGCCCAACATGTGCGGGGTCTGCTCGCCGGCCAAGGCGGTGCGCTGGGAGGAAACGCCCCGTGGCCTGGAAACCCGGCTGGGCGGACTGCTGATCGACCGCCACGCGCCGGGCGAGCCGGCCGGTTATCCGACCCTGTGCAAGGGCCGCTTCACGGTGGCGGATCAGACCTATTACGCCATCGAGGAACCGACCAGCCTCAATACGCTGGAATTGCTGCCAGAATTACAGGACATGGGCATCGCCGCGATCAAGATCGAGGGCCGCCAGCGCAGCCCGGCCTATGTGACTCAGGTTACCAAGGTCTGGCGTGCGGCCATCGACGCCTGCCGGCGCAATGCCGCCGCCTACGCGCCCAAACCGGAATGGCTGCGGGAACTGGGCAAGGTGTCCGAGGGTCGCCAGACGACTCTGGGCGCTTATCATCGGACCTGGCAATAGGAGCCATCGCCATGACGATTGAAGCACGCACGCCAAAACTGGCGCTGGGACCGGTGCTGTACTACTGGCCCAAGGAAAAACTGCTGGATTTCTACGAGCAGATCGCCGCGTCGCCCGTCGATATCGTGTATCTCGGCGAAACGATCTGCTCCAAGCGCCGCGCGCTGAATACCGAGGAATGGCTGGCGCTGGCCGAACGGCTGAGCGCCGCCGGCAAGGAGGTGGTGCTGTCCACCATGGCGCTGCTGGAGGCCGAGTCGGAACTGAAGGCTCTGCACCGCTGGTGCGAGAACGGCCGCTTCACCGTGGAAGCCAACGATATGGGCGCGGTGCGGTTACTGTCCGTGCGGGGTGCGTCGTTTGTGTTGGGTACCGGTATCAATGTCTACAACGACCGGACCCTGCGCTTCCTGGCTGGGCTGGGCGCCAAACGCTGGGTGATGCCGGTGGAACTGTCGGCCGAGACGCTGGCGGCGATGCAGGCGGAGCGACCGGCGGGGGTGGAGACCGAGGTGTTCGTCTACGGCCGCTTGCCGCTGGCGTATTCGGCTCGCTGCTTTACCGCCCGCCATCACGACTTGCCCAAGGACGATTGCCGCTTCCGCTGTCTGGATTACCCGGAGGGTTTGACCGTGAGCACTCGCGAGGGGCAGGCGTTCCTGGCGCTCAACGGCATCCAGACACAGTCGGCGCAGACCTGCAATCTGTTGCGGGAACTGGCGGAGTTGCGGCAACTGAAGGTGGATGTGCTGCGGGTCAGCCCGCAGGCGGAAGGGACGGAAGCGGTCCTTGATGCGTTCGCCGCCTGTTTGCGCGGGGAGCGCGATCCGGACCAAGCGGCCCGGACGCTCAACGCCACGCTGCCGCATGGCGCTTGCGACGGCTATTGGCAGGGCCAGCCGGGGCTGAGGCAGGTGACGGAAACGGCGTAGTGCTGGGTCGCGGACGGGGCGCGGGCGAAGTTAGGAACCGTCCCGCTAGAATCCCTTGATCCCACACCCGCCAATCCACCAGGGCGGCACGGGCCATCCAGCTGCGCGAACCCGCCGAAGCAGGAATCGAGCGTGCGGGGATCGGAATGATCGATCCCGACCCTACCGCGCCGTGAAGACGATATCCCCGTACCAGGCCGTGGCGCTTTGACGGCTATTATCGGTGTCGGTCATCAGCGCGACGGCATCGATAGCGTCGATCTCCTCACCGAACAGTCGCTTGAAATCGGCGCGGATGTCGCGCTTCTCGCTAACCCAGCGGCCGGCGTCCCGCGTGCCCGAACGCAGCGCCATCACCCGGGCATTGTCGGTGAAAGCGTTGTTCCAGGTCGCGCCGACCGGCTGGTTGCTGGACCAGACATACACCAGCGAACGGGTGTTCCAGAACGCCGCGCCGCCGGACACCACCACGTAGACCCGCGCCGGATAGTCGTCGCCGGCCTTGCTCCGTTCATCCACCCCGTCCAGCACCCGATCCACCCGCCACGACCAGTCGAGAAAGGGCGTGCGCCGCAAATCCACCCGGATTTCCCGGTACAACCCCGAAGCCGCGCCCTGGCTGTCGGCGAACAGCGCCCGCCGACCGCTGTGTTCATCGAAGACATAGCGGGTTTGGCCCTGGAAGGATTTGCTTTGCCAGCCGGTCAAATCCCCGGCGGAAAATCGGCCGATCACGAGCGTCTCATCCGCAGCGCCAGTCAGAGTGGCGATCGCCAGCAGCACCACGCCCAGCAGGATCTTGTGCCTCACCGTTCCTCCTCCGCCGGCTCGAACAGCCGGTCCAATAAGTCTGCGTCATCGAAATGGCGCCGGCCGACGAAAGCGATGGCGTGGCGACCCCGCTCGCGCATCGCCCCCGGCGACGGTACGCCCATCGGCCACAACAGCCAGCGCTCGGCCCGCTCGCTGCCCGTCACCAATCCGTCTGGCCCAAACAGGCTGCGACGTCCGCCGCCCTCCACCGGAACAGCATACAAAGCCGCGTAATCGCGCCATGCCAGAGTCGCCGTCGCCCCCGGCCGGTCGGCGTAAACCCGTTGTACGGCGTGTGTATTCGCTGCCAGCCGGAGTACGATGCGCTCGCCCGCGCCGACCCTTGGAGCCGTTTGCGGCGCCAGCGGCGGTTCGGCCCACCGCGCGGTTTCCGGTCGCACGCGCAGGGTCGGGCCGGGAAAAAGCTGGTGATAGCAGCCGCAGGAGTGGACGCTGTCGTACAGCAGCGCGTGGCCGGCGCGATCCAGCGTCACCCGCCACAACACTCCGTCCAGCGGTCCACCGAGAAGATCGAGCGCGCCGGCGCTGGGTCGGGCCGCGAACCAGATCAGGGCGTTCAACTGCAATAGCGGTTCGCCCCGCCAGCGGGCATACGAAACAAAGCGGTAAACCACCGCCTCGGCGGGATCGACCGTCGGCACGCCATCCGTCCGCCAGTACGGTGCGCCGGGCCGGTCGGCGGCGCTGGCCGTATCGATCTCCCAAACCGGCGCATGGCGTGCGAACAGCGCCTCCAGTTGCGCCGGATTCGGCTCGGGAATGCCCAGTGCATCGCGGGGAGTGGTGGCGAAATCGACGGGAAGCGGCGGCGCGGCCGGTGGACCGTAACGGCGCAACTCGCCCCCAACGGGCAGTTCCGCCAGCGGTCGGGCGAAGATCGCCCGCGTTTCTTCCTGAGCGCGGAGTACGCCGTAATCGACCGGCAGCGCGGTCAGCGGATAGAGGCCGAGCACTTGATTCATGGTCCGATACTCGCTGGGGACCCGCGCCCGTTCCCGGATCAACGCCAGCCGGCCGGCATCGGCCAGATCCGTGGTCTGGAGCCGAGCGGCGCAGCGTTCCAGGGCGGCGAGTACCCCGTCGGGGGCGTGACGGCGGTTCAACTCCGCCCGCAACGCTTCCGGCAGCGCCTCCCATTCCACCCGCCGCGCTTCCCGGTCCAGCCCACCGAGTCGGGTCAGCCAGGCGGCGGTTTCCGCCGACTTCAACGGCTGGGCGCGATAGCCGGCCAGAAATCGATCAACCCGCAGATAGGGAAATCCGGCGAGCCGCGCCGGCGATGAAGGCGTCGTCCCCCGTTCGGCCACCGCCGCATCCAGCTCGGCGTACCCAGCCAGGCAACGGCCAGCGGCGGAATCGGCCGGTGGCGCGGGAGGCTGGACAGCGCATCCAGCCAGCGCCGTCGCCAGTAGCCATCCAGTCAGACCGTCTTCGATGACCCGCACTTCATTCGCTCTCGTTGATACGCGCTATCCACAGAGACTGTCCGTTCGACCGCCCGTTCACCGAACGTCGGCCTTTCGCCCAAATCACCGGACGCACGGGCCGAATCCAACCACGGGCTACAATGGGAAAACAGGCTGCACTGGGAGGAAACATGCGCGTCCATTTGCTCTCGACGGCGGTCGCGCCGCTGGGTTCCGGCTTGGGCGGTGGGGTGGAACATATGATCGTCACCGCCGCCCGCCAACTGGGCGAACTCGGTTACGACGCGCGGCTGATCGCGCCGGACGGCTCCGTGGCCGACGTGCCGAATCTGCGTACCCTGCCCGGCCGGCTGGCGCCCAGCGCCGTGGGACGGGATTACGACGAGCCGCCGGCCATCGATGCCGATGGATTTTTGGCCGCCGCGCTGCGCGAGCTGGAGACGCAACTTCGCCCGGACGATGCCATCCTGAACTTTTCCTACGACTGGCTGCCCCTGTTCGTGAGCGGCCTATTGCCCTGCCCGCTGGGCACCCTGGTCAGCATGGGCTCGCTGAACCGCGCGCTGGACCGGGAAATCCGCCACGTCGCCCGCCGGCGCCCGGAACGGCTCGCTTGGCTGAGCGCGGCGCAGGCCGCCAGCTTCGGCCCGCAAGATTCGATCCGACGGATCCCGCCGGGCCTCGACCTCGCCGGCTACCGCTACAATGCCCACCCCGGCCGCTCGCTGTGCTGGCTGGGACGCATCGCGCCGGAAAAGGGGTTGGACGACGTGTTCGTCTTCGCCGCCCGCACCGGTCAAACGGTCACGGTGTTCGGCGCCATGCAGGACCCGGCATACTGGGCGCGCTTGAACCGTAATCATCCAGGCGCGCCCGTCCATTACGGCGGCTTCCTGCACATGCCGGCGCTGGCCGAAGCGGTGCGCGATTGCCGGGCGCTGCTGATGACGCCGAAATGGCTGGAGGCCTTCGGCATCGTCGGCATCGAGGCGCTGGCCTGCGGCACCCCGGTCATCGCTTATCGGCGAGGCGGCATCCAGGAGTACGTCCACGACGGGGAAACCGGCTGGCTGGCGCCAGCCGACGATCTGGACGGGCTGTGCGCGGCGGCGGAGCGGATCGAGCGCCTGGATCGGGCCGCCTGCCGGGCGCTGGTGGAAAGCCGTTATACCCTGGCGCATTACGGCGCGGCGCTGGCGGACTGGTTGCACGCCCTGACGGCGGAATCGATGGACCCAACCGGAGCAACAGCATGATCGGACAGGATGGACAGCGGAGCTGGACGATCCATATCCGCAAGGACAATCTCAAATTTTCCGCGGCGCACATGACCGTGTTCCCGGACGGCCGCAAGGAAGGTCTGCACGGCCACAATTATCAGGTGGAACTGACGGTGGAATTGAAAGAGCCGCCGGCGCTGGCGCGGATGCTCAGCTACGAGGTCTTCAAAAAGGCGCTGCGAACCGTTTGCGACCAGTGGGATGAAAAGGTGCTGATCGCCGGGGACAACCCATGGCTGGAGCCCTTGCCCGCCGCCGAGGGTGAGTTTGCCTGCCGGCTGTGCGGCAAGCGCTACGTGTTGCCCGCCGACGAAGTGGCGGTGCTGGCCATGGATAACGTGACCGCCGAGAACCTGGCCCGGACGCTGTTCGAGCGCTTCTGGGCCGAACTGACCCGCGACCGGTCGGTCCCTTGGCGGGAACGGGTTGCCGCCGCGAGCCTGCGGATCGACGAATCGCGCGGTCAGGGGGCCACTTACGCGATTCGGTTCGGCCGATAAAGCGGAGGATCGCCATGAGCATCGCAACCGTCTCGCCGTCCCTGCACAACCAGGTGGCCCTGATCACCGGCGGCGGTCGGGGCATCGGCGCGGCGACGGCGCACGCGCTGGCGCGCCGGGGCGCTCGCGTCATCGTCGCCAGCCGCACCGAGCCGGAACTGAACGCGACGGTGACCGAGATCCAAACCGCCGGTCTGAGTGCCTCCGCCATCACGTTGGACGTCGCCGACGAGGCCGAGGTGGATGCCGCCTTTGCCGGCATCGCCGCCGCCTTCGGCCGGCTGGACATTCTGGTCAACAACGCCGCCGTCCTGCTCGGCGGCCCCTTCGCCGAGATGGCGATGGCGGACTGGGATCAGGTGATGGCGGTCAACCTGCGCGGGGCGGCGCTGTGCGCGCGGCGGGCGTTCCGGCTGATGGACGAACGCGGTGGCGCCATCGTCAACGTCTCGTCGCTGGGCGGAGTGCCGGGCACCGAGAAGTTTCCCGGCTACGTCGCCTACACCGTCAGCAAGTTTGCCCTGACCGGCCTGACCGAGGCGCTGGCGGCGGAAGGCCGGACGCGCAACATCCGGGTCAACGCGGTGGCGCCGGGCGCGGTGGACACCACCATGCTGCGCCGGGCCGCGCCGCATCTGCGCACCCGCACCGGTCCCGCCGACGTGGCCAAGGTGATCGCCTTCCTGTGCGATCCGGACGAATCCGGCTGCATGACCGGCGCGACGCTGGTGATCAACAGCAACCTCTAGCCCGATTACTTCACAAACCCGCCTATCGACGCTGAAGCCGGATTCATCGGCTGTCCTCTCGGAACTAAGCCGGACCGTGCAAAAGTCCAGATCCAGACGGATGGCTGTCAGCGGGAGGGTCAAATTCCCTTCCAGTGCATGGCCGCGCGGATTGTGAGTCACCCGATGCACGACTCCGCGATCGGCGCGGAGTCGTCTCATCGCGGCTGTCGCCGCGCCGGTGCTATCCGCGCCGGGCGGTTTTTCGGAAAGAATCATAGCGGCGACGCTGGGTCTGGTCGGCAAAGTGCATCGGCATGATGCTCTCGACCGAACGGGGAGCGATGCCGAGCGCCTCCAGCCCGTTGCAGGAGCAGATGCTGTCCACTTGCAGGGAGAGAAAATTGTCGGTGGTGAAGATCTTCACCGGCAACATGCCAAGAATTTTGCCCTGTAATCGGGCCAGCGAATCCGGCAAGCCGACCACCCGCCGCTTCAGCGCCAGCATCCGGGCGATGTCCTCGACCAGCTCCTTGAAGGTGTAGATGCGCGGCCCGCACAGTTCGTAGCTCTGGCCGATAGTCGCGTCGTTGTCCAGCGCCGTTTCGAAAGCCTGCGCCACGTCGCCGACATAGACCGGGGCGAAGCGGGAGTTGGGGCAAGCCAGCGGCAGCACGCGGGCAAACTTGAGCAGGTTGGCAAACTGGTTGAAGAAATTGTCGTCCGGCCCGAAGATGATCGAAGGCTTGAAAATGGTTACGGCCAGATCCGGAACCCGCATGACCCGTTGTTCGCCCTCGCCCTTGCTGGACAGGTACTGGCTCGGCCCCTTGGCGGCGTCGGCGTGCAGGGCGCTCATGTGCAGCAGGCGCTTGACCCCGGCCGCGTGGCAGGCTTCCGCCACCTTGCCGGGTAGTTCGGTATGAACGGCGCGGAAGCTTTGGCTCGACGAGTATTCATGCAGGATACCGATCAGGTTGATGACGGCATGACAGCCGGAGAAGTGTTGCTGGAGCACCGTGGGATCCTGCACGTCCGCTTCGATCAGCTCCGCGCCGGGCAAGACCTCGATTTCCCGATGCCGGTGCGGATAGCGCGTCAAGACCCTGACCGGATAGCCTCGATTGGCCAGCCGCGCCACCAAATGCCGGCCGACGAAACCCGTGCCACCCAGCACGCAGATTCTTTGAACTTTCATGCCTGTGCCTGCTCCTCGCTGTTCTTATGCCGCCCGCGGCGAACGGGCGCCACGGAATGATCGTTGTCGGGACGGGGACATACCCGATGATTCGCCCTTACAATAACGCCGCGCGATCGTGAGCCCGGCGGCCGATTCGAGGCAAAATTTACCATAGATCGGCGGCGCGCTCCTCTTCAGCAATGTTGGTGCAACAAGGATAACCCGATCTTGGAAACAATCTTGTCGACCCTGTTGTTCTACTTGACGCTGGGCCTGTTCGCCGGAGTCATGGCCGGCCTGCTCGGCGTGGGCGGCGGGCTGATCATCGTTCCGGCCCTGGCCTGGATTTTCCAGCATCAGCAGGTCGGCGACGCCATCGTTATGCATCTGGCCATCGGCACCTCGCTGGCGACCATCGTCGTCACCTCAATCTCCTCGGTGCGCGCCCACCACCGGCGGGGCGCGGTGCTGTGGCCGATCTTTTGGCGGCTGACACCGGGCATCGTTATCGGAGCCTGGCTGGGAGCAGCCATCGCCGATGCCCTGCCCAGCGCGGTATTGAGCAAGGTCTTCGCCGTGTTCGTCCTGACGGTGGCGGCGCAAATGGGTTTCGGCGCCAAGCCGGCGCCGCATCGCGACCTGCCCGGCACGGCCGGCATGCTGGCCGCCGGCGGCGTGATCGGCGCGGTTTCCGCCATCGTCGGCATCGGCGGCGGCTCGCTGACCGTACCGTTCCTGACCTGGTGCAATACGGCGATTCGCCAGGCGGTGGCCACTTCTTCCGCCTGCGGTCTGCCCATCGCCCTGGCCGGCACTCTGGGCTTCATCGTCACCGGGCTGCACGCCGCCGGCCGGCCTGATTGGAGCCTGGGCTACATCTACGGCCCGGCGCTGGTCGGGATCGCGCTGACCAGCATGCTGTCGGCCCCGCTGGGCGCGAAGCTGGCCCATACCCTGCCCACCGATGTGCTGAAAAAGGTGTTCGCCGTGTTTCTGACGCTGGTGGGCGTCAAGATGCTGCTGGGTTGAAGGCGATGGCCGGAAACGTGCGAACAGGCCGGGAGAAATAAAGGGTGATTGGCACCCTGGTGAACACCGGCGCGGTGGTGGCGGGCAGCGCTATCGGTTTGGCCGCCGGAACGCGACTGCCGGAACGCATCAAGATCGTGCTGATGCAGGCGCTGGGGTTGGCCACGGTTACTATCGGTTTGCGCATGGCGCTGGAAGCCCAGCACGCCTTGCTGGCGATCGGCTGCCTGCTGCTGGGCGGCGTCACCGGCGAGCTGCTGCGCATCGAACAGCGGCTGGATAATCTGGCCGAAACCCTGAGCCGGACCTTGCGCGCCAACTCCAGCCGTTTCGTCGAAGGCTTCGTCACCGCCACCCTGCTGTATCTGACCGGCGCCATGACCATCGTCGGTTCGATTCAGGACGGCACCCTCGGCGATCCCAGCGTGCTGCTGGTCAAGGCGTTGCTGGATGGCGTCGCCTCGGTAGCCTTGGCCTCGTCGCTGGGGATCGGAGTGATGGTTTCCGCCGTGCCGGTGCTGCTGGTCCAAGGCAGCATTACCCTGTTGGCGGTGCAACTGGCGTTCCTGTCGCAACCGGCGGTGCTGGACACCGTCAACGCCACCGGCGGGCTGCTGATTCTCGGTATTGGGATCAATCTGTTGGAAATCGGCCGGATTCACGTGGGCAACCTGCTGCCGGCGTTGCCGTACGCCATCATCGGCGCGTTGCTGGTCCCCTAAGATTTCGCGCCGCGCCAACCCCGCGTGCGCCCGAGGCGAACAAACTGTCATGCACATTAGGCTGAAACGGGCGGCGTTGGGCGTCGCCCTCGTTATTTTCCCAATGAGTCCCCTTGCGGTCTTGGCCCAAGTGAAGGCCATGCCGCCCTTGCCGGTCAGGGCCGCGCCGGTGACCCGCGCGACGCTCGACGTCGAAGTGACGGCGGTCGGCACCCTGCGCGCCGATGAGGCGGTCATGATCCGTCCGGAAATCGCCGGTCGGGTGGCGACCATCCATTTCAAGGAAGGCCAGAGGGTGCGTCAGGGCGAGCCGCTGATCACCCTGGATCAGGAGGAATACCAGGCGCAACTGGCCAGCAGCGCCGCCCAACTCGCCCTTGAGGAAAGCAGTTACCGGCGCTTGCAGGACATGGATCGCAAGAATCTGACCAGCCCGCAGAACCTGGACGAAGCCAGAGCCAGGCTGGACACGGCGCGCGCCCAGCAGGAACTGAACCGGGTGCGATTGAGCAAGACCGTGATCCGGGCGCCGTTCGACGGGGTGATCGGACTACGCCAGGTCAGCCCCGGCGCCTACGTCAAGCCGGGCGATGACATCGCCGCGTTGGAGGGGCTCGGCGCGATGAAGCTGGATTTTCGGGTGCCCGAGATCTACCTGGCGCGGCTGGCGGTCGGCCAGCGGCTGACGGCGCGGGTGGACGCCTATCCCGATCAAGGTTTCGAGGGCGTCATTTACGCCATCGAGCCGGCCCTGGACGAGGAAACCCGCGCCGTGCTGCTGCGGGCGCGACTACCCAACCCGGATAGCAAGTTGCGGCCCGGCCTGTTCGCGCGGGTGAGCCTGATTCTGGAGCGGAGGGAGAACGCCCTGGTCGTGCCGGAACAGGCCATCGTGCCGCTGGGGCAAAAGACCTTCGTTTACCGGGTGATGGATGGCAAGGCGACGATGACGCCGGTCAAGCTGGGGCTACGTCGCCCCGGCCTGGTGGAAATTCTGGAAGGCGCGAACGTCGGTGATCGGGTGGTGACCGACGGGCAGTTGAAGATCCGCGACGGCGCAGCGGTGACAGTGTTGCCGGCGGCGGCGGGCGCGAATCCGGAGTAGCCCCCACGGCGGCGCGGCCCAAGAAGTTTCGCATCGCAATGCCAGTGCGCCGTCATCTTTGCCCTGACGGGCAATCGCCACTGAAACCCTGGCGCTTTCAACCGCCGCGCACGACCCGGCCGGTCCGCAAACTCCGGATGGTGGTCGGCTTGGTCGCGCCGCCGGTCGGGCCGGGCAGCAGCGCATCGAGATGCCGCCCCAGTTGCCGGCGCGCCGCCAGCGCGGCACGAGCCGGAGGGCGACCGCTGAGGTTGGCGCTGGTGGACACCAGCGGATGGCCGCAGGCCCGGCACAGCGCCGCCGCCAGCGGATGGGCGGTCACCCGCACCGCCAGGGTGTCGTGTCGGCCGCGCAGCCAGCGCGGCGTGCCACTCCGGGCGGGAACCAGCCAGGTGTGGGGTCCCGGCCAGCTTGCGTGCAACCGCTCCAAATCGGCCGGGGTCAGGGGCTGCAAAAAAGGGGCGAGCTGGGCGAAGTCAGCCGCAATCAGAATCAGGCCCTTATGCGCCGGCCGGCGCTTGAGCGCGAGTAACCGCCGCACTGCCCGTTCGTTGCGGGGATCGCAGCCGAGCCCGTACACCGCCTCGGTCGGGTAGGCGATCAGGCCGCCGGAGCGAACCGCACGGGCGGCGGCGCGCGGGCGCAGCAGGTTCACGACGAAAATTTCCGGTCAGGATAGCTTGGCGGCGCGGCGGCGGGCAGCAGGCTTCTTGTCGGGCGCGTCGCGCACCAGCGCTTCGCACTCGGCCAGATCCAGGCTGGCGGGCTCGCGGCCCTTGGGCAGACGAACGTTTTTCTTGCCATCGGTGATGTAGGGACCGAATCGGCCGTTCAGGATCCGGATGGGGGAACCGGGGAACTCGCCCAGAACCTTGCTGGCCGCCGCCTGCCGATGCGCGGCGATCAGTTCCAGCGCCCGCTCGCGGCTGACGGTGTAGGGATCTTCCTGTTTCAGCGAAACGTAGTTTTTGCCGTAGCGCACATAGGGTCCGAACCGACCGATGTTGGCCTGGACCGGCTCGCCGTCGGCGGTGGCGCCGAGATCCCGCGGCAATTGAAACAGCGCCAGCGCCTCTTCCAGGGTGACGGCGTCCATCCGCTGCTCCGGCCGCAGACTGGCGAAGCGCGGCTTGTCGGCATCGTCCTTGGCGCCGATCTGCGCGTAGGGTCCGAATCGGCCCATCCGCACCGAAACCGGCTTACCGGTCTTGGGATCGCTGCCCAGTTCGCGACTTTGCACCACGTCCTGGCGCGAGACGTTTTCCGCCTTCTCCTCGACTCGCTGTTTGAACGGATCCCAGAAACCCCGCATCAGCGGCAGCCAGTCCTCTTCGCCGCGGGACACCGCGTCCAGCTCATCCTCCAGCCGGGCCGTGAAGTCGTAGTCCACATATTGGGTGAAATGCTGGGTCAAAAAGCGGTTGACGATACGACCGATGTCGGTGGGTTTGAAGCGGCGGTTGTCCAGCACCGCGTATTCGCGGGCCAACAGGGTGGAAATGATCGCCGCGTAGGTCGAGGGCCGGCCGATACCATACTCTTCCAGCGTCTTGACCAGGCTAGCCTCGGAGAAGCGCGGCGGCGGTTCGGTGAAGTGTTGCTCCGGCCGCAGCGCCAGCAGGTCGATCCACTCACCGGTCCGCAACGGCGGCAGCATCCGCCCTTCGACCTCGTCGGCCTGGTCGTCCACCCCTTCGCGGTAGACCGCCATGAAGCCGGGGTCGGCGACGACCGAGCCGGTGGCGCGAAAACTGTTGCCGGCGCCGCAGGCCAGATCCGCCGCGACCGTGTCCAGGGTGGCCGGGATCATCTGGCAGGCGACGGTGCGCTTCCAGATCAGCTCGTACAGCGCGTATTGGTCGGCGTTGAGGTGGGCGCGGATCGCTTCCGGCACGACCGCGACCGAGGTCGGGCGGATCGCTTCGTGCGCCTCCTGGGCGTTCTTGGCCTTGGTCTTGAACAGCCGCGGGCTGGCTGGCACGTTGTGCGCGCCGTAGCGCTGGAGGATCAGCGCGCGGATCTCGTTGATCGCGTCCTGCGCCAGGTTGACCGAATCGGTGCGCATGTAGCTGATCAGGCCAACCGCGCCGCCGCCGGTGTCGACGCCTTCGTACAACTGCTGGGCGACTCGCATGGTGCGCTGGGTGGAGAAACCCATCTTGCGCGAGGCTTCCTGCTGCAAGGTCGAGGTGGTGAACGGCGCGGCGGGATGGCGCTTGCGCTGCTTGCGTTCCACCTTGGCGACCCGCAACCGGCCGATGGCGGTGGGATGATCGGCCGTCGGTCCTCCGGATTCGGCCAATTGGGCGCGCGCCGTCGCCAGAAGGCTTTGTTCCAGAACCAGCGCCCGGGCACCGTCGGCGATGCTGAACTGCGTCAGTTTCTCGCCGGCGTACTCGAACAAGCGGGCGGCAAACGGTTGACTGGCCTTGGCGGTGTCGGCCTCCAGCGTCCAGTACTCCCGGGTCTGGAACCGCTCGATTTCCTCCTCGCGCTCGACGACCATCCGCAGAGCCGGCGACTGCACCCGACCGGCCGACAAGCCGGGCCGGATTTTCTTCCACAGCAGCGGCGACAGATTGAAGCCGACCAGGTAGTCCAGCGCTCGGCGGGCCTGTTGGGCGTTGACCAGGTCCAGCGACAGGTAACGGGGGTGGTCGATGGCGTCCAGAATCGCCCGTTGGGTGATTTCGTGAAACACAACCCGCTGCACCGGTTTGTCGCGCAGCAGGTCGCGCTGCCGGAGGATTTCGTGCAGGTGCCAGGAAATGGCTTCGCCCTCGCGGTCCGGGTCGGTGGCCAGATACAGGGTGTCGGCTTTGGCGACCGCCTTGGCGATGGCCTCGACATGGCGCAGGTTTTTTTCGATCACCTGATATTTCATGGCGAAGTCATGTTCCGGATCGACCGCTCCCTCCTTGGGAACCAAATCGCGCACGTGGCCGTAGGAAGCCAGAACCTCGAAGTCCTTGCCCAGATATTTCTTGATCGTTTTCGCCTTGGCCGGCGATTCCACGATGACCAAGTTCTTGCTCATGACAAATCACTGCGGGTGACTGATGTAAAGGTGGCGCCGGATCAAACTCCGGCCCGAGAAGGCGATGCCCCCGCCATGACCGATCGATGCGGCGGGAATTCAAGCGAGTGACGGGAATACTGAGCGAACGCTTAATGAAGGTAACCGGGCACGCCGTCGAGCACCAGATCTTCCAGCCAAGCGCAGGCTTCTTCCTGACCGGGCTGGTTGAACAGCAGCATCAGAACGATCCACTTGAGTTGGTGCAAACCGATATCGTCGGCCTCCAGCGCCATGACCCGGTCGATAACCAGCTCGCGGGTTTCCGAATCGAGAATGCCGCTTTGCTCCAGAAACAACAGAAAGCCCTGGCATTCCACATCCAGCTTGGCCAATTCCCGCGCCACGTAAATGCGGCAGGAACCGGGGTTGACCGGTCGGGTGATCGCCTGGCGGTCGATCAGGCTGTCCAGCCATTCGAACGCCTGCTGGATTTCCCGCGAGGGGAAACCGGCGGCCAGGAGCTCGGTCTGGATGGATTCACGGTCGGGGTCGGCATCCACATCGTCGTCCATGTAATTCTGAAACAGGTACATCAGCACGTCCAACACGTTTTCTTTCATTCCAGCGCTCATCTGGGAAGGACAAAAACCCCGCCGTCCGGCGGCGGGCGCGGGCAGGCGCCGGTTCAGGCGGCCGGCTTTCAGGCTTTCAGGCGGCAGTACAAACCACCAGGGACGGCTGCCACATAACCTTCCAATTCCAAAATCAGCAGCATGGAGGAAACCACTTCCGCCGTCAATCCGCACTGCTCCACCAGCGAATCGACCGCCAACGGTCCGTCACCCATCGCCGCGAGCAGCTGCCGGTAGTCTTCGTCCAGCGTTTCCAAAGCTGGCGAGGTGGTGGTCGAGGTTTCGGCCTCGCCGCCGACGAACGCCGCGAGGGAGCCCAATTCCTCAAGAATATCGGCAGCCGTTTCCACCAGTTTTGCACCCTGCCGGATCAGCGCGTGGCAACCCTTGACCAAGGGGTTGTGAATCGAACCGGGGATTGCGAACACTTCGCGGCCCTGGTCGAGGGCTTGGCGGGCGGTGATCAACGAACCGCTCTGCAGGGCGGCTTCCACCACCAGCACGCCCAGCGCCAACCCGCTGATCAGGCGGTTGCGCCGGGGGAAATTTTCGGCCGTCGCCGGCGTGCCGACCGGCAGTTCCGACACCAGCGCGCCACGCTCGGCAATGGCATGAGCCAGATCCCGGTGCCTGGCGGGATAAACCCGGTCCAGGCTGGTGCCCATCACCGCGATGGTTTGGCCACCCCCAGCCAGTGCGCCCTGGTGGGCGGCGGCGTCGATGCCGAGCGCCAGGCCGCTGGTGACGGCCAAGCCGGCGCCGGCCAGATGAGCGGCAAAGTGGTGAGCGGTTTCCCGGCCGGGCGGAGTCGGGTTGCGGGTGCCGACGATGGCGAGCTGCGGCGTCCGCAGACAGTCGGGGTTGCCGTGGACGAACAACAGCGGCGGCGGATAAGCGATTTGCCGCAGCAGCGGCGGATAGCGGGGGTCGTCCAGTTGCAGCAGATGGTTGCCGGGCCGTTCCAGCCAGGCCAAATCCTGTTCCACCCGCAGCCAGTCGGGCTTTCGCAGCGCATCGAGCGCGGCGGTCGGCAGATCCAGTTGGCGCAGTTCAGCGTGGCCGGCGGCGAAGACCGCAGCCGCCGAACCGAAATGCGCCAACAGCCGGCCAAAACGGGCGGGGCCGATGCCCGGCGCCCGCAGCAGCGCCAGCAGCCAGGCCGGCTCGGCGGCCGGAGGCGTGGCGGAGTGGTTCAGGGGGTGGTTACCCGATCCTGCAAATGAATGGCACGATCGGCCTGCATCACCAGTCCGTAGCTGACCAGATCGTGGACCTTGTAGATCATCAACAGGCCGGCGCGTTCGCCCGGCAACTTGACGCTGCCGCCGGAGACCGGATCCTCGACTTCCCGTCCCTTGCCGTAGATGGCGAGTACGTGGCCGGGCTCGATGCCTTCCTGAGCGCCCAAATTGACGATGACGCTGCTGTACTGGGTGATCTGGGTGACGTTGGTGTCGAGCTTGGCGATGATGGAGCCTTCGGTGTCCGGCGGAACCGGATGCGGTTCGAAGCGGTAAAGTTCGCGCTCGGCCTCGATCGGCAGCAGCCGGTCGCCGGCCCGGATCGGGGCGATCGTATTGGCCAGCGTGAACGTGGCCGGATCGCCATCCTGCTCCAGAACCGCCTCGCCCAGATAGAGGCCAGCGGTGCCCAGGTAGCGACCGGAACCCGGCTCGCGCAGTTCTTCGCCGGGGCGGAACACCTGATAGCGCGGCTGGTCGAAGAGAGCGCCACGCGCGTACACCCGATCGCGGTCGGTGTAGACAACCTGGTTGTCGTCGTCGGCCACGATGTAGGGCGTCGTCTTCCACTGAGCCTCGCTCAGGATCACGGCGCGGGTCAGAAACGCTTCGACCGCGTCGCGCGGCACCGGTGGGATCGGCTGGCTCAGCTCCTCGACCCGGACTTTGGGCGACAACTTGAGCAGCGGAATCTCATCGCGCTCGGCGACTTCCAATTGCGGCTGGCCACCGGCGTCGTGGCTGAACTGGAGCAGGTCGCCGGGGTAGATCCGGTTGGGGTTGCGAAGCTGCGGGTTTTGCCGCCAGATCTCCCGCCACTGCCAGGGATCCCGCAAAAACCGTCCGGCGATGCCCCACAGCGTGTCTCCGGGGACCACGGTGTAGGTTTGAGGATGGTCCGGCCGCAGCGCGACCGGCGCCGGCACGGCGCCGGCGGTTCCCGCCGATCCGGAAATCGGCGGTGGTTCGGCGGCGGAGCTGGATTCGGGTTGGGAAGGCATTTGGACGCACGCCCCGAGCAGGAGCGCCGCCGCCAGCGACAGGGCGGTCCCAAGCTGCCTTGAGAAACGCGTGACGTTCGAGGAACGCGAGATGTTCATGGTCCTTGCTCATCCTCCGAAGAAACGGGCGGGGGGTAGCGAATCACCCCCATCGCGCTAAAGTATAGCCCCCGTACCAGAGTTTCTCGTATGATTTCCGTATGCAAAAAACAGTGAGTCGACTGAACGAAGCATTCGCGGAGCTGCCATGGCACGATTGACCCTACTGCATTATCCCGATTCCCGGTTGCGCAAACCGGCGCTGCCGGTGGAAATCGTCGACGACGGCGCGCGCGCGCTGATGGCCGACATGTTGGAGACCATGTACGCGGCGCCGGGCATCGGCTTGGCCGCGACTCAGGTCAACGTCCGGAAACGCATCGTGGTGATGGATGTTTCCGAGGAGAAAAATCGGCCGCTGGTGTTCGTCAACCCGACCGTGCTCGAGCGGGACGGTGAGAGCGAGACGGAGGAAGGCTGTTTGTCGGTGCCTGGCTTTTACGAGACCGTCCGCCGCGCCGGACGGGTCCGGGTCAGCGCGCTGGACCGCGACGGCGAGCCGTTCGAACTCGATGCCAGCGGCTTGCTGGCGATCTGTATCCAGCACGAGATCGATCACCTGGACGGCAAGCTGTTCATCGATTATCTATCGGTGCTGAAGCGCGACCGCATCCGCAGGAAGTTGGAGAAACAGGCCCGTCTGGAATCGCACGCGCCCTGAGCATGAATGCGTCAGGCTCCGCGCCCGCCCCGCCAAACCACGCCGCCCGTCTTTCAGTAACGAGCGGCGCCTCCGCCAAACCACGCACCCCATGACCGCCACCGCGCCACGTCTGATCTTCGCGGGTACCCCCGATTTCGCGGTACCCGCCCTGCAAGCCCTGCTCGATGTCGGTCACGCGCCCGCCGCCGTCTATACCCAACCGGACCGACCCGCCGGGCGCGGCCGGCGGTTGCGCGCCAGCCCGGTCAAGATTTGCGCGCAGTCCGCCGGCATTCCGGTCCACCAGCCGGCCAGCTTGCGCGATCCCGCCGTTTGGGCCGAGCTGGCGAGCGCGGCGCCGGATCTGCTGGTGGTGGCCGCCTACGGCCTGATCTTGCCGCCGGCGGTGCTGGCGATCCCGCGACGGGGTTGCGTCAATATCCATGCCTCGCTGCTGCCACGCTGGCGCGGCGCGGCGCCGATCCAGCGGGCGTTGCTGGTCGGCGACGACGAGACCGGCATCTGCCTCATGCGCATGGAAGCCGGCCTGGATACCGGGCCAGTGCTGGCGCGGGCCGCCTGCCCGATCCCCCGCGGGACGACCGGCGGCGAGCTGCACGACCGACTGGCCGCGCTGGGCGCCGAAACGCTGCGGGCGGCGCTGGCGGATTTGCTGGCCGGACGACTGGTCGCCAAACCGCAGGACGACGCCCGCGCCACCCATGCCCCCAAGTTGGACAAGACCGAGACCGAGCTGGATTGGAGCCGGCCGGCGCTGGAACTGGAGCGGCGGGTGTTGGCGTTCAACCCTCATCCCGTGGCTCGAACCGAACTGGCCGGTCAGACGTTGCGCGTCTGGCGAGCGCGGGCCGAGCAGGAGTCGTCCGCCGCGCCGCCGGGCACGGTCCTGCGCGAAGACCCGGCGGGGATCGCGGTTGCGACCGGTTCCGGGGTGCTGCGGTTGACCGAAGTGCAACTGCCGGGCGGGCGGCCGCTGCCCGCCGCCGCGTTTCTGAACGCCCGCCGGCTGGTCGGCCAGCGGCTGGGCGCGGCATGAACACCCGCGCCCTCGCAGCCCAGGTGCTGGGCCGGGTACTGGGCGAAGGTCAGTCGCTGGCCACGGCGCTGCCGCTCGCTCTGGAGCACGCCAGTCCGGGCGAGCGTGGCCTGCTTCAAGAACTGTGTTACGGCGTCTGCCGCTGGCAGCCGCAATTGCAGTTTTTGCTCGACCGGTTGCTGGCGCGGCCGCTGGCGCCGGGCGAGCAGGCGGTTCGAGGCCTGTTGCTGGCCGGCCTCTACCAGTTGTGGCACTTGCGCGTTCCCGAACACGCCGCGGTGACCGAAACCGTCGCCGCCGTTCGCCCGTTGCACAAACCCTGGGCGGCGGGTCTGGTCAACGCGGTGTTACGAAACGCCCTGCGCCGGCGCGCGGAACTGGAAACGCGGATCGAGGCGGATGCGGCGGCCCGCGCCGCCCATCCGTGCTGGTTGCTGGAGCGGTTGCGGCGGGATTGGCCGGACGACTGGCCCGCCATCGTCGACGCCAACAATGCTCGCCCGCCTTTCACGCTGCGGGTCAACCGGCTTCGATTCGAGCGGGAGGAATACCGGCAACGGTTGGCGACGGCGGGTTACACCGCCGGGCTGGCGGCGGTCGAAACCGCGTTGACCTTGGCCACCCCCGCCGATCCGGCGACGCTGCCGGGCTTCGCCGAGGGTTGGGTGTCGGTCCAGGATACCGGCGCGCAACTGGCGGCGCCGCTGCTGGAGATTCATCCGGGGCAGCGAGTGCTGGACGCCTGCGCCGCGCCCGGCGGTAAGACCGGGCATCTGCTGGAATGCGCGCCGGACCTTGATCTGACCGCGCTGGATCGGGACGCTGTCCGGCTGGAGCGGGTGCGCGATACCTTGGCCCGGTTGCGGTTGGGTGCCCGACTGATCGCGGGCGACGCCCGGCGGCCGGCGGACTGGTGGGACGGCGCGCCTTACGACCGGATTCTGTTGGATGCTCCCTGTTCGGCGACCGGGGTGATCCGCCGCCATCCCGATATCAAGCTGCTGCGCCGCGAGAGCGATATCGCCGCGCTGGCCGGGCGGCAGCAAGCGCTGCTGACCGGGCTGTGGCCGCTGCTGCGGCCGGGGGGGCTGCTGCTGTACGTCACCTGCTCGGTGCTGCGCGCGGAGAACGAGCAGGTGGTGGCGGCTTTTCTCGCCGCCCATCCGGAGGCCCGCGAGCAACCGATCCCGGCGGACTGGGGCCACGCCGCGCCGCGCGGCCGCCAGATTCTGCCGGGAGAGGGCGGCATGGATGGGTTCTATTATGCCGTGCTGGGCAGGCAAACCGTGGCCCCGGAGGCGGAGCCATGCTGGCCGGCGTGCTGATTCGGACCCGGCTCCGCACCGGGCTGCTGGCGCTGCTGGCGCTGCTGGCGGTCACCAGTGTCCGGGCGGCCGGTTTCGATGTGATCGACGCCAGCACTCGTTTGGAAGGCGGGGTCTACCGTCTGAGCGCCCAGATTGAATACAGCCTCAGCGAGCAGGCGCTGGACGCCCTGCAAAATGGAGTGCCGCTCACCATCGAACTGCTGATGGAGGTGCGGCGGCGGCGCTCCTGGGTGTGGGATGAAACGGTCTATTCGCTGGCCCAGCGTTTCCGCCTCGAATACCATGCGCTGAGCCGGCAGTATCTGGTCCACAATCTCAATAGCGGCGAGCGCCGCAACTTTCCCACCCGCCCGGCCGCGCTGCGGTTCATGGGCCAAATCCACGAATTCCCCCTGCTCGATCACAGCTTGCTGGCGCCGGACCAGCGCTACGAAGGTGCATTGCAGGCGCGGCTCGACCTCGATGCCCTGCCGGCGCCGCTGCGCTTGCTTGCCTATCTCTCCGAGGGCTGGCGACTCACCAGCGAGTGGTACGCATGGCCGCTTTGATCCGCCGGCTCGCTCGAGGTCAGGGGCTATCTCCGGTGCTGGTGCTGCTGGGGCTGCTGTTGGTCATGCTGGTTCTGATGGCGAGCGCCACCACCAACTCCGCCCACTTCGAACAGATGTACGCCTGGCTGCTGCTGGCCAGCGCCGTCGGGCTGGCGGCGCTGGCGGCGCTGATTCTCTACAATCTGATCGGGTTGATCGGCTTGTACCGCCGCCAGGTGCCCGGCGCGCGGCTGACCTTGCGGCTGGTGGGGATCTTCGCCGTGCTGGCCATCACGCCGGTGGCGCTGGTTTACGGCTTCTCGCTGAATTTCCTGCAACGAGGCATCGATAGCTGGTTCAACGTTCGGGTGGACCGCGGGCTGGAGGATGCCCTGGAACTCAGCCGAACCGCCCTGGACCTGCGAATGCGCGACGTGCTCAAGCAAACCGTGCGGATCGCCGACAGCGTTACCGAAAACTACGGCGAGCAGGTGGCCCGGCGCCTGGACGATCTGCTTGATTTCGGCGAGGCTTCCGAGCTGACTCTGTTCGGCCGCGGCGGCCGCATCATCGCGACCGCCACCGCCGACCCCTCGCTGGCTTTGCCGGAGCCCCCACCGGATACGGTGCTGCTGCAAGTGCGGCAGGGCCGCAACTACGTCGGCCTGGAGCCGATCCGCGACGCGGGATTCCACATCCGCGTGGTGGTGCGGGTGACGGGCTTCGGCAACGAGGAGCGACTGCTGCAGGCGCTGTTCCCGGTGACCGACCGGCTCAGCCTGTTGGCCGACGCGGTGCAGGCGGCCTTCGACAGCTACAAGGAACTGATCTTCCTGCGGGCGCCGTTGAAGGCCAGTTTTACCCTGATTCTGTCGCTGGCGCTGCTGCTGGCGGTGCTGGCGGCGTTCTGGGCCGCGTTCTACACCGCGCACCGGCTGGTGCAGCCACTGCGCGAGCTGGCCGGCGGGACCCAGGCGGTCGCCGCCGGTCAGTTCGACAAGCAACTGGCGCGCACCGGCACCGACGAACTGGGGTTTCTGGTGCAATCCTTCAACCAGATGACCCGCAACCTGGCGCAGGCGCGCGATGCCGCGCAACACAGCCAGGCGCTGGTCGAAAGCCAGCGCGCCTATTTGGAGACGGTGCTGGCGCGACTGTCGTCCGGGGTTCTGACCATCGATCAGGCCGGTCACCTGCAAACCTGCAACGAGGCGGCCAGCCAACTCCTGGGAGTGGATTTGCAAGCTTTCATCGGTGCCCACAGCCAGAGAATTGCCGTCGAACAGCCGGTGTTGCAGGATTTGATCGAGGCGCTCGCCCCGCAACTCGCCCGGGGTGGCGACTGGCGGCAGGAAATCGCCTGGTTCAGCGGCGCCGGACGGCGCATTCTGATGTGCCGCGGCAGCTCGTTGCCGGACGCGGTCGGTCTGCGCGGCGGTCACGTCGTGGTTTTCGACGACATTACCCATCTGGTCCAGGCCGAGCGCGACGCCGCCTGGGCGGAGGTGGCGCGCCGGCTGGCTCACGAAATCAAGAACCCGCTGACGCCGATCCAACTGGCCACCGAGCGCATCCGCCACAAGTACCTCAAACTGTTCGATGCCGAACAGGGCCGGGTGCTGGATCGCGGCACGCACACCATCATCCAGCAGGTGCAGGCGATGAAGGAGATGGTGGACGCCTTCAACGAATACGCTCGCCCGCCGCGCCTGCAACTGGAACCGGTGGAAATGAACGAATTTATCGCCGAGGTGCTCTATTTGTACCGCGATTATCCGGCCGGCGTGGAGATCAAGCTGGAACTGGCTCGCGAGCCGCTGCCGGTCAACGCCGACAAGGGCCGGCTGCGTCAGTTGCTGCACAACCTGGTCAAGAACTCGATTGAAGCCATCGGCGGCGACCACGGTTCGACCTTGTGGATCGGCGCTGCCCGCGAGCATGTGACCGGAGCCGATTGCGCCCAACTGAGCCTGCGCGACGACGGCCCCGGTTTTCCCGACCATATCCTGAACAACGCCTTCGAGCCCTACGTGACTACCAAACCCAAGGGAACCGGACTAGGATTGGCCATCGTCAAGAAAATCGTCGAAGAACACGGGGGATGGATCCAGCTGGAATCGCCGGAGGACGGTGGCGCCCGGGTCGTGGTCCGGTTGCCGCTGCATAGCAGCGCCGGGTCTCCGGTCCCGCCCGCCGGTTCCGCCGTGCCGTTAAATGCCGATAAGGAGGCCGGATGAGCGCATCTTATATTTTGGTGGTCGATGATGAGCCGGACATTCGCGATCTGGTGAAGGAAATCCTGGAAGATGAGGGTTATAGCGTGGCTATCGCGGAGCACGCCGCCGCAGCCCGCGAAGCCCGCCGCGCCCAACGGCCCGATTTAATCCTGCTCGATATCTGGATGCCGGACACCGATGGCATCACCTTGCTGAAGGAGTGGAGCGAGGGCGACCATCTACCCTGTCCGGTGATCATGATGTCCGGCCACGGCACGGTCGAAACCGCGGTCGAGGCGACCCGGCTGGGCGCCTACGATTTCATCGAAAAGCCGCTGTCGATGGCCAAGCTGCTGCTGACCGTGGAGCGGGCGCTGGATGCCGACCGGCTGGCGCGGGAAAACCAGAACCTGCGCCGCCAGCAGCGGATCGTCGCCGAGCCGGTCGGCCGCAGCGAGGTCATCCAGCGGTTGCGGGCCCAGGTGCTCAAGATTGCCCAGCACGACGCCCCGGTACTGATCTTCGGCGAACCCGGGACCGGCAAGGAAGTTTACGCCCGCTTCCTGCACGCCCACAGCCCGCGCCGCAACGGCCCGTTCGTGGATGTGGGAGTGGGGTCGATCGCCCGCGAAAACGCCAGTCTGGAGCTGTTCGGCTCCGAGCAGGGCGAGCGAGTTCACTACGGTCGGCTGGAGCAGGCCAGCGGCGGCACCCTGTTTCTCGACGAACTGGCCGACATGGACCTCGAAGCCCAGGCCAAGTTGGCCAGCGCCCTGGAAAACGGTTCCTTCCTGCGCATCGGTGGCAAGGAGCCGGTGCGGGTCAACGTGCGGGTGGCGGCCGCCACCCACCGCGACCTGGAACAGGAGGTGGCGACCGGACGGTTCCGCGAGGATCTGTACTATCAGCTGAACGTGGTGCCGATCAAGCTGCCGCCGCTGCGCGATCACATCGAGGACGTGCCGGAACTGCTCAATTACTACATCGGTTATTTCGTCGATCAGGAAGGGCTAACTTATCGCCATTTTACCCTGGCGGCCCAGAACCGGCTGCGCAACTACAACTGGTCCGGCAACATCCGCGAGTTGAAGAACCTGGTGCAGCGCCTGCTGATTCTGGGCGGCGAGGAGGAAATCACGCTGGAGGAAGTGGACGCCGCCGTGCGCGGCATCACCACCGCCAAATCCCAGGATGTCGGCAGCATTCCCCTGAACCTGCCGCTGCGCGAGGCGCGGGAACAGTTCGAACGAACCTATCTGATGCAACAGTTTCGCGAATGCGAAGGCAACGTGGCGCGGTTGGCCGAGCGGGTAGGCATGGAGCGTACCAACCTCTACCGCAAGCTGCGCGCGCTGGGCATCGATCCCAAGAAAGCGCTGGACGAATGAATCATGCAACGCGCACTTGAACTTAAAACGTCATGAAAATCGTCATTCTCGGCGCCGGCCAGGTGGGCGGTTCGGTAGCGCACATTCTGGCGAGCGAGGCCAACGACGTCACCGTGGTCGACGCCAACGGCGAACGGTTGCAGGCGCTGCAAGACCGGCTGGATATCCGCACCGTCTGCGGCCATGCCGCCTATCCGGGCGTGCTGGAGCAAGCCGGCATCGCCGACGCCGACATGTTGATCGCGCTGACCGATAACGATGAGGTCAACATGATCGCCTGTCAGGTGGCCCACACGCTGTTCAACACCCCGACCAAGATTGCCCGGGTCCGGGCGGGGGGCTATATCGCCTATCAGGACCGCTTGTTTGGGGACGAGGCGTTGCCGATCAACGTGCTGATCAGCCCCGAGCAACTGGTGACGGACTACATCCGCCACATCATCGAGCACCCCGGCTCCTTGCAGGTGCTGGATTTTGCCGATGGCCAGGTCCGGCTGATGGGGGTCAAGGCCTACGAGGGCAGCACCTTGGTCGGCCAAGCGCTGCGCACCCTGCCCGAGCACATGCCGGGCATCGACACCCGGGTGGCCGCCATTTTCCGCCAGGGCAAGCCGATCATTCCCGAAGGCAACACCATCATTGCGGCCGACGACGAGATCTTTTTCATTGCCGCGCGCAAGAACACCCGCGCCATCGTCAGCGAGTTACGCAAGCTGGACCGGATGGTCAAGCGCCTGATTATCGCCGGCGGCGGCCATATCGGGGCGCGGTTGGCCCAAGCGCTCGAAGAGCGGTTCCAGGTCAAGGTCATCGAACGCAACACGGCCACCAGCCGGCGCTTGTCGGAGCAGTTAGGCCGGGCCATCGTGCTACAGGGTGACGCCGCCGATGAAACTCTATTGCGGCAGGAAAACATCGAAAACATGGATGTATTCTGCGCCGTAACCGACGACGACGAAGCCAACATCCTGTCGGCGATGCTGGCCAAGCGCATGGGCGCCCGCAAGGTCATGGCGCTGATCAACCGGGTGTCCTATGTGGATTTGGTGGAGTCCTCCGGCATCATCGACATCGCCATCTCGCCGCAGCAGGCCACCATCGGCAGTTTGCTGACTCACGTTCGTCGCGGCGACGTGGTCAAGGTCCACTCCCTGCGCCGGGGCGTCGCCGAGGCGATCGAAGCCGTGGCGCACGGCGATTACAAAACTTCGAAAGTGGTGGGGCGGCGCCTGGATGAAATCAAGTTACCGCCGGGCACCACCATCGGCGCCATCGCTCGCGGCGATGAGGTGACCATCTGCCACCACGACACCATGATCGAGGCCGACGACCACGTCATCCTGTTTCTGGCTGACAAGAAGCGGGTGTCCGAAGTCGAGCGGCTATTTGCGGTAACGGCGACCTTCCTGTAAGCCCGCGCCGCGCGAAAAACCCTTATGCTAGAATGAGCGCGCCCCGAATCCCGGCCGGGGGGCGGCCCCCGCCAGCATCCCCAAACCACCAGGCGTTGACAGGACCCCGCACATGACCGCATTCAATTTCGAGCAGGCCCGCTCCAACATGATCGAACAGCAGATCCGGCCCTGGGAAGTACTGGACCAGCGGGTGCTGGACACGCTCGCCAGGATGCCGCGCGAGGATTTCGTGCCGGAACGCTACCGCAATCTGGCCTTCGGCGACGTCGCCATCCCGCTCGGCCACGGCGAAGTCATGTTGAACCCCCCCATCGAGGGCCGGATTCTGCAGGCGCTGGCGCCGCGACCGACCGACCAAGTGCTGGAAGTCGGCACCGGCAGCGCTTATCTGACCGCCTGTTTGGCGTGTCTGGCCGCCGGGGTGACCAGCGTGGACATCGTTCCCGATTTTATCGAGGCCGCCCGGCACAAGCTCAAGGCGCACGGGATCGGCAATGTGGCGCTGTACGCCGGTGATGCCAGCCACGGCTGGGGCGAACACCGCTACGGCGTCATCGCCGTCACCGGCTCGGTGGCCGTGCTCGCCGACTGCTGGCGGCAGAGTCTGAGCCTGGGCGGCCGGCTGTTCATCGTGGTGGGCCAGCCGCCGGTGATGGAGGCGCTGCTGGTCACCCGAACCCGCGAGCGGGAATGGATCGAGGAAAGCCTGTTCGACACTGCACTGCCGCCATTGCGCAACGCGGAACCCCGCAAGATCTTCGAATTCTAAGCGCCCCCCGCAGCAAACTGGCGCTCCTCGAACTCCAGCGCGGGCTGGCGTGGTAACCGGAACGCGCCGCCGCCGCGCGCCAGGGATCGCAGGGAAGTGCGGCAGCCCGGAACGCGTCGGTGCCCGACGCCTTCTCGAGTGCGCCAGTCTGGATGGCGGAATCAACGCCTGGTCGCGCGAAGTCGATCCCACCGTTCCCACCCATGAGCGCTCGCCCCATCACCTCCTGATCGGGCGTGGGGTTTTCGCCGTGCTTGTCCGTTTGGTATATTAGCAATCGTTAAACTATTCGTTATCAAGAGGGAGTCCGTCAGCCATGCCCAAAGCGCACCGTTTGCTGTTGGCCGGACTGGTCGCCGCTTTGTTCGGCCCGCCGGCAGGGGCTGAAGACCTGCTGCAAGTATACCGACAATCCCTGGAGAGCGATCCCGCGCTCAAGGCCGCCGCCGCCAGCCGGCAAGCTTCCCAGGAGACCAAACCGCAAGCTCGGGCCTTATTGTTGCCGAGCATGGGCGTCACGGCCACGCAGGGCCACACTTTCGGGATCGTGGGGTCGCCGACCGGCAGTTCCTCCAGCGACAGTCACAACTACGCGATCGGTTTGACGCAACCCGTTTATAACCGCGCCAGCCAGGTACAGCAGCGGCTGGCGGAGGCGACGGTCAAGCAGGCCGACGCCGACTTCAGCAACGCGCAGAACGATCTAATCCTGCGGATTTCGCAGGGTTACTTCGGCGTGCTGGCGGCGATCGACAACCTGACCTTCGCCACGGCGGAAAAAAACGCCTTTGCCCGCCAGCTCGAACAGGCCAACCGGCGCTTCGAGGTGGGGCTGGCCACCATCACCGACGTCTACGATGCCCAAGCGCGATTCGACGGCGCCGTTTCCTCGGAAATCGACGCCACCAACAAGCTGTCCAACGCCCGCGAATTTCTGCGGCAGTTGACCGGCCAGGATTACGCACAAATCAACGTGCTCAGCGAGCGGATGCCACTGGTGCTGCCTAATCCCAACGATCCCGAGCAGTGGGTGCGCATGGCGCTGGACAACAACCTGACGCTGCGCAGCGCCGGCTTCGGGGTCGAACAGGCCCGGGAAAATATCCGGCTCCAGAAGGCTGGGCACTATCCATCCCTGGATCTGAACGCCAGCCGCGCCGATGTGGATAATGCGTTCAACCGCACCATCAGCAGCCAGGTCAACCTGCAATTGACCATTCCCCTGTATAGCGGCGGCGCGGTGTCTTCCCGCTCCCGCCAGGCGGCCTACAACTACGAAGCGTCCCGCCAGGGCATGGAAAACCTGCAGCGCGATACGATCCGCACCGTTCGCAACGCCTATCGCGGTCAGGAAACCTCCATCAGCCAGATCAAGGCGCTGGACCAAACCCGAGTGTCGACCCGCAGCGCGCTGGAAGCCACCCAGGCCGGTTACGAGGTGGGCACCCGCACCATCGTGGATGTGTTGAACGCCGAACGTAACGTTTTCCTGGCCGAGCGGGAGTACGCCGCCGCCCGCTATTCCTACATCGCCAATTTCCTGGTGCTCAAGCAGGCCGCCGGTCAGTTGTCGGAGGAGGATATGGTGGAGATTAACGGCTGGTTGGGTGGACCCGTGCCGACGAGCGGCGTTCCAGACGCGCCAGTGCCCGGACAATCCACCAAATCCGACACCGGCAAAGGCAAGATGAACGGCAAGAACGCCGCCAAATCCGCTGGCAAGTAACTCGAACGAGCCCGGTTGAGTTCCCACGATAACCGCGTGATAGACCGACGATGCGCGCAGTCGAACCGCCACCATCGAACCTCGCCATTTTTCCATTGGCGAGATTGCCGCGCCGGCTGGTGGCTATTGGCTATGACGGGTTGTTGCTGACCGGGGTGCTGTTCGTTGCGGCCGCGCTGGCGCTGGGCCTGGCCGTGATCCTGATCGGCAGCGCGGCGTTTGAGGCACATAACCCCTTGCTGGGAAATCCATTTTTCCGCACCTATCTGTTGCTGGTTTGCTTCTTTTTCTACGGTGGGTTCTGGGTCCACGGCGGCCAGACCCTGGGAATGCGCGCCTGGCGGTTGCGGGTGCAGCAGCGCGATGGCCGGGGCATCGATTGGTGGCGCGCGCTGCTGCGGTTTCTAACCGCCGGCTCGTGGTTGGCGCCAGCGGCTTATCTGCATCAGGTCTTGAAGCTCGGGGTCGGCCTCAGCCTGGGAACCGGGTTCACCTGTCTGCTGCTCCTGCTGGCGCTGCGACTCCCCGACCGCGTGTCGGAAACGGAACTGGTGCTGCTGCCCAAAGGCGGAAACGCCTAACGCAGCCGGCGCAGCGCGACAAAACCCGCTCCCAGAAACAGCAGCGACGGCAGCGCGGCCCCCACCAGCGGCGGGTAACCGTACAACAGCACCACGTTGCCAAGCAGATAATTGATCAGGAAGAACGCCAGTCCGAGCAGCAGCCCGACCAACAAGCGCTGGCCGACGCCAACCGAGCGCTGCGGGCCGAACACGAACGGCATGGCGATCACCAGCATCGCCAGATAAGCCAGCGGCGCCAGCAGCTTGCGCCACAAAGCCAACCGGTAGCCCTGGGCGTCCAATCCGTTACGTTCCAGATAGTCCACATAAACCCGTAGGTCGCGCATCGACAGATCCTCGGGGTTGGCGGCCAGCACTTCCAGGATCTGCGGGCTGATGGCCGAAACCACCGTCAGGTTGGACAGTTGCTCGGTCAGGACCTTGTCGCCGCCGAGGACGCTGCGGCTCACCTCTTCCAGCACCCAGCGACCGGCCTGATAGCGCGCACCCTCGGCATGGGTGACGGTTTCAAGCCGGGCTTCGGGGCTCACTTTGAAAATATTGATATCCACCAGCCGGACGCCCGGCAGTACCCCTCGAACGTGAATGAAATCATTGCCGTCGCGCGCCCAGAAGCCGCGGCCACCGCGGATCGACAGATTTTCGCCCTTGGCGACGGCGCGCTGTTCGCGGGCGAACTGCTCCAGCGGAGGCGCGGCGAACTCGCCCGCCAGCAGCACCGCCAGGCTCAACAGCAGTCCGGCCTGCAAGACGGAGCGGGTCAGCCGAACCAGCGACAGGCCGGATGCTCGCATCACGATCAGCTCGCTGCCGCTGGCCAGGGCGCCCATGCCGAGCAGGCCACCGACCAGCAACGCCATGGGAAACAGTTCGTACAATCGCTGTGGCTGGACCAGCAGCAGAAAGCGGAGCGCCGCCATAAAGTTATAACCGCCGGCACCGACACCTTTCAGCTCCACCAGGAGGCTCAAAAAGAATTCCAGCAGCAGTAGCGCCAACAGCGCGACCAGAGTCGCCGTGGCGACGGTGCGGAAAACGTAGCGATCCAGCAGTTTCATGCGGCGCTCCGACGCAGGGCGCGCCGCAGCAGACGGGCACCGTGGCTGGCCGCATGGTAGTGGAACAGCAGGCCGGCGCCGACCAGCAGAAACAGACCGTGTACCCACCACAAGCCAACGCGCCCCCCGACGATACCGTGACTGAGCCAGGACTCGCCAATCCCGATCAGGTTGAAATTGATGGCGTAGATCAGCAGGGCGGCGACAATCCGGCCGTAGCGGCCCTCGCGCGGCCGGGCGCGGGCCAACAGCGGCGCCCACAACGCGATGACCAACACCTGGAACGGGCTGTTGAGCCGCATGTGCAACTCAGCCACATGAACGGGCTCCCTCGAACCCAGCAATTGTCGGGTGGGCAGCGCTTCCCGGTGTTTCCATGCCTGCTCGGGCGCGCGGGTGTCGACCCGCACGGTGGCCTGCTCGAAGCTGAGAATTTCGTAATCGCCGCGGCCGGGCGTGCCCCGGTAACGGTTGCCGTGCTCCAGCACGATGTGGCGCAGGTCGTTCGCATCGGTTTCCTGCCGTCCCCGCTCGCCGGTGGTAATGCTAATGTCGCCGCTGGGTTCGCGGCTCTGGATAAAGACGTTGCGCAGTTCCCGTTCGTCCAGGGCGCCGATGTAGACCACATGCCGGCCCTCCAGCACCTCGCGGAAGGCGCCCGGCGCGAACATGGAAATTTCGGCTTCCTTGCGGGCCTTGGCCAGCAGCTCAAACTGGAATTCCATGGTCACCGGCGACAGAAACAGCGAAAGCCCGGCGGTGAGCAGGGCCAGCGGCGCCGCCAGCAGGAAGACCGCGCGGTACGCCGACAACGCACCGTAACCGCAGGCGGCCAGAGCGGCCATCTCGTGATCGCGGTACAGCCGACCCAAGGCGAGCATGATGCTCAGCAGAAACGCCAGCGGGATGAGCAGGATCAAAACTTCGACCGTTTGCAGCCCCAGCAGGAGAAAAATGGAATCGCGCGCCAGCAGGCCGTTGGCGACCTTGCTCAGATAGCTGGCGAGTCGGTGGCTGAGGATCATCGCCAGCAGCACCAGCGCGGTCGCCAGCAGGGTCAAGCCAATCTCCCGCATCAGGTAGCGGTCAATGGTGGAAGGCACGTTCGAGGGCGCTCCGCTGCGGGCCTGGCTGTGAGGCGTGGTGATTTCCGGCTAAACTCAACGCATTCAAGATGCTGTATCGCCCTTCATCCGGCGGTTCGGTGGAAATGCCCTGTTTCATTCTCCAGGCGCCGGCGCATCCCCATCCGCTCCGGCGGTTCGGCCGCGTTCTGCGGCCCCGCAACCCGCCTGGTCCTGGGTCCGGCAGGATCCATCACCCATTAAAACTCGGAGGAAGCCCGCCGATGGAATTTACGGTCAAGAGCGGCAACCCGGAAAAACAGCGCACCGCCTGCCTGGTGCTAGGCGTTTACGAATCCCGGCGGCTGACCGCACCCGCCGAGCAGTTCGACGCCGCCTGCGGCGGCTATCTGGGCAACCTGCTGCGCCGGGGCGATCTGGAAGGCAAGCCAGGCCAATCGCTGCTGCTATTCAACGTGCCCGAGGCGCTATGCGAGCGGGTGTTGCTGGTCGGCTGCGGCCGGGAGCGCGATCTGGACGACCGCCGCTTCCAGCAGATTTTGACCCACACCGCAACGGTTCTAAACGATACCGGCGCCACCGAAGCGGTGGTGTATTTGACCGATCTTACGGTCAAGGGCCGCGATCTCAACTGGAAAATCCGCCAAGCGGTCGAGGCGGTCGAGGAGTCGCAATACCGGTTCGACCTCCTCAAAAGCAAAAAGGACGCCCCGCGCCGGTCCTTGCGCAAGATTATACTCAGCGTGCCCGGCCGGCGGGAACTACCGGGCGGCGAACAGGCGATCAGCGAAGGGATCGCGATCAGCGCCGGCGTCAAATTCGCCAAGGATCTGGGCAATCTCCCCGCCAACCTCTGCACGCCGGCCTATCTGGCCGAGCAGGCCCAGGCGCTGGCCGGGGAATTCCCGACCCTCCAGGTCGAGGTGCTGGAAGCGGCCGACATGGAACGCTTGGGCATGGGGGCGCTGCTGGCGGTGACGCGCGGCAGCATCCAGCCGGCCAAGCTGATCCGTCTGGACTACCGGCAGGGACCGGCGACGCACAAACCCTACGTGCTGGTGGGCAAAGGCGTCACCTTCGATACCGGCGGCATCTCGCTCAAGCCGGGCGAGGGCATGGACGAAATGAAATACGACATGTGTGGGGCAGCCAGCGTGCTGGGGACCCTGCGGGCCTGCGCCGAACTGAAGCTACCGCTCAACGTGACCGGCCTGATTCCGGCGGTGGAGAACATGCCGGGCGGGCACGCCACCCGGCCGGGCGACATCGTCACCAGCCTGTCCGGCCAAACCGTCGAAATTCTCAACACCGACGCCGAGGGCCGGCTGATCCTCTGCGACGCCATGACCTACGCCGAACGCGACGAACCGGCGGCGGTAATCGACATCGCCACTTTGACCGGGGCCTGCATCATCGCCTTGGGGCGCCATCCGCATGGCCTGTTCAGCAACCATTCGCCGTTGGCGCACGCGCTCGCCGCCGCCGGTCATGCCGCCCACGACCGCGTGTGGGAACTGCCGTTGTGGGAGGACTATCAGGAGGGGCTGAACAGCAATTTCGCCGACATGGCCAACATCTCCGGCAACCGGGATGGCGGCGCGATCATGGCCGCCTGTTTCCTGTCCCGCTTCGCCAGAAAATTCCATTGGGCGCATTTGGACATCGCCGGCACCGCCTGGAAAAGCGGCAAGGCCAAGGGCGCGACCGGGCGGCCGGTGCCGCTGTTGACCCAGTATTTGCTGGATCGGGTCGCCGAGGCGCAGCGGGAGGACGGGCGTGCCGCGCATTGATTTCTACGTGCTGCCCGACCACGAGGAGAATGGTCGGGCACTGCTGGCCTGTCGGCTGGCGGACAAGGCGCACGGTCTCGGCCATACCGTCTACCTGTTCGCCGAGTCCGAGGCGCGGGCGGCGGCGCTGGACGATCTGCTGTGGACTTTCCGGCAGGACAGCTTCGTCCCGCACGAACGCTATCCGCTGGCGGGGGAAGAAAGCTCGCCGGTGCTGGTCGGCACGGTCGCGCCGGCGGTGGTGGAGGCGCAGGTGCTGATCAATTTGACCGATTCCCTACCCGAGGGTTTCGAGCGCTACCAGCGGGTGGTGGAACTGGTCGACCAGCATCCCGACGTGCTGGCGCAATCGCGCGAACGGTTCCGGCAGTACCGCGAACGGGGCTGCGCGCCGGAGACGCGCAAGCTGTAGGACATTTCAACGGGACAAACCGTGTCGGCGGTAGGCTGCGCTTGAATTTCAATGTGGAACTTATCCGCTTGCGAAGCGCGTTCAGGATTCACTTTCCAAGTTTCCTCAGACGCTTCCCGTGGTTGAGAGATAAGATACTCCCCATTGTCAAGACCAAAGTCCCATGAAATTAAGAGAGAGGCGGGTTGACAAACCCGTATCCTGTTCCCGTTATCCTGAGACGATCCCAGATACACTTGAGCCGGTGTCCGGTAGTCCAATGACTGACGGAAACGTTCATGGTTATAGAAGTGGAAGAAGTCCCGTAACCCCAACTGGACTTCAGGGACGCTCGATATTTCCTGTAAGTAGACGTACTCATACTTGACAGTTCGCCAAAGTCGCTCCACAAAAATGTTGTCCAGTGCCCGCCCCCGCCCATCCATGCTGACCTGGATTCCTTTGTCGAGCAGGGGCTGGGTGAAGCGCGGTGTGGTGAACTGGGCGCCTTGATCCGTATTGAAATGCGAATTAAGTGCTACATTGTACAGGACAAAATCCGCTAACCAAATGAATTTACGTTAAAATTCTGCCGGGTGGCGTATGGGTTAGAGGTGGAGAACAGCGATTTTGAGGGTTTGATTCCAACCGCTTAAAGAGCGACTCCAGCGCCTGATGAAAAGCGTATTGCCGGGCAGATTCTTGGTGATGGAATAAACGACTTCTTGAATAATCTAATCCATACCGGCGTTGGTGCATAAATACTCTTCTGGACTGTCAAAGTCGTTAGGAATCCC